>JBJMLK010000206.1:0-11693 GCA_045805345.1 Thermoleophilaceae bacterium | reverse complement strand
GTGGTGGACCGCTTCGGTCCCAACCCGCGCGTGGTCGGCATCCAGGTGACCAACGAGGTGAACCTCGCCTTCTCGCCCGACTCGTCTGACGGCGCCTACGACCGCGGGCGCGACGCACTGATCCTCGGCGTGGAGGCCGCCAAGGACGAGGCGCGGCGACGCGGCTTCGACCAGCTCGAGATCGGGTTCAACTGGGCCTACCGCAACTCGCCGTCCGAGGACCAGTCGTTCTGGAACTACCTGCGCGATCACGGCGGCAGGCGGTTCGTCGGCTCGCTCGACTGGGTCGGCGTGGACGCCTACCCGGGCACGTTCATCCCCCCGGCGAACTCGCCGGGGGGCGAGCGCGACGCGCTGGTCAACGCGTTCACCAGCTTCCGCTGCTACTCGCGCGGCGCCGGGATCCCGAAGCGGATCCCGATCCACGTGGAGGAGAACGGCTGGCCGACCGGGCCCGGGCGCACGTACGCGCGCCAGGCGCAGGCGATGGACACGATGGTGCGCGCGGTGCACGACTTCCGCGGCACGTTCAACATCAGCGACTACCGCTGGTTCGACCTGCGCGACAGCAACACGACTTCGCCCAACTTCCAGCAGCAGTACGGCCTGATGACCGACGAGTACGTGCCGAAGCCGGCCTTCGCGCTCTACCGCAAGCTGGCCACGGGCCTCGGCGCGCGCAACCCGCGCCCACGACTGCGCCTCCGCCGCCACTGCCACCTGCGCACGTGGCACGCGCACCTGACCGGAACGCATCTCGAGCAGGTGCGCCAGGCGCGCTTCCGGATCGGCGATCGCCGGGCCGCGCCCGACGCCACGGTTCCGTTCGAGCGGACGTTCCGGGCGCGCGGCCTGAACCCGGACTGGACGGTTGTCGTAGTCGCGCAGCTGGCGGGCGGCAAGCGGGTTCACCTGGAGCGGAAGCTCCACCACTGCTGATCGGTCCGGCCCAGGGGCTAAAGGTCTTGGCGGGAGTTCCGATGGGAACTTAAGCCGCAAGGGGGAGAGAACCAGCCGCAGGACTGCTTCCCCGGGTACAGAACAGCTGGGCAGGGATTTCAAGGTGACTTACGAGAACAACCTTTCCGGACGCATCGAGGGCGAGCGCATCGACCGCCTCGCCGAGTGGCTCGAGGCCACGATCGGCCCGGGGCTTACCGCCTTCGCCACCGCCACCAGCACCATCGAGGTCGCGCGCATCGCGCACGGCGACGAGGATCCGCCGGACGAGCTCGAGAAGCGCCTGCGCAACCTGTACGCGGTCGTGCGCCTGCTGCTCGAGCGCGACCGCACGTCCACCGCACCGGAGTGGCTCACCGCTCCCAACCCGGAGCTGGCGCATCGGGCTCCTGCGGACTTGCTCCGCGAGGGCGAGTCGCCGGCGCCCGTGTGGTTCGCGGCTTCTCCTACGTTCTAGGTCCTCTTTCGCTTATGGCTCGGGCGCCGTGGCGGGCGGGTCCTGTCGGAGCTTCGCTCTTCCGACCATCCTCGCTCCGCTCCGCTTCGCTGCGCTAGTCGGAAGCAGCTCCGCCCGCCACCCGCCCGATCGGCCGCCCTGCTCACTGCCCCCATTCCGATGGGGTGGCGCTCACCACCCTGGCTTGCTCTCGTGGCTTGGTGGTTGTTCATGCCTATCCGCAGGCGGGGAAGTAGCCGTAGATGACGTCCGAGCATGAGTGTGCGGCTGTGCCGTTGATACCGCCGCCGCCGAGGATCGACGAGTACTGGCCGTTCGCCTTGTTCTCGGAGCCGCCGCTCACCGTGGAGGTGGGGCCCGCCGACTGGTTCTGGTAGCCGCCGAGGATCGACGAGTCGGCTGCGGCCGCGTTGTTGCCCCGCCCGCCGCTCACGCTCGAGAACGCCGCGGTCGCCGTGTTGCCGACCCCACCGCTGACCGACCCTCCGACAGCTGTGTTCGCCCGGCCTCCGCTCACCGACGAGTCGCTCCCACTCGCGACGTTGTTCGATCCGCCCGTGACGGCGGCGTATGGGCCGCTCGCGGTGTTGAACTCCCCGAACGCGGCGCCGAAAGCGCCGCCGAGCGTGTTGGAGTACCCGACCACGATCCCGCCGGAGGAGGTGAACGAGTCGTTCCGGCCGATCACGAGGTTGTGCGAGCCGGTTTGCGTCGGGGGCGGGGTCGATCCGTGGCCGGCATCGCCGGGCTCGTTGTAGCCGATGATCAGGTTGCCCAGGCCGTTCACGGGGCCGTCGGTGTAACCCGATCCGTTCACGATCTGGACGTTCATGCCACTGAAGCGAAGCGTCTTTCCGTTCCGGCTGACGCCCGCGAGCAGCGAGTCGAGGGCGCCGATCTGCGACGACTGAGTGGCGTTCTGGGACTGGAGTGTGCTCACCTGGGCCTCGAGCGCGCTGACCCTGCCCTCTAGCGCGGCGACGCGCGAGGCCGGCGCGAGCACCATGCCGCGCTGCCCGGACCTGCAGGCCCCGCGCGCGCCGGGCATCACGACGGGCTTGCCGGGCCCGGTCGCGCACAGCAGGCGAGTGGCGGCGGCATCGGCTGATGTGGTGCTGGCGATTGCGATCGCGATCGCGATGACGGACAGGCGGATGGTGCGCCTCACGGCGTTCTCCTTCAGGTCGGGACGGTGGCGGCTACACCATCCGAGCCGGCGGCAAAGGTCGGGTAACGCCGTGGTAAACGCGATCAGACGGCTGCAGCTCAGGGGCCTTCAGCCCGGCGCGCCGTGGCGGGCGGGTCCTGTCCGGCTCGGCTTTTCCGACCATCCTCGCTCGCTTCGCTCGCTGCGGTAGTCCGAAATAGCCTGCGCCCGCCACCCGCCCGATCGGCCGCCCTGCTCACTGCCCCAATTCCCCAGTGGGGTGCGCGCTCACCCGGCTGGCTTGGGGCTGGGTGGTTGTTCGTGTGCCGCGGCGGTCCTTCGGGCGGGTGCCATCGACAGGACCCGCCCGCCACGGCAAACCGTCAAACAGGCGTTACGGCATTCCTCTTCTCAGGCCAGTCCCGGCGCTTCGACGCGCTCAGAGCCAGCCGTCTCCCCAGCTCCCCCCGCAGGTCCTCGGGCTGGATCACCGCGTCGATCACCAGCTCCGACGCGAGGTGCAGGATGTCGATCTCCTCCGAGTACTCGGCGCGAAGCTTGTCCACGAAGGCCGCGCGCTCGTCCTCGTCCTCGATCGCCTGGACCTGGTTGTAGTAGACGGCGTTGATCGCCGCCTGGGGGCCCATCACCGCGATGCGGGCGCTCGGGAGCGCGATGCAGGCATCGGGCTCGAACGCGGGGCCCGCCATGGCGTAGAGGCCGGCGCCATACGCCTTGCGGACGACGACCGAGATCTTCGGGACGGTGGCCTCGGAAACGGCCGAGATCATCTTGGCGCCGGCCCTGATGATCCCCTGGCGCTCCACCTGGGTGCCGATCATGAAGCCCGGCACGTCCGCCAGGAAGATCAGCGGGACGTTGAACGCGTTGCACGTCCAGATGAAGCGCGCCGCCTTGTCCGAGGAGTCGACGAACAGCACTCCCCCGCGCTGCTTCGGCTGGTTCGCCACGATGCCCACCACGCGCCCGTCGATCCGCGCGTAGCCGACCACGAGCTCCTTAGCCCAGCGCTTCTGCACCTCCAGGAACGATCCGGCGTCGACGAGCGTGTCGATCAGCTCGAGCACGTCGAACGGCTTGTTCTCGTCGGCGGGGATGAGCTCGCGCAGCGAGGCGTCGCTGCCCGGCTCGGCGGGCGGCGCCGGCGGCGGCTCCTCGTGCCAGCTCGAGGGCATGTACGACAGGTAGCGGCTCGCGAGGTCGATGCCCTCCTCGTCCGACTTCACCAGGAAGTGGCCGCAGCCGGACACGCCGGTGTGCATTCGCGCGCCGCCCATCTCCTCGAGGCTCACCGTCTCGCCGATCACCATCTCCGCCATCCGCGGCGAGCCGAGGTACATCGAGGCGTTGCCGTCGCGCATGATCACGACGTCGCAGAACGCCGGGATGTAGGCGCCGCCCGCGGCACTCGGCCCAAACAGGACGCACACCTGCGGCACGACGCCCGACAGCTTGACCTCGGTGTGGAAGATCCGCCCGGCACCGCGGCGGCCGGGGAACATCTGCACCTGGTCGGTGATCCGCGCGCCCGCCGAGTCGACGAGATAGACCATCGGGACCTCGTGCCGGAGCGCCTGCTCCTGGATACGGATGATCTTCTCGACTGTCTTCGGGCCCCAGGAGCCCGCCTTGACCGTCGGGTCGTTCGCCATCAGGCAGACCGGCCGGCCGCCGATCGTGGCCATGCCCGTCACGACGCCGTCGGCGCCGAACCCGTCCTGCTCCCAGTTGGCGAGCAGCGCCTCCTCTGCGAACGATCCCGTGTCCACGAGCCGCTCGATCCGCTCGCGCACGGGCAGCTTGCCCTGCGCGGCCGACTTCTCGCGGTGCCGCTCCGGCCCGCCGGCGCGGGCCCGCTCGAGAGCGTCCTTCAGGTCAGACATCCGCCCGGACGATAACGCCGCCTCCGCGCAGCCAATCGGCCCACGCGCCGTGTGACGAGCCCGGCCGCGCGGGAGCGCCGTTAGGGCCCGCCTGCCGGCGGCGGCTGCTCACGCGTGTCGGGAGCCGGCGCGGGCGGCGGGACCGGCGCCACGCCACCCGGACCGCCGGCCGCGGCGACGGTGCCACCACCGCCCGGCCCCGCCCCGTCGGGCGGGCGCAGCCCGAGCGCGAGCGTCGCGCCCCCGGCCAGCAGCAGGAGGAGCGGCCAGCCGACGATCGACTGGTCGTCGTCCGGCACCGCGATCAGCACCACCGCGAGCGCAAGCGCGATCCCGCCGATGAATCCCGGCCCGCGCATACGCCGCTGGGCGGCGTACGCGACCACGGCGAGCGAGCCGACGAGCAGCACGATCTTCCAGCCGAACCCGGGCGCGTTCTCGCCGATCCCTGCGCCCGCGGACAGAGGATTGAGCGCGGTGGCGATGCCGTTCGCGGCGAAGCTGACCCCGAGCGCGATCAGCACGAGCCCGGCGACGTCGACCGCCGCCACGGCGAATCCGGGGCGTGGGCCACGGGCGAGACCGGCCGCCGCCACGCCGAACGCGATGACTAGCAGGAGGAAGATCCAGCGAAACGTGGTGACGCCGTTCGGGTCGAACACCTTGTCGATCACGGCGATCACGAACACGACCGCGCCGATCCCCGCGAACAGGGCCGACGCGACGGACTCGAAGCGCAGAGCGGCCGCCGCCGCCACCGCCGTGAAGATCGCGGAGATCCATATGAGCGTGCCCGAGTTGCCGGTGTTGTCGACGCCGAACACGTCGGCCAGCCGGAACAGCACGACGACGAGCAGCACGAGCCCCGTGACCGCAAGCGTGGACTGGTACGCCAGCGGGCGCTCGCGGAGCGGCGACAGCCACGCGAGCCCGAACACGACGACGAACGCCGCCAGCTCCACCACGAGGTGCACGCCCTTGCCCCAGGAGCTCTCGAGCCGGACGGCGAGCATGCCCACGGCGCACGCGAGGAGCACGCCTCCGGCCGCGAGGATGGGGCCGCGTTCTGCGTCGATCTGGAGATTCATGCGGCCGACCGTACCGCCGGAGGCGGACGGCGAACCGGGCGCGCAGGCGCTCGCCCCGCGGGGTGCGCGGCGCGGTTCGGGCGCGCCCCTACAAACCGGGGTCGACGGCCACCGGCTTGTCGCCCGAGTAGTCGTAGAACCCGCGGCCGGTCTTGGTTCCGTGCCAGCCGGCGGCGACCATCTTGCGCAGGGTCGGGGGCGCCGCGAAGCGCCGTTCGCGGTACTCGTCGAACATGATGTCGGCGATCGACTTCGTGGTGTCGAGGCCGACGAAGTCGAGCAGGGTGAACGGGCCCATCGGGTGGTTCGCTCCCGCCTTCATCGCCGCGTCGATCTGCTCGATCGAGCCCACTCCCTCCTCGTACGCGCGGATCGCGTCGAGCAGGTACGGGACGAGTAGCCGGTTGACGATGAACCCCGTCTTGTCCTTGGCGTGGACGGTGAGCTTGCCGAGCCGCTCGCCGAACTCGAAGCCGGTCTTCAGCGACTCCTCGTCGGTCGTCACGGTCTGCACGACCTCGAGCAGCGGCATCACCTGCGGCGGATTGAAGAAGTGCAGCCCCACGAACCGGTGCGGGCGCTCGGTCGCCACCGCCTGGTCGATCACAGAGAGCGACGAGGTATTGGTGGCGAGGACCGCCCCGTCCTTGACGATCCCGTCCAGCTCGCGCCACATGTCGAGCTTGAGCTGGAGATCCTCGGTGATCGCCTCGACCACGAGGTCGCAGTCGGAGAGGTCGCCGTAGTCGAGCGTCGCGTTGATCCGGCCCCGCACGCCGTCCGCCTCCGCCTGCTCCATCCGGCCCTTCTCGACCGCCCGGCCGAGCTGCTTCTCGATCCGCCCGAGCCCCTTGTCGAGGTGCGCCTGATCGACCTCGCGCAGGACGACGTCCCAGCCGGCCTGGGCCGCGATCTGCGCGATCCCGTGACCCATCAGCCCGGCGCCCAGGACGCCCACCTTCGAGATCTCCATTAGCCTCCGTAGTCCTTTCTCTGTCCGTCCGTCGAAGCGCGGGGAGACTACATGCCACTCATTGAGATCGAGGATCGCGGAGCCGTCCGCCACGTAGTACTCGCGCGCTCGGAGAAGCGCAACGCGCTCAGCGGGGAGGTCGTACAGGCGCTGGGCGACGCCTTCCGCGGCGCCGCCAACGAGGACTCGGTGCGAGTCGTGGTGGTGCGCGGCGAGGGCGCGATGTTCTCCGCCGGGATGGACCTCGCGGACCTGCGGGCGCTGTCCGAGAACCCCCGCGGGCTGCGCTCGTTCAGGCGCGAGATCCTCGCGATCTGGAACCTGCTCGAGGAGATGCCGAAGGCGACGATCTGCCAGATCCACGGCGCCTGCCTCGGCGGCGCGATGGAGCTGGCGCTGGCGTGCGACATGCGCGTGATGGCGGAGGACGCGGTGACCGGCCTGCTCGAGGCGCGGATCGGGCTGCTGCCCGACGTGGGCGGCTGCTCCCGGCTGCCGGCCGTCGTGGGAGTCGGCCGCGCGAAGGAGCTGGTGATGACGGGCAAGGTCATCGACGGCAACGAGGCGTACCGGATCGGCTTCGCGAACCGGATCGCGCCCGCCGACGAGCTCGACGCCGCGACCCAGGGGCTGTGCGACGAGCTGCTCGCGTGCGCGCCGCTGGCTGTCGGGTTGTCGAAGCGGATCGTCGACGCGGCGGCGCGGCCGGCGCTGGCGATCACGCTCGAGCAGGAGGTGGCGGCGCAGGAGCGGCTGGCCGAGAGCGACGACTTCGCCGAGGGCGCCCGCGCGTTCCAGGAGAAGCGCGACCCGGAGTACGCCGGGCGCTAGCCACGCCCCGTGGCCGGGCGCTGGCTACGCCTCGTGGCCGGGCTCCACGCGCTTGGCCCGCGAGAACGGGAAGGCCGGCCCGTCGTATCCGGCCGCGCCGTCGAACGGGTCGAGCACGAAGCCCACGTGGTCGCCCAGCCGCACGCGGTCGGCGATCCGGCCCGCGAACCAGCTGCGGCACTCGTCGAGCACGGGGATCCCCTGGGGACCCGCGCTCCACCGGCAGCGGTCGAACTTGTCGGCCTCGTCGCCGGTCTCGCCGCCGAACAGCTCGACGAGCTGGTCCGCCCCCCGTGGCACCACGTGCACGACCATCGCGCTCGCGCCCCGCTCGAGCACCCGGTAGGTGCGGTTCTTGTCGGAGATGCACGCGAGGAAGAGCGCCGGTTCGATGCTGCACTGCGTGGCGAAGCCGAGCAGGCAGCCGGCCCGCTCGCCGTCGGCGACGGTCGTCGCGATGAACATCGGATAGTCGAGCGCGCCGACCAGCGAGTCGAAGGCCTCCATGGCTCGCGAGGCTAACGACCGCGGTCAGGACTGCGGCACCGTGGCGGTGAATGGGTGGTCCGAGTTCACCTGGAGGGCGTACCTGCATCCCGCGGACCCGCCATCGACCTTCACGAAGTAGCGCCCTGCGCCCGGAGCGGTGTAGGTCATGTGACCGGTCTCGTTGGTATCGGGGGAGGTCTCGCCGTCTCCCACCTCGTTGCCGTCGGCGTCGTCCAAGTACGCCGTGATCGTGTAGCACCCCTCTTCGGTGTCGTTCTCAGGTGTGAAGTCCGCCGTCAGCTGCTGCCGGCCAGTCGTGCAGAAGACGAACCAGTCCTCGTCGTTGCTCGTGTCGATCGCGCCCCTCCCGTACGTCTGGTTCGCGGTCAGCGGACCGAACGGGTGCTGCTTGTCGTCGTTCGGCTCGTAGTCGCCGCCGTGGGTGGCATCGGTCGGCTTGCATGCGGTCTTCGCCGACGGCAGGAGGCCGCCGCCCCCGGGCGTCCCCTTTACCACGGACGTTGGGCGCGTGACCGTGACGGTCTCGGTCGTCGGCGCCGCCACGCGGACCACGGCGGCGCCGGCTCCGGCGCCGAGGAGGGCAATGACGACACCCCCCAGCGCCGAGAGCGCGCTAATGCCCTGAAACAGCTTGCCTGACCGGTCGCGTCCTGGATCTGTCACGCGCGGCAGTGAACCAGATTTAGGCGCTAAAGACCTACTCCGCTAACGGTCGCGGGTGAGCGAGAGGAACTCCTGGCGGGTACGCGCGTCGTCGCGCACCAGCCCGCGGAGCGCCGAGGTGACCGTGAGCGCACCCGGCTTCTGGACCCCGCGCAGGGTCATGCACAGGTGCTCGGCCTCGAGCACGACGCCCACCCCCTTGGGCGAGAGCCGCTCGTCGAGCCAGTCGGCCACCTGGACGGTCAACCGCTCCTGCACCTGGAGACCGCGCGCGAACAGCTCGACCACGCGGGCCAGCTTCGAGAGCCCGAGGATCCGCTCGCCCGGCAGGTACGCCACGTGCGCAACGCCGTGGAACGGGAGCATGTGGTGCTCGCACAGCGAGTGGAACGGGATGCCGCGCGCGATCACCAGCTCGTCGTAGCCCTCGTCGTTGGCGAACGTCGTGAGCGCGAACGGCTGCGGCGTCAGCATCTCCGCGTACGCGGCCGCCACCCGACGGGGCGTCTCGCGCAGGCTCTCGTCCTCGAGATCGGCGCCGAGTGCTGCGAGCAGGTCGCGCGCCGCGCGCTCGGCGCGCGGGAGGTCGATGCCGGGTGAGGCGGCGGGAACGGCCTCGAGGCGGCGGCGAGGTGCTCAGGCATCGCGCCTCCCGCGGCGTCGCGTGCGGCGCGCGCCGGGCCGTCGCGCTCGCGTGAGCTGCAGCGAGCACGCGCGCCGGTCCGGGTCGTGGCTGCCGCCGCTCACGGTCATGTCGCTCCCGCTGCCCTCGAGCACGCCCTGGACCACCGATGCGGCCAGGCCGCAGACCAGCTCCGGGCGGTCCGGCAGCACCAACGGGCACGGGCACGCCCGCAGCTCCACGGCGCGGCCGTCCACATGGGCGTCGAAGCCGAGCTGGGCAAGCGCGTCCGGCAGGTCGGCGGCCAGGTCGTGCCCGCCGGGCCGGCCCTGGAGGAAGCGCCCCCACTCCTCGCCGACCGCCCGCAGCTCGCCGGCGTCCGGCCCGGCGCGCAGCACGGCGGCGGCCAGCAGCTCCGCGAGTCCGCGGAAGTCGGCGGTCGGTGGGGACCAGCCGGCGCGCAGCCGGTAGCCGAGCCGCGGCCGGCCGCGCCCCGACGGCGGAGCGGACTCGCGCTCGATCACCGCGGCGGCCTCGAGCGCGGTCGCGTGCGGGCGCGCGGTGTTGAGGTGGACGCCGGCGGCATCGGCCAGCTCAGGCAGCGAGGCGCCGGGGTGGTCGGCGAGGTGGCGCACGATGCGCAGGCGCACCGGATCGGCGAGGGCGTCGAGCCGCGACATAGTTGCCACCTTATCGTATTTATCTACAAGAGTTGAGCCAATAATCCGGGAGCCGTGCCGCGGGCGTAGAGGCCAGACGTGTTCGCGGAATTGACGGAGGTCAAGACATGAAGGACAGAACTCCCGCCCAGCTGTACGCCCTGCTCGTGGGCGGAACACTCCTGGCGGCCGGCATCATCGGATTCTTCTACTCGTCCAGCTTCGGGTCCCCCGGCCAGGTCGACTCGGTGTTCGGGATCCTCGCCGTGAACGGCTGGCACAACGTCGTCCACATCGTGACCGGCGCACTCGGCCTGGCCGCTCTCGGCTACGCCGCACGGGCGTACGCGGGCGGCCTCGGGGTCGTGTACCTGGTGGTGGCGATCTGGGGCTTCGCCATCGGCAACCACGAGAGCATCCTCGGGTTCATCCCGGTCAACACCGAGGACGACGTCCTCCACCTGCTGCTCGGGCTCGCCGGGCTCGGCGCGTACGCGGCGACTCCAGCCGCCGACACGCGCACGGCGGCCGCGTCCCCCAGAGCCGCATAGGTAGCCTGCCAGGGCCGTGGCTTCGGACCATGCCGAGCCCACCGCGGACATCGAGGCCGCGGCCCTCGTCCCGGCTCCCCCCGAGGACGTCTACGCGTTCCTGTCCGACCTCCGCAACCACTGGCGGCTGGCGGACCGCTTCGTGGAGGTGCTCACCCTCGACTCCTCCGACGGCGGCCGTGCCGACGGCGGCCACGTGCGCGTGCGCGGCCCGTTCGGCATGCGGCGCACGGTGATCACGCGGGTCGTGGCGGCGCGCGAGCCGCGCCTGATCATCGGGACCGCTGAGCTCGCGAGCGGCACGCGGGCGCGGGTGAGCTGGACGATCGCCGGCCGGCTCGGGGCGAGCCGGGTCAAGCTGGCGGCGGAGCTCGAGCGCGCACGATCGCTCGACCGGCTGCTGCTCAGGCTCGGCGGCCGCTGTTGGCTGCGGCGGCGCTTCGCGAGCACGCTGGAGCGCCTGGCGCGCGAGGTCGCCGAGCGCGACCACGCACGCGAGGCTCCGGCGCGGCGGTTCTCGCGGGTCTAGGCCGCTAGCCGGCCGCGAAGTCCTCGGCCACGCCGCCCGCGAGCCGCACGCACGCGTCGACCGACTCCCAGTCCACGCGGTCGGGCGTGTCGGTCGGCAGGTGGTAGTTCGCGAGGCGGTTGCCGTCGATCGACAGGATCGACAGCGACGGGATCCCGGCGTGAACCGCGAGGATCGGGTCGGTCCAGCCGCCCAGCCGCACGCGACGCGGCGGCCGCAGGCCCGCGCGCTCGGCGCCGCGGTCCGCGCGGTCGAGGTCGGCGCGGCGGAAGCGCTCCGCCCGGAACGGCCCCTCCCCGGTCACGGCCATCGGCTCGCCGGAGCCGAGCGTGTCGAGCCCGAGCACCAGCGTCGCGGCGGGGTCGAGGCGTGCCCGCTCGGCGTCGAGCCAGTCGCGCATCCCGCCCATCCCCGACTCCTCGCAGCCGGGCAGGAGCGCGACCACCTCGGTGTGGTCGAACGGCTCCGCGGCGAACCGCTCGACGAGCGCGAGCACCGCGGCGACGCCCGTTGCGTTGTCGCTCGCGCCGGGCACGGGCTCGTTGGAGGCGACCTCGAGCGCGAGCAGCGCGGAGGCGGCGAGGCCCGCGAGGCCCGCGACCCTCAACCAAACCCTCAAGGGGGTCTGGCCCCGTTGAGGCCAAACCCTCAAGGGGGTCTGACCCCGTTGAGGGTTGGCGGAACCGATCGCCGTCAGGGCGAACGCGACCTTGGGCGTCGTGCTCGGCGACGTCATCACGTCGGGGTGCGGCCTCCAGCCGGGGAGCCCCCGGGCGCGCGTCTGCGCGTTGCGCTCGTT
>JBJMLK010000205.1:0-5406 GCA_045805345.1 Thermoleophilaceae bacterium | reverse complement strand
TCGTGCGCCCGGCGGACGGCGAGGAGGCCGGCCCGCTGCGCGCGATCGCCACCCCGGGCCACGCCCCCGACCACGTCTGCCTCCTGCGCGGGCGCGTGCTGTTCAGCGGCGACACGGTGCTCGGCGAGGGCAGCGTGTTCGTGGGCGGCAGCGACGGCTCGATGGCCGACTACCTCGACTCGCTGCAGCGGCTGAGCGAGCTCGATCTCGCGACGATCTGTCCCGGTCACGGCCCGTTCGTGTGGGACCCGGCGGCGCGGATAGAGGAGCTCCGAAGCCACCGCCTCGACCGCGAGCGACGGGTGCTGGCGGCGCTCGACGGCGGTGCGCGGTCGCTCGACGAGGTGCTGGACGAGGCGTGGAGCGACACCGACCTCGGCGCCCACCCGATGCTGCGCTGGGCCGCGCGACTCACGCTCGAGGCGCACCTCGACAAGCTGCGTGCCGAGGGGCGGGTGCCCCCCGGCGTGGGCGACTCCTAGGCCGCCCCGGACGCGCGCTCGACGCCGTCGAGCAGGCTCCAGTTGGCGCGCAGCGCACGCTCCGCCTCGGCCACGAGCGGGTCGAGGTCGGCGTCCTCGTCCAGCAGGCCGGCGATCGCCGCGCGGCCCTCGCGCGCGTGCTCCACGTCGCGCACCGCGTGCACGTCGAAGTAGGCGGTCGCGGCGCCCGGCTCGAACCCGTAGCGCTCGACGAGGCCCGCTCGCTTGGTCTCCGAGATCGCGGGCTGCGCCGCCTCGACCGCGTAGAGCGCGACGAGGGTGGGGAGGAGGCCGCGGTGCGGATCCGACCAGGCGTTCGCGCAGCCGGCGGTCTCCGCCAGCGGCTCGGCCGGATCGGAGTCCACGGCGCGGGCGAAGTCGTGCCAGAGCTCCACGTGCGCCTCCTCCTCGGCCGCGTGCGCGTCGAGAATGCCATCGCCCGGCGCGAGGCTGGCCGCCCGCCGCGCGCCGGCTGCGAGGCCCGCGACCGCGTGGGCGTACTGGCCGGCGTAGAGGGCCAGCTCCTCGCGGGTGAGGGCGCCCTCGGACCAGCGCACGTAGAACGGATGGCGCAGCACGTTCCAGCGGTCGGCGACGTCGTCCAGCCTGCTCCAGAAGTGCGAGTCCATCCAGCCCCCTCGGTCGTCGTGTGGACGCAGCGTATGCGCTAGAGCGGCCGCGCCCAGTTCTGGCCCACGAGATCGTGGCCGAAGCTGTGGTGGGGCTCCGAGTCGACGAGCTCGCTAGCTCGCTAGCTCGCCGACGCGCGGCTGCGCCGCCGCAAACTGCGGCTTTTGAGGGGGGCCCGGAAGGTTGCGTCCTGCCCTGATCCCGCTTACCGGGACTGAGGCAGGACGAAGGGCGGCCCAGCTCAGCGGCCCCGTGGCGTGACCGCAAACTGCGGCTTTTCAGGGGAGGCCGAGCGGTTCGGTCCTGGATTGAGGTCGCATAGCGACCCAAAGTCAGGACGGAACTCCCTGGCAGCCTTCGGGCACCCCTCGTAAGCCGCTGTCCGTCCTGGTTAGACCTCGCTGGGCGAGGTGAAGTCAGGACGAATCGCGCGGGAGCGGCCCCGGCCCGGCGTGAGCAGCAGGGCTGCCAGCGGCACCGACCAGGCCAGGTAGAGCGCGCACGCGAGCTCCGGGTTCGCCGCCGGGTGCAGACCCGTGGCCCACGCGAGCACGCTCGCGGTGAGCGCCACCACCGGCAGGCCGCGGCGCTCCGTGGACTCCCAGGCCACCAGCGCGACCATGAACGGGATCGCGTAGTAGGCGAGGTTCAGCGGGTCCACGGCGCAGCGCGCGAGCATCACGCCGGCGAGCAGCGCGAGGGCGCGCCCGGCAGAGACCGTTCGCCCGCCTCGCACCGCCACGAGCCCGGCCACCGCCGCCAGCCCGGCCGCGAGCAGCTGGCCCGCCGAGCGCGTGAGCCCGAGTGGCATCGACCAGGAGTTGGCCGCGACGTGGTGCGCGAACGGCCACCACGCGCTCGCCGGGTACACGCGCATCGACCTCGTGAGCTCGTGCGACCCGCCGAGGAAGCGGTGAGGGTCGGCCAGCGCGAGCGGCGCGACGAGCACGACCGCCAGGCCGCCGGCCAGCAGCATCGCCTCGCGCCGCCGGCCGCGCGGCAGCGCGGCGAAGACGACCGGGACCGCCAGCGCCGCCCACGGCTTGGTGGCGAGCGCGAGCCCGAGCAGCAATCCGGTGAGGCGGCGGCGGTCCCCGCTCGCGGCGATCACGGCCGCGCACGCGAGCGCACCCGCGAGCAGCTCCTCGGGGTGCCCGGCGTCGAGCGCGGCGAGCGTGAGCGGGTTCGCCACGAGCACCAGCACCACCACCGCGGGCGCCGCAAGCCCACCCTCGCGCCGGCGCACACGAGCCGCCAGCACGATCGCGAGCAGCGCCAGCGCCCACAGGCACGCGACGCAGCCGAGCCAGTACTCCAGCTGCCGGCCGCCCAGAGCGCGGCCAACCCCCGCGAACGGCAGCCGCAGCACCACCGACACCGGCCCCATGACCGGCTGGCTCGCCGGCACCCTGCCGAGGTCGCCGCGGAGCACGACGTCGATGAGCGGGGCGGCGTTGTCGGTGTTGGTGGCGGCGCGCGTATGCGTGTAGTCGCCGAGGTCGGGCTGCGCCAGCGCCACCACGGCGCCGGCGAGGGCGAGCGCGGCCAGCGCCATCGCGGCGTACGCGCGAGCGCGGGAAGGCGGGCGATTCGGCTCCATCCGGACCGCATCGAGCGAAATGCCGCGCCACTTGAGCCGAGTCAGCCGCCCTACACTCACCGGCGGCATGATCAGCACCAACCAGTTCAAGAACGGCACCCACATCGAGGTCGACGGAACGGTCTTCAAGATCGTCGAGTTCCAGCACGTAAAGCCCGGCAAGGGCGGTGCGTTCGTGCGCACCAAGCTCAAGCGAACGGCGGACGGCGCCGTGATCGACAAGACCTTCCGGGCCGGCGAGAAGTTCCGGCCGATCCGGACCGAGACGCGCAAGATGCAGTTCCTCTACGCCGACGGCGCCGACGCCCACTTCATGGACCTCGAGAGCTACGACCAGATCACCGTGCCCGAGGACCAGGTCACCGAGCCGCTCAAGTGGGTGCTCCCGAGCCAGGAGGTCGACGTGCTCTACGTGGACGAGCGGCCCGCCGACGTGCAGGTGCCGAGCGCGGTCGAGCTGGCCGTGGAGGAGACCGAGCCGGGCGTGAAGGGGGACACGGCGTCGGGTGGCGGCGACAAGCCGGCGAAGCTCGAGTCCGGCGTGACCGTGCGCGTGCCGCTGTTCGTGAACGAGGGCGACCGGGTGCGCGTGGACACGCGCTCCGGCGCGTACGTCTCCCGGGCGTAGGGGCACCCAGATGCGGCGGACCGAGCAGCGCAGGGCCGCGGTGTTCGCCCTCTACCAGCAGGACGTCACCGGTCGCCCGCTCGCCGACCTGCTCGACCCGCGCGCCAAGCCCTTCACGCGTGAGCTCGTGGAGGGCGCCGGCGCCGAGGCCGAGGAGCTCGACGCGCTGATCGAGCGTCACGCCCGCGACTGGAGCGTGGACAGGATCGCGCCGCTCGAGCGCAACATCCTGCGCGTGGCGCTGTACGAGCTGCTGCGCCGCGACGACATACCGGCGGAGGTGGCGATCGACGAGGCGGTCGAGTCGGCCAAGGAACTCTGCTCGGCCGAGGCGCCCGGCTTCATCAACGGCATCCTGGGCGCGGTTCAGCGCGAGCGGGCGGCGGCATGACCGGCATGAGCGAGCTCGACGAGGCGATCGCCGAGCTCGAGCGCACCGCCGACCGGCTGCGTGCCGACGACATCGAGCCCGGCGAGGCGGCCGACCTCGTGGAGCGTTGCGCGGAGATCGCGGCGCGACTCGGGGCGGCGCTCGACCGCCAGGCGGCCGCGCCCGGCGAGGCGTCCGGTCAGGAGCGGCTCCTCTGAGCGCCGGACCCGCCACCGCGACGTACCCGGTCGAGCTCCAGGCCCGCGTCGATGCCTACCTCGACGAGCTCCGCTTCGCCCGCGAGCCCGCGACGGCCGGGCTCGAGGACGCGATGCGCCACTCGCTGCTGGCGGGCGGCAAGCGGATTCGCCCGGTGCTCGCCCTGGCCACGGCCGAGGCCGTGGGCCAGGACCCCGGCGACGTGCTCCCGCTCGCCGCGGCGATCGAGCTGATCCACACCTACTCGCTGATCCACGACGACCTCCCGGCGATGGACGACGACCAGCTCCGCCGCGGCGAGCCGACCTGCCACGTGGCGTACGGCGAGGATGTGGCGATCCTGGCCGGCGACGGCCTGTTCGCCGAGGCGATCGGGCTTCTGGCCAGGCGGCAGCCGGGCGACGCGCAGCACGTGCTGGCGGCGCTCGCCCATCTGGTCGACGCCGCGGGCGTCGGCGGCATGGTCGGCGGCCAGTACCTGGACGTGACGGGCGACGACGACCTCGACGAGGCCGGCCTGCGTCACGTGCACGAGCTGAAGACGGGCCGGCTGATCGGCGCGTCGGTCGAGTGCGTACTGATTTGGACGGCCATCACAACCCCTGCCACAATTGCCTACGGCCGCTTCGCAGCGGAGCTGGGCGTCCTCTTCCAGATCGTCGACGACATCCTCGACGTAACTGGCGACGAGGCAGCGCTCGGCAAGCCGCGGGGCTCCGACGAGCGCCAGGGCAAGCGCACCTACGTGAGCGTGTTCGGCCTCGATCGAGCCCGCGACCTGGCCGCAGAGTCGCACCGCAAGGCGCGCGCCGCGCTCGCCGAGACCGGCGGCCGGACCGCCACGCTAGAGCAGATCACCGACTACATATTGACCCGCCAGCAGTGAGCCGCCTCGACAAGATCAACGGTCCTCCCGACCTCCACGGCCTGTCCGACGACGAGCTCCAGGAGGTCGCGCAGGAGGTCCGCGAGCTGATCATCGACACGATCGGCGAGATCGGCGGGCACTTCGGCGCCAACCTCGGCACCTGCGAGCTGGCGGTCGCGCTCCACAGCCTGCTCGACTCGCCACAGGACAAGGTGCTCTGGGACGTCGGCCACCAGGCGTATCCGCACAAGATCCTCACCGGCCGCCGCGACCAGCTCTCGACGATCCGGAAGTACGGCGGTCTCGCGCCGTTCTGCTCGATCCCCGAGTCCGAGCACGACATCATGGGCGCGGGCCACGCGTCCACGTCAGTGTCGTATGCGGTGGGACTGAAGGAGGCAATGCGCCAGGGCTACGAGCGCGACGGGAAGGTCGTCGCGGTCATCGGCGACGGCGCGCTGACCGGCGGCGTGGCCTTCGAGGCGCTGCACAACGCGGGCGGCCTGGACCTGCCGATCGTGATCGTGCTGAACGACAACGGGATGTCGATCGCTCCGAACGTGGGCGCTCTTTCGAAGTACTTCAACCGCGTTCGCCTCAACCCGAAGT
>JBJMLK010000204.1:0-6306 GCA_045805345.1 Thermoleophilaceae bacterium | reverse complement strand
GTGGCGGTCGTAATCCGCGCCGTCCACGCCCTCGAGCCCGTGCTCGCGCGCCCATTCCTCGCGCACCCACGGCGTGGTGCGCAGGCAGTTGGTCCAGTTGATGACGGTGCCGCCGCCGAGCGCCGTGCCGGCCTGAAGCGTGACGTTGCCGTCCGCGGTCGGGTTGGGCCCGCCGCGCCAAAACATCTCCTGGTAGGCCTGGAGCTCGAGCTGGCTGAAGTCGGACTCGTTGAAGTAGCCCGCGGCCTCGAGCACGAGCACCTTGAGCCCGCGCTCGGCGAGCCCGGCCGCGATCACGGCGCCACCCGAGCCGGAGCCGACCACGCAGACGTCGGCCTCGAGCTCCGCGCCGTCGTCGGGAACGAGCGGCTCGATCGGCTTGTGGACCGCGTCAGGCGGGCCGCCCGGGCCCGGATAGCCGAAGACCTGCCAGTTGGGGTTGAGCCCGGTGGACGGATCCGGCGCGCCGTAGTGGAGGAAGAGCGTCATGCCGGTGAGTGCGGCGATGCCGGCCGCGGCGTCCGGCGAGGCGAGCTGGAGGTTGCGGATGAGCTGCTCGCGCGAGGCCTGGCTCGGCGCGTTCGGGAGGCCCTGGGCGACGATCACGTCGAGGAGCTGGACGAGCCCGCCCCGCACCACCTCGTCCGGTATCCCGGCGATCAGCTCCGCCACGCCGCCGTCCACGCCGAGGTCGGTCGCCTTCGCGCCCCAGAACCCGTGCTGATCGGGCTCGCGCTCGACGCGCGGCACGACGGTGTCGCAGAACGCGCTCAGCGCGGCGCGCTGACCTTCGGTGAGCTGGAACTCCATTGCCTCGTCTCTCCTCTCGGCGGCTCGCCAGGCATTATCGCGCGTTGGAGAAGCGGGGACGTGAAACCCGCACTTTCCGGCTGGCGCGTTAGCCCGCCCCTCCCTTCGTACAAACCGGGCCCGCAAAGTCTGTACGGAGGGCGAATGACGCCCTCGGGACGGACTCCGATACTCGGCTAGGCCGCTCGTGGTGCGGCCTTCCTCCACCCGAAAGGAGCCCGTTGGAGCCGACGCTGAAAGACGCGATTCCCGCGATCGAGACGATGTGGGTGCTCGTGGCAGCCATCCTCGTGTTCTTCATGCAGGCCGGCTTCATGCTGCTCGAGGTCGGGTTCTCGCGCATGAAGAACGCCGGCACGATCGTCCCGAAGATCCTGGCCAACCTCTCGATCGCGGCGCTCTGCTACTGGGCCGTGGGCTTCGCGCTCGCCTTCGGCGGCGCCGGCTGGTTCGCCGGTACGCACGGCACTTTCCTCGGCACCACCAACGGCGACATCTTCCCGGCGATGGCGTTCTCGTCGGCCACGGTGCCCGCGAAGTTCTTCTTCCAGTTCGTGTTCTGCGCCGTGTCGCTGGCGATCGTCTGGGGCACGACGCTCGAGCGGATCAAGTTCGGCGCGTACCTGATCTACGCCGTGATCTTCAGCTCGGTGATCTACCCGATCGTCAGCCACTGGATCTTCGGCGGCGGCTGGCTGTTCTCGACCTTCCACATGCAGGACTTCGCCGGCTCCACGGTGGTCCACCTGATCGGCGCCACCGGCGCCTTCGCAGCGCTGCTCCTGCTCGGGCCGCGTCAGGGCAAGTACGGGCGCGACGGCAAGCCCAACGTGATCCCCGGTCACTCCATGCCTCTCGTCGGCCTGGCGGTGCTGATCCTCTGGTTCGGCTGGTTCGGCTTCAACCCGGGCTCGACGCTCGGCGCGATCGGCGGCCGCTTCGCCGAGGTGGCCGTGGTCACCAACCTCGCCGCAGGCGCAGGCGTGATCGGCGCGATGGCCATGATCTACCTGCTCACGCGCACGTTCGACATGGGCATGACGTGCAACGGCGCGATCGCGGCGCTCGTGGCCATCACGGCGCCGTCGGGCTACGTGGAGTTCTGGGCCGCGCCCATCATCGGCTTCGTGGCGGGGATCATCGTGGTGGTCTCCGTGATCCTGATCGACCGCAGGATCGACGACCCCGTGGGCGCCCTGTCGGCGCACGGGATGGCAGGCATCTGGGGAACGATCTCGTGCGGCATCTTCACCTCGCCGCGGCTGGCCGCGCTGAATGCCAACGGGCACGCGGGCCTCTGGTACCACTGGGACTTCCGCCAGCTCGCCGCCCAGGCCCTCGGGGTGGCGGCCGCCTTCGGCGCGGTGTTCGTCGTCTCGTTCCTCGTCTTCTTCCTGATCAAGGCCACGTACGGCCTGCGGGTGGAGCGCGAGGAGGAGCGCTACGGCCTCGACATCGTCGAGCACGGCATGTGGGGCTACCCCGAGCAGTTCATGCCGGTGCCCGGCTCGGAGTACCACCCGCCCGCGGCGCCGTCCCAGCGACCGCGGCCGAAACCGGTGCCGGTCGGGATCGCGACGAGGAACGGGAGCTGAGCCATGAAGAAGATCGAGGCGATCATCAGGCCCGAGATGCTCCAGCCGGTCCAGGACGCGCTCGACGAGCTGGGCGTGTCGGGGCTTACCGTGAGCGAGGTGATGGGCTGCGGCCGGCAGAAGGGCTACACCGAGCAGTACCGCGGCTCGCGCGCGAACATCTCGCTGCTGCCGAAGCTGAAGATCGAGTCGGTGGTGCCCGACGAGGTGGTGGAGCGCGCGGTGGAGGCCCTTGTGGGGGCGGCGTGGACGGGCGAGACCGGCGACGGCCGCGTGTTCACGTGGAACGTGGAGTCCGCGGTGCGGATCCGCACCGGCGAGCGCGGCGAGGAGACCGTGAGCCACGAGACCCGGGTCGGCTGGGGGTACTAGTGACCGCGACGGGCGCGGCGCGCGCATGAGCCTCTGGTCCTGGGTCAGGGAGACGATCGCCTACCAGGGCGAGTCGGCGCCCGTTCCCATCGGCCTCGAGCGCGCGGACGGCCACGGCTACACGTTCCGCCTCGGCGTGCGCGCGGGGTTCGGCGGCGGCGAGGCCGCCCGGCTGCCGATCCACCACCGCCCGAACGTCGCCCCCCATCCGGTGCTCAAGGAGATCTACAGCTGCGAGGTGGCCGGGCAGACGCTCGAGGCGGCGAACCTCTTCGCCCTCCGCGCGAAGGTCGCGTCCGTGCTCGAGACGATCGCCCCCGCCCGCGCGCTGCCACTCGCGTACTTCCGCGTGCCGGCGATGGACTACTCGCTGCCCGTCTACGAGGACGACGGCCAGATCGTCTCCCCCGTGCTGGCCGGCCCCAAGCTGAAGGCCCGCGACCTCGCGGGCATCCGCCGCGCGGTGTGCCGCTACCTGCTGTCGGCGGGCTACGTGGAGGACGAGTCCGAGGTGGCGGTCGGGGTTCTGCGCCCGCGCGACCTGCGCCTCGCGCAGCCCGCCGCGATCTTCCGCTCGCAGGCCGACCCCGAGCTCTGGCTGCCGACGGTCGAGGGGGTCTCAGCCGAGGGACCGGTGATCGGGGTGCTCGCCAACGCCGCCCGGCTGGTCGAGCCCGAGCGCGAGCGCGCGGGGGTCGGTCCGCTGGCGCAGGACGCCGCGCCGGCCGACGCGGACGTGATGAGCCTGCTTCGCCGGCTGCGCGCCGACATGTCGCTGCGCGAGGCACCCGAGCACCTGGCGAGCATGTACGCGTCCGAGGTGCGTCCCGAGATCTGGGAGTCCGTCGAGGCCCGGACGGCCGACGCCGGCAGCCGCCTGGTGGCGTACATGACCGATGACGAGGGCACGCGGCTCGACCTGAACGTCCGGCGCCTGCCGACCGGCGACCTCTGTGCCGCGTTCGCCGACCCGGGCATCAACGCCTTCCTGGCCGGCACGGAGGACGAGCTGGCCTCGATGGTCGGCACCCACCTTCACCGGGGCGGCTTCCTCCGCTTCGCGCAGGAGATCGAGATCCATGCCGCCGCGGCGCCCCGCGCCGAGCGGCTCGACACCGAAGCGATCTGGACCCACGAGGAGGTTCACACCTGATGGTCGTTGCTCTCGCAGGAGGCATCATCGCCCTGATCGTCGCCGCGGGCATACTGCTCGCGCTGGCGCTGGTCGCGTTCGCGATCTGGGCCCACCAGTACACGAAGGTCGGGCCGAACGAGGTGCTGATCATCTCGGGGCGCCGCGGCCGCGGCGACAACGCCGGCGTCGGCTACCGGATCGTCCGGGGTGGCGGCACGTACGTGCGGCCGTTCCGCGAGAAGGTGCAGCGGCTGTCGCTAGAGCTGATGCAGTTCGACGTCCGCAGCGCGGAGACATACACGATGCACGGCGTGTCGGTGCAGGTCGACGGCGTGTGCATGGTCAAGATCGACGGCTCCGACCAGGGCATCGGGCGCGCGGCCGAGCAGTTCCTCTCGCGCGGGCGCGAGGACATCGTCCGCACAGCCATGCAGGCGGTCGAGGGCCACATGCGCACGGCCATCGGGTCGCTCTCGATCGAGGACATCTACCGCGAGCGCCAGCGGCTCGTGGCGGGCGTCAAGGAGCTCGTCGGCCCCGACCTCGACCGCATGGGCCTGACGATCCAGTCGCTCACGATCCGCAACGTGAGCGACAAGCAGGGCTACCTCGAGGCGCTCGGCCGCCCGCGCACGGCGCAGGTCAAGCGCGACGCGATCCGCGGCGAGGCCGAGGCCGACCGCGAGGCCAAGGCCGCCCGCTACGAGGCCGACCTGGCGATCGAGAACTCGCGCCGCGCGTACGAGACCGAGCGCGCGCGCTACAAGGCCGAGGGCCTGCGCGCGTCCGCCGAGGCGGACCTGTCCTACGAGCTCCAGCGGGCGATCACGCGCCAGCAGGTGCGCGGCGAGGAGCTGAAGGTGGAGATCGTGGAGCGCCAGAAGGCGATCGAGCTGATGCAGGCCGAGGTCGAGCGGCGCAAGCGCGAGCTGGAGGCGGAAGTCGTCGAGCCGGCGCTGGCGAAGGCGCGCGAGATCACGGCGGTGGCCGAGGCGCACCGCGAGGAGGTCGCGGCCACCGGCGCCGGCGAGGCCGACGCGCTGCGGCTGAAGGGGCTGGCCGAGGCCGAGGCGATGGCGGCCAAGGCCCGCAGCTGGGGCGACTACAACGAGGCGGCGATCACCGACCGCGTGCTCGAGGTGCTGCCGCAGCTCGCGGCCGCGGTCTCGGCGCCGCTCGCGCAGACCGAGAAGATCGTGATGATCGGCGGCAACGGCTCCTCGCCGGGGGCGTCGAGGATCACGAAGGACATCACGCAGGTCGTGGCCGAGCTGCCCGAGGTGCTCGAGGCGCTCACCGGGATGAAGCTCTCCGACCTGGCCAAGCGCGTGCCCGGCGTGAAGGACGCCGACGCCGCAGGCGCGGTCGACGGCGACGCCGAGGAGCTGCGATGACGCCGATGACCGTGGAGCGCTTCGCCGCCGGCCGCCAGGTGCAGCCGGCGGACGTGCTCGCCCTCGCCCAGGAGCACGGGGTGCGGATGGTGGACTTCAAGTTCACCGACCTTCCCGGCACCTGGCAGCACCTCGGGTTGTCGATCCACTCGCTGGACGAGGACGCGTTCAGCGAGGGGCTCGGCTTCGACGGCTCGTCGATCCGCGGCTTCCAGGAGATCGCGGAGTCCGACATGGTGCTGATCCCCGACGCGTCGACGGCGCTGATCGACCCGTTCCACGAGGAGAAGACGATGTCGATCCTCTGCAACGTGATCGACCCGATCACGCGCGAGCGCTACTCGCGCGACCCGCGCTACGTGGCCGAGAAGGCGGAGCGCTACCTGGTCGAGACGGGGATTGCGGACACGGTCTACATGGGACCCGAGGCCGAGTTCTTCATCTTCGACCACGCCGCCTTCGACCAGCGGCCGAACACGGCGTTCTACGAGGTCGAGTCCGACCAGGCGTTCTGGAACCGCGGCCGCGGCTTCGGCGACGGCGCGCGCAACGGCGAGGCCAACCTCGGCTACAAGATCCGGTCGCAGCAGGGCTACTTCCCCACCGCGCCGTCGGACACGCACTCCGACCTGCGGGCCCGGATGGTGATCGAGATGGAGCGCATGGGCATCCGCTGCGAGTTCCAGCACCACGAGGTCGGCTCGGCCGGCCAGGCGGAGATCAACGTCCGCTTCAACACGCTGCTGAAGATGGGCGACCACCTCCAGCTCCAGAAGTACGTGGTCAAGAACGTGGCGCGCGCCGCCGGCAAGACCGCCACGTTCATGCCCAAGCCGCTGTTCGAGGAGAACGGGTCGGGCATGCACGTGCACCAGTCGCTGTCGAAGGACGGCGAGAACGTGATGTACGACTTCCAGGGCTACGGCCAGCTCTCGCGCGAGGCGCTCAACTACATCGGCGGCATCCTCCGGCACGGGAAGGCGCTGATGGCGTTCTGCGC
>JBJMLK010000203.1:0-9233 GCA_045805345.1 Thermoleophilaceae bacterium | reverse complement strand
CTGATGGTCGAGTCGTTCTCGCAGCCGGACTTCGCTGAGGGCGTGGCGAGCTTCGTGGAACGCCGCGACCCGCGCTTCGCCCCGCTGGGCGGCGACCGCGACCGTGCGGCGGCGGGGGCGCGGGGCTAAGGCCGACGCGGCGGCCGGGGGCGCTCGGCCTCCCGCGCGAGCGCGGCTGCTGAGTCGCGCCGCTAGAAGCCCGCGGGCACGACCTGCTCCCACGCCGCGAACGCGCGCTCGGGTTCGTTGCCGGCGCCCTGCGACAAGTTCATGTCCACGCGCACGTCGATCGGATCGCCGTCCGCGATCGCCGCCTTGCCCGCGGGCGTCAGCTCCACGCGCACCTGCCCCCGCTCGCCGGGCTCGAGGTCGAACGGCGCGCTCCCGTAGACGAAGCCGGGCGCCTCGCCCGCGGGTGGCGGGCTCGAGAGCGTGATCGACCCGCTGCAGCCCGCGTTCGGCTCCTGGCGGAGCGTCGGGCACGGCACCTCGTACGTCAGGGCGTCGGCGTCGTGGACGGGCCACACTCGCATCGCCGCCCCGTACAGGTCGCGCTCGTCGGGGCGGTAGCCACTCGAGTTGGGGATCCTGAAGACGGTGCGGTTGCAGGTGACGCTCAGGCGGTCGTCGCTCTCCCCCAGGACGAGGTCGGGACCGTGGCCGCAGCTCACCCGGCTCGTGAGCTGCGCGTGCGACGGCGGCGGCGCGGTGGCGTAGCCGCGAGCGTCGATCAGGTCGCCGCCCGTGCCGCCGCGGAGAACGTTGGGCCAGGCCCTGGTCAGGATCGGGGAGTCGCCCACCAGCAGGTCGTTGCCGCCGCGGCCGATGAGCACGTCCCTCCCCTCCTCCCCGTACAGCGCGTCGCCCGTGCTGGTGCCCCGGAGGACGTCGGCCCTGCGCCCGCCGTGCACGCGCTCGAAGCCCCCGATCGAATCCGTGTGCCCGCCGCCGCTCGCGGTGCCGTCGGCCAGGTCGACGCTGAGCGGTCGCGTGGCGGAACTGAAGTCGACGCTGTCGATGCCGGGGCCGCCGCCGAGATGGTCCCCCTGATCATCACGGTCGCCGTAGACCGTGTCGCCGCCGCCGCGGGCATTCACGAAGTCGCGGCCCGGGCCGGGCGAGATCACGTCGTCGAACCGCGACCCGAGGACGATGTCGTCGCCCGACCCGGCGTCGACGATCGTCGTCTGCACGACCGCGCCCTCCGTGTCGGTGTAGTCCTCCGCGAGCGCGCGCGGGTGCCTGCGCGCGTGGTCGTGGCCGTGCCCGCTGGGCGTGGCTCTGAAGGTGTCGGCACGGTCGCGCAGGATCGCGATGACCGGTGCGCGGGGGCAGACGAGCGTGCGCCGCCCGATGCGGTCGCAGCGCCCGAAGCCCAGGTCGCGGAACCTGAGCCGGTCCACGCCGTCATCCCTGAGCAGGACCGTCTTCCTGCGCAGGCGGACAGTCACGCGGTTGCCCTCTCCTCGCGCCGCGCGGAACTGGATGGTGGTGTTGGCCGCGGGCCCCGCGTCGGCGCCCATGGTGACCGTGGCCGCGGGCGCGGTGGCCGGGGCGAGCAGTCCCGCCATCACGATCGTCCCCACCGCCGCCGCACGCGCGCGCACATCCATCCAACACCCGGCCGCGGCGCGGGTTGCGGGCGCGAGCGAGCCGCCGTGGCTAGGCGGAGGGATCGAGGAGGACCTTCACCACGCCGTCCTCCTTCTTCTGGAACTTCTCGTAGGCGCCCGGCGCCTCGCCGATCGGCAGGCGATGGGTGTGGAAGCCCTCGGCACCGAGCGGGTCGCCGTCGAGGAGCAGGGGCATGATGTCGGGCGCCCAGCGCTTGACGTTGGCCTGCCCCATGCGCAGCTGGATCTGCTTGTCGAAGATCGTGAGCAGCGGCAGCGGGTCGGCCATCCCGCCGTAGACGCCGCTGAGCGAGATCGTTCCACCGCGGCGCACGATGTCGATCGCCATCTGGAGCGCCGCGAGCCGGTCGAAGCCGGCGCGCTTCATCATCGGCTCGGCGATGGCGTCGGGCATCAGCGTCGTGAGCTGGTGGGCGAGCTTGGCTCCGGGCGACCCGTGCGCCTCCATCCCCACCGCGTCGATCACGGAGTCGGGACCGCGGCCGTCGGTCATGTCGCGGATCGCGTCGGCGAGGTCGTCCTCGTGTGCGCGCAGGTCGACCGTCTCGACGCCCCGCGCGCGGGCGCGCTCCAGGCGCGCATCCACGAGGTCGACGCCGATCACCCGGTGGCCGCGGTGCAGCGCGATCCGGCAGGCCATGTCGCCTATCGGGCCCAGTCCCAGCACGACGACCGAGCCGCCGTCCGGAATACCCGCGTACTCCACGGCCTGCCAGGCGGTCGGCAGCACGTCCGAGAGGTAGACGAACCGCTCGTCCGGTGCGCCGTCCGGGACCTTGATGTGGGTGTAGTCCGCGCGCGGGACGCGGAGGAACTCCGCCTGACCGCCCGGGACCTGCCCGTAGAGCTTGGTGTAGCCGAACAGCGCGGCTCCCATCCCCTGGTCGCGCACCTGGGTCTCCTCGCACTGCGTCTGGAGGCCCTGCGAGCACATGAAGCAGCTGCCGCACGAGATCTGGAAGGGGATCACCACGCGGTCGCCCGGCTTCAGGTCGCCCACGCCCGAGCCGACCTCCTCGACGACCCCCATCGGCTCGTGCCCGATGATGTCGCCCGCGGACATGAACGGGGCCAGGACCTCGTAGAGGTGCAGGTCGGAGCCGCAGATCGCCGTGGTGGTGATCCGGACGATCGCGTCGGTCGGCTCCTGGATCGCCGGATCCGGGACCTCGTCGACGCGGACGTCGCGCTTGCCGTGCCATACGACTGCCTTCATGTGCGTCTGGCTACCCGGCATCCCCGCGCCGAAACGGCCTGGCGCGCAGGTATTCATCGGGCGCAGCTTATTTAAGTGAGTGCTAAGATGCACGTCGTGGAGGTCTTCGACGCGATCGCCCAGCCCAAGCGCCGCGAGATCCTCCGGCTTCTGGCCGGCGGTGAGTTGAGCGCGGGCGACATCGCGTCGCGCTTCGAGGTCAGCCAGCCGGCGATCTCGCAGCACCTGAAGGTGCTCCGCGACGCCGGCCTGGTCGAGGAGCGCCGCGAGGCGCAGCGGCGGCTCTACAGCGTCCGGCCGGATGGGCTCGCGGACCTGCAGGGCTTCCTCGCCGAGGTCATGCCCGCCGGCCTACAGCGGCTGAAGCGCGCGGCCGAGGCCGAGCAGCGGAGGGGCCACGCCGCGCGCAACTAGCGTCATCGAGCACACGGTCACGATCGCGGCCGCCCCGGAGATCGTGTTCTCGTACTTCACCGACCCGGCCAGGCTGGTCCAGTGGATGGGCAGCGACGCGACCGTCGACCCCCGGCCGGGGGGCATCTTCCGGGTGGTCTTCCACCCGACCGGGGAGGTCGCGGCGTTCATCTCGGCGTCGGGCGGCGCGGCCGGCGCAGTCCGGACCAACGCGGTGCTCGGCGAGTTCGTGGCGGTCGATCCCTACGAGCGGATTGCCTTCACCTGGGGATACGAGAACGAGCTGTTCGCGATCCCGCCCCAGTCGACGGCCGTCGAGGTCTCGCTCACGCCGGCCGGCGAGAGCACGGTCGTGCGACTGGTGCACCGGCGGCTGCCGGACGCGGGCGTCGGCTTCCACCGCGCCGGCTGGGACCACTACCTCCCGCGGCTCGCGGCCGTGGCCTCGGGCGCTGACCCGGGGCCGGACCCGTTCAGCCGAGCAGCCGGATCACCGAGCTGAACCTCACGCGCGTCAGGCCGCCGGGCTTCGAGCAGTCGGTCAGGTTCGAGTTGGTCAGGAACTGGGCGTTCTCCGAGCCGGTCAGCCGGCCGCGCCTGTCGTAGAGGCGCGCGGGCGCGACGCCGAGGTCGCTCGTGCCCACGAAGCGCGCCACGCCGGGCAGGCCCGTGGCGCGGCCCTCGAACGCGATCGCCGAGCAGCTCGAGCCGGCGTCCATCTGACCGTTGAAGCGGAAACGTCCGCGGCAGTCGCCGCCCAGGAAGCCGCTCGCCCTGAACCTGAGCGGCCACGGTGACGGGAGGTTGGTGACGGGGTCGAAGCGGGAGACGCCCGCCGGCGACGCCGGAGTGCCGCCCCACGTGCACGTCTTCGCCGCCGCGGCCGGCGCGGCGCCCGCGGCCGAGCCGAGTCCCGCAGCGGTCACCGCCGCCGTCGCCAAGGCCGTCCGAAATCGCATCCCGTCCCCCCTGTCGCCTGCTGCTGTCTTCGTTCAGTAGTTCCTTATATAAGGTGCTACTAAACCTCGGGCCAGGCGTCGACGGGGGTGCGAGTCAGCCGCCGCCCTGCCCCCGCTCGCGGCGGCGCTCGCGCTGGTCGTAGCGCTTGGCCTCGCTGCGGCGTGCGTCACCTCCGCGCAGTCCGACCCTGGGCGTGGGCGCCACGAGCGAGATCAGGCGCGTGACCTCGTGGCCGCCGCAGCTCGGGCAGAGCGGCACGGCGTCGAGGGCCACCAGCTCCTCGAAGCGCGCGCCGCAGACGGCGCACTCGAACTCGTAGATCGGCATCGCGTAGATAATGCCCGGCCGTGCCGCGCCTTCCAACGATCCCGCGCCCGCCGATCGGCCCCGACCCGCTGCGGCGGATCCGGATGCCGAAGAGCCTCGGCGCGGTCACCACCCGCGGTCCCGAGGAGCCGGCGGGGGCCGGCGGGCTGACCAAGGCGACGGTAGACCGGATCTGGAAGGCGGGCCTCGACCTCTACCGCAGCGGGGTGCACCCGGCGCTCCAGCTCTGCGTGCGGCGCAACGGCCACGTGGTGCTCAACCGCGCGATCGGCCATGCGCGAGGTAACGGGCCGGGCGACCACGCGGACGCGCCCAAGCAGCGCGCCACGCCGGACACGCCGTTCTGCGTCTACTCGACCTCGAAGGGCATCACGGCGCTCGTGGTCCACATGCTGCACGAGCGCGGTGCGCTCGACATCGAGGATCGCATCGTGGACTACATCCCCGACTACGGGCGCCACGGCAAGGACGAGATCAGGATCGCGCACGTGCTTGCCCACCGCGCCGGGGTCACCCAGCTCCCGCCGCACGTGATGGAGCTGGACAACCTCTCCAACCGGGAGATGCTGATCGACGCGCTCAGCGACGTGAAGCCGTCGTCGGCGCCGGGAAACCGGCTCGCCTACCACGCCGTGTCGGGCGGCTTCATCCTCGGCGAGGTAGTGCAGGTGGCCACCGGCAAGTCGCTGCGCGAGGTGCTCGCCGAGGAGATCCTCGAGCCGCTCGGGTTTCGCTGGACCAACTACGGCGTCGCCCCCGAGGACGTGGACGAGGTCGGGCCGGCCTACGTCACCGGACCGCCGCTCCCGCCGCCGCTGTCGACCCTCGTCACACGCGCGCTCGGGCAGCCGCTCGACAAGGTGATCGAGATCTCGAACGACCCGCGCTTCCTCACCGGGATCGTGCCGTCGGCGAACCTCGTGACGAACGCCGAGGAGCTGTCGCGCTTCTTCGAGATCTTCCGTCGCGGCGGCGAGCTCGACGGCGTTCGCGTGATGGAGCCGGAGACGCTCCGGCGCGCGCTCACCGAGCAGTCGCGCCTCGAGTTCGACCTGTCGCTGCTCTTCCCCACGCGGTTCTCCTACGGGCTGATGCTGGGCGCGCAGGTGATCAGCCTCTTCGGGCTCGACACCCAGCACGCGTTCGGGCACCTCGGCCTGATCAACATCATGGGCTGGGCCGACCCCGAGCGCGGGGTGTCCGCGGCGCTGATCACGAGCGGCAAGGCGATCGTCTATCCGGAGGTCCCGCGCTTCTATGGCGTGATGCAGACGATCGCGAGCGAGGTGCCGAAGCTCCCGCGCTCCGAGTGGCCCTTTGAAGCCTGACCCGACCGCCACGCGGGACGACCTCCGCAACGTCGCGATCATCGCGCACGTCGACCACGGCAAGACGACGCTCGTGGACGCGATGCTGCGGCAGGCGGGCACCTTCCGCGAGGGCGCCGTCGTGACCGAGCGCGTCATGGACTCGATGGACCAGGAGCGCGAGCGCGGCATCACGATCCTGTCGAAGAACACGGCCGTGCGCTACGGCGCGGTGAAGCTCAACATCGTCGACACGCCCGGCCACGCCGACTTCGGCGGCGAGGTGGAGCGCGGGCTGACGATGGTCGACGGCGTGCTGCTCCTGGTGGACGCGTCGGAGGGGCCGCTGCCGCAGACGCGCTTCGTGCTGCGCAAGGCGCTCGAGGCGCGGTTGCCGGTGGTGCTCGTGGTGAACAAGATCGACCGCCCGGACGCGCGGATCGACCAGGTGGTCCACGACGTCGAGGAGCTCTTCCTCGACCTCGACGCCGACGAGGACCAGCTCGGCTTCCCGATCGTCTTCACCAACGCGCGCGCCGGCACGGCGTCGCTCGACCGCGCGCAGCCGGGGACCGACCTGCGCCCGCTGATGGACGTGCTCGTGGAGACCGTGCCCGCTCCGTCGTTCGACCCGGAGCACCCGACGCAGGCGCTCGTCACCAACCTCGACGGGGATCCCTACGTCGGCCGGCTGGCCATCTGCCGCGTGCGCAACGGAGCGCTGCGGCGCGGGCAGGAGGTCGGCTGGTGCCGCGCGGACGGCGAGACCGTCACCCGCGCGCGCATCGCCGAGCTGTACGTGACCGAGGGGCTCGATCGCCTGGCCGCCGACGAGGCCGGGCCCGGCGAGATCTGCGCCGTGGCGGGCCTGCCGGAGGTGACGATCGGCGAGACGCTCGCCGACGCCGACAACCCGATCGCGCTGCCGGTGATCCGTGTCGACGAGCCGTCGATCGGCGTGACGATCACCACGACCACCTCGCCGTTCGGCGGCCGCGAGGGCGACAAGCTCACGGCCCGCCAGATCCAGGCTCGGCTCGACCAGGAGCTGATCGGCAACGTGTCGCTGCGCGTCGAGCCCACCGACCGCCCCGACGCCTGGGAGGTGCAGGGGCGCGGCGAGCTGCAGCTGGCGGTGCTCGTGGAGACGATGCGGCGCGAGGGCTTCGAGCTGTGCGTGGGTCAGCCGCGTGTGGTCGTGCGCGAGGTGGACGGCGTGGTCCACGAGCCGGTCGAGCGGCTGTCGATCGACGTGCCGGACGGCTTCGTCGGCTCGGTCACGCAGCTGCTCGCGATGCGGAGGGGCCGCATGGAGCAGATGACCAACCACGGCACGGGCTGGGTGCGGATGGACTACCTGGTTCCGGCGCGCGGCCTGATCGGCTTCCGCACCGAGTTCCTCACCGAGACGCGCGGTACCGGCATCGCCCACTCGGTCTTCGAGTGCTTCGAGCCGTGGCACGGCGAGCTCCGCACCCGGCCGACCGGCGCGCTGGTGGCCGACCGGCTCGGGACGGTCACCTCGTTCTCCTGCTTCCAGCTGCAGGAGCGCGGGACGCTGTTCGTGGCGCCGGGCGACGAGGTCTACGAGGGGATGGTCGTGGGCGAGAACGCGCGGCCGGACGACCTCGACGTGAACATCACGCGCGCGAAGCACCTCACGAACATCCGCTCCTCGACGGCCGACGAGCTGGAGCGGCTCGTGCCGGCGCGGCGGCTCTCGCTCGACCAGGCGCTGGAGTGGCTGCGCGAGGACGAGTGCGTGGAGGTGACCCCCGCGGCCGTGCGGCTGCGCAAGTGGGTGCTCGACGGCGGCGAGCGCGTGAAGGCGGCACGGCGCGCGAAGGCGGGCGCGGCGCCGCGGTAGCGCGGCGGCAGAGCGGCGCTGCGGCCGCGGCGCCCGCTTCGCCCGCTTCGCCCGCGGCCGGACCGTCGGGGACGCCTCCACAGGGGACGCCCCCGCCGGCGTAGGCCGCGCGGCTCGGCTCGCTCCCCTCAGGCCGCCGGCTGCGCGTAGCGCAGCGAACCCGGGGTCGTGAGCTCCTCGCCCGTCTCGAGCAGGGTCTTCAGGCCGGAGAGGATCATCGGCCAGCCGCCGTACAGCTCGGGGTTGGCGCCCTCGCGGAGCTGGTCGTGGGTGACCGTCAGCTGGCAGGAGTCCTCGACCTGCTCGATCTCCCACGTGACCCGCGATGCGCCCTCGGCCTGCACCTCGTCGCTCCACAGCGCCGTGAAGCTCTGCACGAGCCGGTGCGGCGGGTCGACCTCGAGGTTCTCGCCCTCGACGAGCGTGCCGGGCGCGCGCGGGTGGATCCCGCGGTAGCTCGAGCCCGACGACCAGTCGGACTCGACGCCGACGCCGAAGTTGTACTTCGCGCGCGCGTCGCTGTCGGTGATGGCCTGCCACAACCGCTCGGGCGTGGTCTTGATGTAGATCTCGAACACCTTCTCCATCGTCGCCTCCCTTTCGAGGTCTTGCTTGAGCTCGGACAGTCCGGCCGCCCAGGGCTCCGCGTACTTGCTCACCCACCTGTCGTGGACCAGCCGGATCGGGACGGGATTCAGGAAGTGCAGCTTCTCGCGACCCCGGCGCCTGGTCACCACGAGCTTCGCCTCCTCGAGCACCTTCAGGTGCTTCATGACGCCGAACCGCGTCATCGGGAGGCGCTCCTCGAGCGCGCTGAGCGTCTGGCCGTCCTCCTCGAACAGCTCGTCGAGCAGGCTCCGCCGGGTGGGGTCCGATAGGGCCCTGAACACCTCGTCCATGAGCGGCAGTATATGTGACTTTTTGGTCACGTGTCAAGTGGCGGGGCACGGACGAGGGTCCATTTCCTACGGCTATAGCCCCCATAAATGGACCCTCACCTCCCAGGCCACCCCTCATTGCAAGCGGACCGCGCAACGCAAGCCCACGCCGGCCGGAGCGGAACGCCACGCCGCCCGCACTCAATCCGGCAACAACGGCACCGAGATGCCCGCCTCCCTCCCGAGCAGGACGGCGCGCGTGACCGCCCCCGTACCGAAGCGCTCGCGCACCTCGTCGAGCGTGGCGTCCAGCGCACCCGAGCGCTCGCGGTCCAGCGAGAGCTGCCCGGCGTCGTCGTCCTCGAGGTTGCCGAGCGACACCCCGACCAGCGTGATCCCCTGCCGCTCGATCAGAGGCATGGCCGCGGCGAGCAGCCCGCGTGCCGTGGCGAGGATCGCCTCCGTGTGTGCGGTCGCCTCGCCGAGGGTGTGCGAGCGCGTTGCGCGCGAGAAGTCGGCGAAGCGCAGCCGCAGCATCACCGTGCGGCAGACCCGCCGCGCCGCACGCAGGCGGCGCGCGAGGCGGTCGACGAGCGCGACGAGCGTCGCGTCGAGCTCGGCCGGTGGATG
>JBJMLK010000202.1:0-7609 GCA_045805345.1 Thermoleophilaceae bacterium | reverse complement strand
TCCCTATCTGCCGTGGGCGTTGGAGAATTGAGAGGAGTCGTCCCTAGTACGAGAGGACCGGGATGAACAGACCTCTGGTGTACCTGTTGTCCTGCCAAGGGCACCGCAGGTTAGCTACGTCTGGACGGGATAACCGCTGAAAGCATCTAAGCGGGAAGCCCACCTCGAGATGAGTTCTCCCATCTCCTTGAGAGAGTAAGAGCGCTGGAAGACCACCAGCTTGATAGGCCGGTCGTGTACACGCAGTAATGCGCTCAGCGAACCGGTACTAATGCTTCGAGGGCTTGACGGATGATTTTTTGTGGTGCCCCTTTTGATGAGGTCAACTGTGCGGTTTTGAGGGTCCGGCCGGAGGGCCGGTCTCGCAACCTTTCGGTGGTCATAGCGAGGGGGATACACCTCTTCCCATTCCGAACAGAGCAGTTAAGCCCCTCAGCGCCGATGGTACTTGGCCCGCAAGGGCCTGGGAGAGTAGGTCGCCGCCGATTAAATCTACGGGCCGTCCGAGTTTTCGGGCGGCCCGTTTTTGGTTCGGGGCGCCGTGGCGCTCGACGAGCTCGACATCCCTCCTCAGGGGTACGCTCGCAAGCTCGCTCAGAGAGCCCCCTTCGGAGGGACATCGCGCTCGTCGGCGTCCGTAGGCGCATAGACTCGGGCCCTTGTCCACGCTTGCGGTTGTCGTCATCGTCGTCGCCGTTCTTTTGTTGCTGCTCTTCGCCGGTGGTTTCCTTGCGGCGCGGCGTAGGGCTGCGCGGCCTGGCGTTGAGCAGCGCATCCTGGCGGCCGATCGTGCTCTGGAGCAGGCTCGGGCCCAGGACCGGGGCTGGCATCGCGACCGGATGGTCGAGGTCGCGACGCTCGCCATCCGCGACAGCCGGCCGGATCACGAGTGGGACGCGATCGAGCTCGTGCTCGTCGAGGACCGCCCAGGAGTGACCGAGGACCGCGCGCACCTGGTCGCCGGAGGGCCGGCGGGGGCGGTCACCGTGATCCTTGCTCGGCGCGAGGGCGGCGAGTGGTTCGCGGAGCAGGTGGAGTAGGCGCCACGGCCCCGGAGCAGGGTGGGACGCCGCGCGGCGACACGGCCCGCGCGCCCGAGCTGATCGAGGGCTTCGCCCCCGAGAACGCGCTCGAGGGCGCGGTCGCCGCCGACCCCGATCTGCTCGAGGGTCTGGCGTGGGGGGAGCCGCGGAAGTCGCACCCCGAGGGCAGGATCGGCAACCACGTGTCCGACCTCCTCCGGACGATCGAGGCGCGCGGCGAGCCTCCGGAGCGCCGGTCCGACCTGCGCTTGGTCGCGCTCGTGCACGACTCGTTCAAGGGCGACGTGAAGTCCTTCCTTCCCAAGACCGGCGAGAACCACCATGCGATGCGCGCGCGCCGCTTCGCCGAGCGCTACACCGACGACGAGCGTCTGCTCGCGACGATCGAGCTGCATGATCGCCCCTACTCGATCTGGAAGAAGATGAGGCGCAAGGGGCGGCTGGACGAGGACGCGCTCGAGGAGGTCTTCGCGCGCGTGCCCGATCCGGAGCTCTTCCTGCGCTTCATCGAGGTCGACGGCTCGAGCGAGGCGAAGGACCAGGAGCCGATCCGCTGGCTGCGCGAGCAGATGGAGCGCCGCGGCCTTGCGCGCTCGGCGTCGCCCCCTTAGGGTCCGGGCTCAACCCCCGTACTCGACCGGAAGGAGCGGCACATGGATACGTACGTGATCCTGCGCCGGAGTGGCTGGAAGTCGCCGAACGACCTCGAGGAGGCGGCCGCGCGTTCGAGCAAGGTCGGCGACGAGGAGATGTCGGACGACATCCGCTGGATTCGCAGCTACGTGCTGGAGGAGGGCGGCGGATCGGTCGGCACGGTCTGCATCTACCAGGCGTCGAGCCCCGAGGCCATCCGCGATCACGCGTCGCGGGCGGACCTGCCGGTCGACGAGATCATCCGGGTGGCCGACACCGTGAAGGTGCGTCCCGACCCGGAGCCCGCGGCCTCGGCCTAGTTCGAAGCCACGCAGACCTGCGAAGCCGGCGGCACCGAGCCGCCGCGCGTCCGCGCGCGCGGCGCCGGAACGCGCGACACCACGATCGCCGGCGCCGACACGCGCGTGGCCGGATCCGGTGCGCGCATCGCGGCCGGTGCCGCCACGCGCGCCGACGGATCCGGCGCCGGCAGCGCCGCCCGCCGCCCCGCCGGCGTGGCCGCCGCGACGCAGCGGGCGCGCTGTGCGGCATTGGCCCGGCGCGCCGGCGAATCGGCCGAAGCTACGGCGCCGGGCCTGCGGCCGACGCCAGCGGCGCTGCGACCTGAACCCGGCGCTGGAGCGTCCGCCCCCGGCACCTCGAGCCCGTACTCGCCCAGCGTGGCGAACTCGATCGCGCGGTCCATCGCGCGGAGCAACGCGGCTCGGGTGCGGGTGCGAACGGGGGGGAACATGCGTTCGGGAAGGTACGCCGGGGGTCGGACGGAAGTGGCCCCTGGCTGCAAGTCCGGTTGCAGGCTCCCGTAGCCTGCGGTGACCGTGCCCGGCGAGACCTTCACGCACACCCTCCGCGTTCGCTACGGCGAGTGCGACGTGCAGGGCGTCGTCTTCAACGCGAACTGGCTCGCCTACTTCGACGTCGTGATCACCGAGCTGTGGCGCGGGCTGATCGGCGGCTACTCCGGAATGGTCGACGAGGGCGCCGACATGATGGTCGCCGAGGCGGGCATCCGCTTCCGCGGGCCGGCACGCTTCGACGACCTGGTCGAGTTCCGGCTGACCGTCACGTCCCTCAGTGCCACCGCAATGAGCACGCGCATCGAGGCGTGGGTCGGCGACGCCCTCGCGGTCGAGGGCAGCATGCGGCACGTCTTCGTCGAACCGGGAACGACCACGAAGCGGACGATCCCGGACCACATCCGGGCGCTGCTCGAGCCGCTGCGGGCCGACGAGCCCGCCGTCGCTGCCGAGCGCTAGACGCTCGACCCGAGCGACGACCAGACGTCGATCTTCGTACGCACGCGGGAGACGACCTCGTCCACGACCTCGGAGGTGGTCGACGAGCCGCCGAGGTCCGGCGTCCGCACGCCCGTGGCGCTTGCCTCGAGCACCGACTCGTACACGGCGCGCGAGGCCAGCTGCGCCTCCGGTCGCCCGCGCTCGCCCACGTAGTGCAGCAGGGCGGCCGCGGCCATCACCATCGCCATCGGGTTGGCGATGTTCTTGCCGAGCAGTGCCGGGGCCGTGCCGTGCGGGGCCTCGGTCATCACCGCGCGGACCTCGTACGACTCGTCCAGCGACATCACCACCGACTCGGCCCCGGCGATCGACCCGAACAGCGGGAGCACGAAGTCCGACAGGCAGTCGCCGTCACGGTTGAGCGCGGGGATGACCAGCGGGGCGTCCGCCGCGCCGGACACGAGGCCCGCGTAGGTCGCGTCGATCAGCACGGGCTGATACGGCACCTCGGGGTGCCGCTCGGCCGCGGCGTCGAGCTCCTCCTTCAGCATCCCCTCGTACACAGGCGAGACCGTCCACTTCGGCCCTCCGTACACGCGGGCGTGTATCTTGCGCGCGGTGCGGAAGCTGTGCTCGGCCACGGCCCGGCACACCTCGCGCGTGATGCGCTCGGTGCGGAACGCCACCTCGGCGTCGCCGTCGCCCTCGCGCCACTGCTCGGCGCCGTAGGCGTCGCCCACCGCCATCCGGCAGACGGAGATCGGGTAGTGAACGCCCGCGATCGGCGTGACACCGGGGATCCGGCGACCGGTGCGGATGATCACCTTCCCGTCGAGCTCCTCGCGCAGTATCCGGTTGGGGCTGCCGACGTCGTCGGCTCCCTCGGGCGTGACCGTCGCCGCCTTGATCCCGAAGCCCGACTCGCGGATCGCGCGGCCCGCCTCCACGACCACGTCGTTGCCGGTGGCCCGGCGGTTCTCGAGCGAGAGGTCGCGGCGGTCGAGCTCCACGTCGACGCCGGTCACCGCCGGATCGAGCAGCCGCACGCCCTGCTCGAGCAGCTCCTGACCGGTCTCGTCGCCCTCGAGGACGATGATGCGCACGGCGTCTGGCATCGTGTCGCGACTCTAATGAACGGCGAGCTGTGCACCTGGTGCGGAGGCGAGGTCGAGCTCACCGACGGCTTCCGCCTGGCCGAGGCGCCGGGCGACCGGCGCGCGGTCTTCTGCCGGCTCGAGCACGTGGTGCCGTGGGCGATCCAGGGGCCGACCTGGGAAGCGGGAGTGCCGACCGAGCCGTCGGGCGTGGCCGAGTCGGTCGACTCCTGCGCCCACTGCGGCGAACCTCTCGGCGACGTCCACCTGATGCTGATCCGCCACCGCGGCGAGCACCGGATCCCCGACGGCTTCTGTGCGGTCGACCACCTGCGCGCCTGGGCGGCGGCGGGCGGGCGCTACGGCTGAGGCCGCGCGGGTGGGGAGGGCGCCTGCTCGCTGCCCTCGAGCCCCAGCTCCCCGGCGCGCTCCTCCATCGCCGCGATCACCGTCCGCAGGTGCTCGTCGAAGTCCACGCCGAGCTCCTCCGCGCCCTGGCGCACCTCGTCGCGGTTCACCGCCGCCGCGAAGCTCGGCTGCTTCAGCTTCTTCTTGACGGACTTCGGAGTCATCCCGTGGATCCCGGTGGGCCGGACGAGCGCGCACGCCGCCACGAAGCCGCTCAGCTCGTCGACGGCGAACAGGGTCTTGGCCATGCGCGTCTCGCGCGGGACGCCGAGGAACGTGGCGTGCCCGGCCACGGCGTCGACCACGTCCTCCGGGTAGCCCAGCTTGGGCAGCTCCTCGAGCGCCTTGCGCGGATGGCCCGTCTCGAGGTCCGGATAGCGCTCGTAGTCGAGGTCGTGGACGATCCCCGTGACGGCCCACAGCTCCTCGTCCTCGCCCCACTCGCGAGCGTACGCGCGCATGCACGCCTCGACGCCCAGGACGTGCTTGCGCAGCGAGTCGGACTCGGTCCACTCGCAGAAGAGCTTCCAGGCGTCCTCCCTCGTAGGCATAGTGCACAACGTAGCGGCGCCCGTCTGCCGACTACAGGGGAGGGAATGAGCACCCTGGATCGAAAGCCGCCCCAGATGTCCTTCGGTACGCTTGCCCCGCCGCGAGATGCCCCCGAGCCCGCGGCTGCTCGGATGGAGAAATTCGTCATCGAAGGCGGCAACCCGCTCTCGGGCACGATCGTGCCGGCGGGCAACAAGAACGCCGCCCTTCCCGCGCTAGCGGCCTGCCTCCTCACCGAGGAGGAGGTCGTGCTGCGCAACATCCCGCGGATCCGCGACGTGGAGGCGATGCTCGACCTCCTCGCCGGCCTTGGCGTGCGCTGCGAGTGGCGCGACGACAACGTGGTGGCGCTCTGCGCCGCCGACGTCGACCCCAAGGCCATGGATCCCGACGCGGCCAACCGCATCCGCGCGTCGTTCCTCCTCGCCGGCCCCCTGCTCGCGCGCTTCCGCCAGGCCGACATGCCGCCGCCGGGCGGCGACGTGATCGGCCGCCGCCGGCTCGATCCGCACCTCGACGCCTTCCGCGCGCTCGGGGCCGACGTCCGCCTGAGCCGCTGGTACCACCTGTCGGCGCCGGGCGGTCTCAAGGAGTGCGACTTCTTCATGGACGAGCCGTCGGTGATGGGCACCGAGAACGCGCTGATGGCGGCCGCGCTCACGCCGGGCTCGACGGTGATCCACAACGCGGCGTCCGAGCCGCACGTCCAGGACCTCGCCCGGCTGCTCCTCCAGATGGGGGCCCGGATCGAGGGGATCGGCTCGAACGTCCTGATCATCCACGGGCGCGACCAGCTCGGCGGCGCCGACTACCGGATCGGCCCGGACTACATCGAGATCGGCAGCTTCGTGGCGCTCGCGGCGGTCACCGGCGGCGAGCTTCGCATCCGCGACACGGTGCCGGAGGACCTGCGCATGACCCGGCTCGCCTTCGAGCGGCTCGGCTGCACGATGGAGTTCGACGGCAGCGACGTGGTGGTGCCGGCCAACCAAGAGCTGCGCGTGCGCGACGACGAGGGCGACGCCATCTCGAAGATCGAGGACGGGCCGTGGCCCGCCTTCCCCGCTGACCTGACCAGCATCGCGCTGGCGCTCGCGACGCAGTCCGAGGGGATGGTCCTAGTCTTCGAGAAGATGTTCGAGAACCGGCTGTTCTTCGTCGACAAGCTCGTCTACATGGGCGCTCGGATCCTGCTGTGCGATCCCCATCGCGCGGTGGTAAGCGGTCCGAGCCGGCTTCACGGCGAGCGCATGGAGAGCCCGGACATCCGGGCGGGGATGGCGATGCTCATCGCGGCCCTGTGCGCCGAGGGCACCTCGGAGATCGGCAACATCCGCCAGATCGACCGCGGCTACGAGCGGATCGACGAGCGCCTGCAGCAGCTCGGCGCCCACATCGAGCGCGTCCCGCCCGAGCCGCTCGCCGTCTAGCCTCCGGCGGTCGCCATGATCCACCCGGTTCCGCCCGGCACGCGCGACGTGCTGCCCGACGAGATGCGCGAGCTCCGCGCCCTCTCGGCGAGCCTGCACGCGAGCTTCGACGGCGCGGGCTACGGCGAGGTGTGGACGCCGGCGCTCGAGTACGAGGACGTGCTGCGGCGCGGCGACTCGCGAGCGGCGGGCGCCGGCTTCCGGCTGTTCGACGACCGCGGCCACGTGCTCGCCCTGCGCGCCGACGCGACGGTGCCGATCGCCCGGCTCGTCGCAAACCGCTACGCGGGCGAGCCGGGGCCGCTGCGCCTCTGCTACTTCGCGCACGCCTACCGCGCCGTGCAGCGCGGCAGCGGCCAGGCGCGCGAGTTCCTGCAGGGCGGGGTCGAGCTGATCGGCGTCGGTGGGGCCGAGGGCGACGCCGAGGTGATCGCCCTCGTGATCGAGGCGCTCACGGCCGCGGGCCTGCGCCGCCACCGAATCGGACTGGGCGACGGAATGCTCTACCACGGCCTGCTCGCCGACGCCGGCGTGAGCGAGGACGACGCCCAGCCGCTGCTCGAGGCGCTCTGGCGCCGCGACCTGGTGGCGCTCGAGCGCCACGCGGCGGGGCTCGACGTGAATGAGGTGGCGCGGCGGCGGCTGGTGGAGGTGCCGACGCTCCGCGGCGGCCCGGAGGTGCTCACGCGGATCGAGGGCCCGGCGGCCGAGAACCTGCGCGCGGTGCACGCGCTCCTCGCCGAGCGCGGAGTGGCCGACCGGGTGATCTTCGACCTCGGCCTGCTGCGCGACCTCGGCTACTACACCGGCACGATCTTCGAGGTCTTCGACCCCGCCGTCGCCTTCCCGCTCGGCGGCGGCGGCCGCTACGACGAGCTGCTCGGCCGCTTCGGCGAACCGCGCCCGGCCTGTGGCGCCGGGCTCGACCTCCAGCGCGTGCACGTCGCGCTGATCGAGGAGGAGCGCGGCGACCCCCCATCGCGGGGGGCAGGCGGGGAGGCCGGCGGATGAGCGACGGGCTGACGATCGCCATCCCGCGCGGGTCGCTGTTCATCGAGACGCTCGACCTGCTCGACGCCCTCGGGATCGACACGGTGGCCATCCGCTCGAACGACCGCCGGCTCGTGTTCCCGGGAATCCTCACCGTGCGGCCGAGCGACGTGCCGACGTACGTCGAGCACGGCTCCGCG
>JBJMLK010000201.1:0-10496 GCA_045805345.1 Thermoleophilaceae bacterium | reverse complement strand
TCGGACGAGTCCGACGGCTGGTACCGGCTCGCCTGGGCGGTGATGCGGCGGCCGGCGGCGGTGGGCCTGGCGAGCGCGGGGCTGCTCGTGGTCCTGGCGCTGCCGCTCTTCTCGACGACGCTGACGGGACCGAGCGCGGAGGCGGTGCCGCCCGGCGCGCCGTCGTACGAGCCGACCGCCTACATCGACAGGCACTATCCGCGCGACATCACCGAGGCCGTGACCGTGACCGTGCAGGGCCGGGCCGGCCCGCGCGCGCTGGAGCGCTTTGCGCGCGAGGTGAGGACCACCGCCCGCGCCACGCGCGCGTCGCCGTTCGCGCGCGCGTCGCGAGACGTGGCATTCGCCAACTTCGCGCTGCCGGGACCCGCGCTGTCCGGGCGCTCGCAGGACGCGGTGCGGGCGATCCGCGAGCTGGCCCCGCCCGCCGGCGCGCGCGTGCTCGTGTCGGGCAACACCGCGCGCTTCGTGGACCAGAAGCGCAGCCTCGCGCGTCACCTGCCGCTCGTTGTGCTGCTGGTGGGCGGCGCGACCCTGGTGCTGCTGTTCCTGCTCACCGGCTCGGTCGTCCTGCCGCTCAAGACGCTTCTGATGAACGCGATGACGCTCGCCGCGACACTCGGGGTGGTGGTCGTGGCGTTCCAGGACGGGGCCCTCGACGGGCCGCTCGACTACACCGGGCCGACGGCCGTGGAGGTCACGAGCCTCGTGTTCCTGTTCGCCGTGATCTTCGGGCTCGCGACCGACTACGCGGTGCTCGTGCTGGCACGGATCAAGGAGCAGCACGACCGCGGCGCGCCGAACGAGGAGGCGGTGGCGATCGGGATCGGTCGCACGGGGCGGGTGATCACCGCGGCCGCCCTGTGCATCGCCGTCGTATTCGCCGCGTTCGCCGTCAGCTCGGTGTTCTTCATGAAGGAGATCGCAGTGGGGCAGGCGGTCGGCGTGCTGCTCGACGCGACGATCGTGCGCGCGCTGCTCGTGCCGTCGCTCATGCGACTGCTCGGAGATTGGAACTGGTGGGCGCCCGCGCCGCTGCGCGGGGTGTACAGGCGCTTCGGGCTGAGGGAGGGTTAGGCGTGATCCGGGTATGGCGCACTGACGTATGAAAATGTGAACGCTTGACCAACCGAGGAGATTTGATGACGACGAAGTACCTGGCACTCCCGGCGGCCGCGCTCGCCGCGGTAGCGCTCGCGGCGTGCGGTAGCAGCGACAGCAAGAGCAGCTCGAGTGCATCCACCACACCGGCGCCCGCGCCGCAGAAGGTGCAGGGGCCGAAGGTGGGCGTCGCCTTCAAGAAGCCCAAGCCGAACTCGAAGGTCGGCCCCAAGTTCACGGCGACGATCACCCTCTCGAACTTCCAGCTCGACCCGAAGGACGTGGGCCAGAAGCCGCAGCTCGGCAAGGGCCACGTGCACTTCTCGCTCGACGGCGGCAAGTACGACTTCCCCAAGTACTCGGGGGAGAACGGCAAGCTCGCCAAGAAGCTCGGCGTGACCGGCAAGTACTCGCCCTCGGTCACGAAGGAGATCACCTACAAGAGCATCCCCAAGGGCAAGCACACCCTGAAGGTCGAGTTGGCCAACAACGACCACTCGCCCGCGGGCGCGTCCGCGACGACCACGTTCACGGTCCAGTAGTAATACCCGCATGATCCGCCTGGGGACGACCGCCGCGACCTGCCTCTGCGTCGCGGCGGTCGCCTCCGGATGCGGCTCGAGCGGAAGCGATTCCGGCGGCGGCAGCAGCAGCGGCAGCGGCTCGGGCCCGCCGTCGATCGGGATGAAGGACCTCCGCTTCCACCCGGCGAGCCTGTCGGTGAAGGTCGGACAGAAGGTCACCTGGAAGAACGAGGACACCGTCGACCACAACGTCACGGCCAAGAGCGGCGCGAAGTTCATGTCGCAGGCGTTCGGCGGCGGGGGCAGCTACAGCTACACGCCGCGCAGCGCGGGCACGATCAAGTACGTGTGCACCCTGCACCCGGGGATGGACGGCACCGTGGTAGTGCGGAAGTAGCCGGGCGGCGCCACTTTCGCCGCTCGGGCCGGTTTCATTCGGTCATGGCCGAGCGGATTCGCCCGATCGGGATCGTCGTGGCGGGCGCCATCGCGTGCGCCGTGGCGGGGCTGGCCGCCGGGGCGCCGGCCGCCGAGACGCCGGGCGCCACCATCTCCACCGATCCCGCGCTGCATCCGGGCTTCGACCGCCGGATCCATGACTACGTGAGCAGGTGCGGCGCGAGCGGTGAGCTGCGGATCTCCGCGAGCCCGCCCGAGGGTGGGACCGTGAGCGTGGACGGAGGCCACCCGTGGACGGTCGAGCACACCACGAGCGTCCGGCTGCACGGCGGCCAGGGGGTGGTCGTGCGGGCTGAGTCGCCCGATGGCGCCGACACCTACCGGGTGCGCTGCCTGCCGTCCGGCTTCCCGAGGTGGAGCTCCGAGCGATCGGGCACGACGCAGGCGCAGTGGTACCTGCTCGCGCCGGTGGGCGGCCACCACATGCGATGGGTGGCGATCTTCGACCACGACGGCGCGCCGGTCTGGTGGAAGCACACGAACGGCCGGCCGTTCAACGCGACGCTGCTCGCCGACGGGCACATCGCCTGGTACCGCTACTTCAAGTCGAAGTTCGGCGTGCGCTGGGACACCTCGTACGAGGAGCACCGGCTCGATGGCAAGCGCGTCCGCGACCTGGCCGCCGTCGGCGTGCCGACCGACTTCCACGAGCTCCAGCAGCTCCCGAACGGCCACTTCATGGTCGAGGGCTACAAGCCGCGCCACCACGTGGACCTGACCCCGTACGGCGGTCCGAGCGACGCGACCGTGTACGACTCGGTGATCCAGGAGATCACGCGCGACGGGCGTCTGGTGTGGCACTGGAGCTCGCGCGGCCACATCGCCATCTCGGAGGCGAAGCGCTGGTGGCCCCGGCTCGGCGGGCGGCCCCGGAAGAGGCCGCCGAGCGAACCCGGCTACGACGTCGTGCATCTGAACTCGATCTCGCCCGACGGCGACGGGCTGGTGATCTCGGCTCGCCACACCGATGCGCTGTACCGGATCGACAGGGCCAGCGGCCGGATCGACTGGAAGCTCGGCGGAACCCACACGCCCGAGAGCCTCTCGATCGTCGGCGATCCGCAGTACGGCACGACGACGTTCGGCGGTCAGCACGACGCCCGCGCGCTGCCCGACGGCAGCATCACGGTGTTCGACAACGGCACCGACCGTCACCGGCCGCCGCGGGCCGTGCGCTACGTGATCGACCCCGGCGCGAGGACCGCGACGCTCGTGGAGCAGCTCACCCACCCGGACGCGCCGGCCTCGCAGTGGGGCGGCAGCGCCCGCAAGCTCCCCGGCGGGAACTGGGTCACCGCCTGGGGAGGGCTCAAGCTCCTGACCGAGACGACGCCGGCGGGCGAGCGCGTGTTCCGCCTGACGCTGAGGAAGGGATCGTGGTACCGGGCGTTCCCGGTGCCGTACGGCACCCTCAGCGCTAGCCGGCTGCGAGACGCAATGGAGGAGATGCACCCCCGCTAGGCCGGGGCCGGCCGAACGTTCGTCCAGGCGGCGCGCGGGAAGGGCGGACCTCGCGTAGCGTCGAATAGGCGGCACCAATGTCGCGCCGGGGACCAGGGACGGGGGCAGGGATGATCCGCTGGACGTGTGCGGTGTGCTGCGCGCTTGTCGCGTCGCTCGCAGGGATGACGTCGATGGCCGAGGCGCGCGCCGTCTCGCTCACGGGCTCGGTCGGGCTCGCTCACTACGACGTGCGCTCGGGCGGGCCGTCGAAGCGCTTCTGGGCGCTCGACGCCGGCGCGCGCTTCGTGCGCCTGGACGCGCGGGGCGTGGATCTGGCGCCGCTGTCGGGTCGCCGGGTGCGGGTCACGGGAGACCTGCGCGGCGGCCGCCTGGTCGTTCGCCGCGGCGGCGTGCTCGCCGTCGGGAGCACCGCCCGACTGCACGCCGCGAGCGCGAGCGCGAGTCGTGCCACCGCCGTGGTGATCCTGCGCTTCCCCGACGCGCCGGACGATCCGTCCTGGACGCCCACTCGCAGCGCGGTCCGCGACGCCGTGTTCGGGTCCTCGGCCACCGACAGGTACTCGGTCAAGAGCTACTACGACACCCAGACCTACGGCAAGGTGAAGCTCGGCGGGAAGGTGAATCCGGCCGGCGACGTGTTCGGCCCGTACGACGTGCCGAACCCGACCCACGACTCGTCGTGCCAGTTCAGCCAGTGGGCGTACGACGCCACGAAGGCGGTCCAGGCCCACGAGCACGTGGACCTCAACACCTACCAGACCGTCGTCTACCTCTTCTCCACGGGCCGCTGCTACTTCGCGGGGCTCGGCGGACTCGGCTCGCAGACCTGGGTCAACGGGCTGAACCGCTACACGATCGACCACGAGATCGGCCACACGTTCGGCAACCCGCACGCGTCGACCTTGCGCTGCCACAGCGGTTCCGCGACCGTGGCGCTCAGCACCACCTGCGACCCGTACGTGGAGTACGGCGACCCGTTCGACCCGATGGGCTCGGGTGGGACCTACCTGCCGTCGGCGCAGGGCGGGTACGAGTCCGTGGCCCACGAGATGGAGCCATGGCGCAAGCTCCACATCGGTGCGATGAGCACGGCTGACGCGCCGTATGCGAACACGCCCGGCAGGTACCACCTGGCGCCGCTCGAGCGCTCCAGCGGGGTGCGGATGCTGCGGCTGCCCGACGGCCGCGGCGACGGCAAGGTCCTCGACCTCTCGTTCCGGCGGCCCATCGGCGTGTTCGACTCGCCGTACCTCGACGCGAACGCCGGGAATCCGAAGGCGGTGAACGGCGTGCTGGTGAACTGGGACCAGAAGGAGCTGGGCGGCGACAACTCGCTGCTGCTCGACATGACGCCCGCGACCATCGGCGGAACGTTCGACCCGTTCACCCACCAGCTCCTGACCGGCTTCGAGGATGCGCCGCTCGCGGCGGGGCGCAGCTTCCACGACGCTCGCACGGGCCTCACGCTCACGGTCGACTCAGTGGGCGACCTCGGGGCCAACCTGACCGTGGGCTACTCGCGCGGGGCCGTGGACGTCGCGACCCCGACGGTGCCGGGACGGCCGGCCGCGGCGGTCGCCGGCGGTCGTGTCACGCTCACGTGGAAGCCGTCGGCGGACGCGTTCGCCGTCAAGCGCTACATCGTCCGGCGCGGGCGGAAGGCGCTGCCGGCGGTGACGGGCACGAGGCTCGTCGACAAGCCCGGGCCCGGCAGGTACGCCTACACGGTCACGGCGGTCGACGCGGCGGGCAACAAGAGCCCGTGGTCGGCGGCGCGAACTGTGAAGGTGTCGAAGCCGTAGGGTCGCCGGTTCGGCCGGCGCCGCCTAGCGCGGTCGCCTCCGGCGCTTGCCGCTGCGCTTCACGATCTCGTGGGCCTGCTCGCTCGTGAGCGGGTCGGCCGGCATCGGAGAGGTGTCGCTCCGCTCGGGCCTCATCCCGTCCAGAAACACCGTGAGGTACCGGAGGTAGAGACCGGGGTCGGTGGCGCGCGTAGCGTCCATGACCGTGCCGAGCGCGAGTTGGATGAACACGAGGTCGGTGGAGGCGAAGTCCGCGCGGAGCTTCCCCTGGTCCTTGGCGCGCTCGACGATGGCGGCGTTGAGCGGGGCCAGGCGCTCGCGAGCGGCGTCGAGCCGTTCGCGCCCGCGCGCGGTGCCCAGGATCTCGTTCAGGCCGCGGCTCTCGAGCTGGCGCTCGAGGCAACGGCTCAGGTAGACCGCGAGACCTCGCCAGCCGTCGTCGTCGGCGAGCGCGTCGTTCGCGAAGTCCTCGAACTCCGCTAGGCGCTGCTCGAAGTGCTCGTCGATCAACTCCTGCTTGTTGGCGTAGCGCCGGTAGGCGGTGCCGACGCCGACGCCGGCGCGCGCGGCGATGTCGTCGAGGGTGACGCCGAGGCCGCGCTCGGCGAAGAGCTCGTCTGCGGCGGCGAGGATGCGCTGCCGGTTGCGCTCGGCGTCCCTGCGCAGGCGGAGGGGCTGTTCGGCCACGCGGGCGATCCTAGACCAAAAACGGAGAGGGAGTCTCCGCTTCTGCTAGGTTGCTGGCAATGCGTGCAGCGATCTTCCAGCAGCCCGGCTCGATAACCGTCGGCGATAGGCCTGACGCGCGCGTGGCCGAGCCCACCGACGCCGTCGTCCGGGTCGTGCTGGCATGCGTCTGCGGGTCAGACCTCTGGTACTACCGCGGCGACTCCCCATTCGAGCCCGGGCCGATCGGCCACGAGTTCATCGGCGTCGTAGAGGACGTCGGCCCCGACGTCGCGGCGGTCAAGAAGGGAGACTTCGTGATCGCCCCGTTCGCGTACAGCGACGGCACGTGTCCCCACTGCCTGCACGGCATGCACACCGCCTGCGTGAACGGCGGCTTCTTCCCCATGAACGGCGACGGCGGCCAGGGCGAGGCCGTCCGGGTCCCCGTCGCCGACGGGACCCTCGTCAGTGTTCCCGGCTCCGGGCACTCGGACGAGACGCTGGCGTCGCTGCTCTCGCTCTCGGACGTGATGGCCACCGGGCACCACGCCGCGGCCTGCGCCGAGGTCGAGGCCGGCCAGACAGTGGCCGTGGTCGGCGACGGCGCCGTGGGGCTCTCCGCCATCCTGGCCGCCAAGCGCCTCGGCGCGGAGCGGATCATCGCGCTAAGCCGGCACGCCGACCGCCAGGAGCTGGCCAGGGCCTTCGGCGCCACCGACGTCGTGGCCGAGCGCGGCGAGGAGGCGACGCAGCGGGTGATGGAGCTGACCGGCGGCATCGGCGCCGACGCCACCCTGGAGTGCGTCGGCACCGGGCTGTCCATGGAGACCGCGCTGTCGATCGCGCGGCCCGGCTCGATCGTCGGCTACGTGGGCGTGCCGCACGGCGTCGAGTTCCCGGTCGAGACGCTCTTCTACGCCAACAAGGGCGTCCGCGGCGGACCCGCGCCGGCGCGCGCCTACATCCCCGCGCTGCTCGAGGACGTCCTCGAGGGCCGGATCGAGCCCGGGCGCGTGTTCGACTTCGCCACGGACCTCGACGGCGTCGGCGAGGCCTACGCGGCGATGGACGAGCGCCGCGCGATCAAGTCGATGCTGCGGGTCGGCAGCGTCTGACGGCCACCATCACCAGGAGCGAACGGATGCAGATCACCCGCAGCACCACCGACACCATGAAGGGCCCGGCCGACTGGTTCACCGGCGACGTCTACATCGACGCCGTGGCCGCGCCCGCCGAGCCGGCGCGGGCCGCCGCCGCGCTGGTGCACTTCACGCCCGGCGCGCGCACAGCCTGGCACACGCACCCGCTCGGTCAGACGATCTTCGTCACCGAGGGCGTGGGCCTCTGCCAGCGCGAGGGCGGCCCGGTGGAGGTCATCCGCCCGGGCGACCGCGTCTTCTTCGAGCCGGGCGAGAACCACTGGCACGGCGCCGCCCCGAACCGCCTCATGGTCCACATGGCCATCCAGGAGGCCGACGAGTCAGGCAGTCCGGTCACCTGGGGCGAGCACGTGAGCGACGAGGAGTACGGCGGGGCGCGGAGCGAGTAGCGCCCACACGTCTCCGACGGACTCAGCTCAGGAAGAGACCCTGGAGCAGCAGCTCCCGCAGGCGCCCGTGGCGGACCTTGCCGTTGGCGGTCAACGGGATCGAGCGCGGCGGCACGACCACCACCTCCCCGGGCGCGAAGCCCGCGGCGTGGGTCACCGCGCGGGCGATCTCGGCGGCGAGCGGGCCGGCCTCGCTCGAGTGAGCACGCTCGTCCTCGACGGCCACGACCGCGGTCTCGGTGAGCTGCGCGCGGTCGGGCAGCCCGACGGCGGCGGCGAGCCGGACGCCGGGCACGCCGAGGGCGGCCTCCTCGAGCTCCCGCGGAGCCACCAGGCCGCCCGCGCGCTTGATCATCGCCCGCCGCCGGCCCAGCACGTAGAGCAGGCCGTCCTCCATGTAGCCGAGGTCGCCCGTGTGGAGCCAGCCGTCGCGGAGCGCCGCCGCCGTGTCGGCGGGCGCGTCGAGGTAGCCGGCGAAGATCGCATCGCCGCGCAGCAGGATCTCGCCGGGTTCGTGCAGGTCGCCCTCCACTCGGGCCTCCAGGCCGGCCCGCAGCGGACCGAGCGCCACGTTCCCACGCGCATCGACGATCAGCGGCTCGCCGGCTGGGTGCATGCTGACCCCGAGCGTCGCCTCCGCCAGACCGTAGCCCGGCTGCACGACTCCGCTGACGCCGAACGCCTCCTCGAAGCGGTGGACCGTCGAGGCGCTCACGGGCTCGCCGCCGTTCCCGGCGGAGCGCACGGACGAGATGTCCACGGATCGCGGGTCGACCATCCGTGCCGCCAGCCGGAAGGCGAAGTCCGGGCCGCCTATGACCGTGCCGCGGACCTCGGTGACCCGCTCGAGGTAGCGCGGGAGGGTCCGCACCGCGGGCTCGACGATGTGGCACGGCACGCCGTGCGCGACCCCGCCGATCATGAACCTGACGAGGCCGTAGTCGTGCCACGGGGGGACCCAGTCGACGAAGACGTCGCCCGGGTGGGCCCACTCGTGGTCGTCGGCCGCGAGATACGCGAGGAGCGTCCGGTGGAGGAGCATCGCGGCGCGCGGGTCGCCGTAGGTGCCGGAGGTCGGCTGGAGGCAGGCCACGTCTTCAGGCCCGACCGGCGGCTCGGGCGGGATGTCGTCGGCCGGGCCGACGCCGTCGAAGGTGGCGGGGTGGACCACGAGGCGCGGCCTGACACGGGCCGCGCGCCCCGCGAGCACGTCGGGCGGCACGTGCGGGTTGAAGGCACACGTCGCCGCGCCCACGAGCTGGGCGGCCCAGAACGCCTCGGCCCAGTCGACGCCCGCGGGCAGGGCGAGCGCCACGCGGTCGCCGTGGTGGACTCCCAGGTCGGCGAGCCGCGCGGCCTTGCCCGCGGCTCGGGCGGTCAGCTGGCCGTAGGTCACACGGCGGCGCCCGTCGTCGAAGGCGAGCGCGTCGGGGTCCGATGCGGCGCGGTCGAGGAGCAGGTCGCGCAGCGTCCTTGGCGCGGCTGAGTCGATCACCGCGCGCGAGGGTAGCGCGGGTCTCGGGCGGCCGTGGGGCTACTCACCCGGCGACCGGCTAGGACCGGTAAGGTCGTGCTCGGCCCACGTGGTGATCGGGAACGGATGGCGGACCGCGAACAGCTCGTTGACGCGTACCTGAGGGGCGAGATCAGCCGCCGCGGGTTCATCCGCGCGCTCGTCGCGGTCGGCGTCTCGCTTGGGGCGGCCACCGCCTACTCCTATCTCGTCCCCCAGCGCGCCGCCGCCGCCGGCGGCAGCTACGACCTGTCCGACGAGGGCGAGCCCGGCGCCGCGCCGCCGCCGCCCGCGCCGCCGCAGCCGCGGCGGGCCACCCGCCGCAAGCCGCCTGCCGTGACGCTGGAGGCCACGCGCTCGGGCCGGCAGGTGCGCGCCACCGTGTCGAGCGACGAGGCGGCAACGTTCGTCGTCTCCGCGGTGAACGGGCCCTCGCGGCTCGCGACGACGTCGTTCAAGCGGAGGTCCGCGGGGAAGACGACCGTGAAGCTTCAGCTTCCGGCCGGGGCGCCGTCGCGGATCGCGGTGGTGGCACGGGCGACGGACTCGGCGGGGCTGTCCTCGCGCGCCCGCGTGGTGCTCGGGCACTGAGCGACGCGAGCACCTGGTACCAGGCGCCCGCCCAGGCCGAGCAGACGCCCAGCACCACGAGCGGCATCACGCGCGCGTAAACCGGCGCGAGGTCCGCACCGAAGCGGCGCACGTTGCGCTGGGTGGTCGCCAGCCGCCGCCGCGGATAGCGGAGGCCGAGGCTGCGCAGCCGTGCGCGGTCCTCGACCAGAATCCGCCCCAGCGCACGCCCGCGCGTGAAGTGGTGCGCGGCCAGGCGGAGCGGGTTGCGGCAGGGGCTGCGGTGGTAGAGGCGCACGTCGGCGGCGCGGTAGGCGCGGTAGCCCAGGCGCGCCAGCTCCCGGTTGGCCAGCGTGTCCTCGCCCGCGCGCATGTCCGTGCGGAAGCCGCCCACCTGGAGCAGGTGGTGGCGCATGTACGAGCAGTGGTCGGGGGGCCCCGTCAGCGGGCCTGACGGCCGCCCGGGCAGGACGCTCGAGTGGTCGAGGAAATAGGAGGCCCAGCCGGACGCGGTTCGCGTGCCGTTCAGCAGCGTCCCGGTGACCATCGCGTGGCCCTCGCGGTGCGCGCGCAGGCGCGCGGCCAGGCTGCCGGGCGGCAGCTCCACGTGCGAGCCCGGGAAAGAAACGAACTCGCCGCGCGCCAGCGCCAGCCCCGCGTTGCGAGCGGCGCCGGGGAGGGCGCGGCCGGGCAGCTCCACCACGCGCACCTCCGGGAAGCGGTGGCGCACCACCGCTGCCGTGCGGTCGGTCCCGCTCGTAACGACGACCACCTCGACCGGCTCCGGGCAGTCCTGCTCCACCACGGCGCGCACCGCGCGCTCGATCCGCTGCTCGTCGTCGTGC
>JBJMLK010000200.1:0-4111 GCA_045805345.1 Thermoleophilaceae bacterium | reverse complement strand
GGGTTCGCGCTCGCCTTCGGCGGAGCCGGCTGGTTCGCGGGGGACCATGGGTTCTTCCTGAGCGTCGGCCATACGGCGTCCGAGGCCTCCAAGGACATCCCGCTGCTGGGCGTCGTGGACATCAGCCCGGCCGCGCTGCTGTTCTTCCAGTTCGTGTTCTGCGCCGTGTCCCTGGCGATCGTCTGGGGCACGACGCTCGAGCGCATCAAGTGGCAGGCCTACGTCGTGTACGCCGTGGTCTTCAGCGCGGTGATCTACCCGATCATCTCGCACTGGATCTTCGGCGGCGGCTGGCTGCAGGCCAACTCGGGGATGCAGGACTTCGCCGGCTCGACGGTGGTCCACCTGATCGGCGCCACCGGCGCGCTCGCGGCGCTGCTGCACCTCGGCCCACGCAAGGGCAAGTACGACGGACGCGGCAAGCCGCGGGCCATCCCGGGTCACTCGATGCCGCTCGTCGGCCTCGGGATCCTGATCCTCTGGCTGGGCTGGTTCGGGTTCAACCCGGGCTCGACGCTCGCGGCCATCGGCAACCGCTTCGCCGAGGTCGTGCTCGTCACGAACCTGGCGGCCGCGGCCGGCGTGATCTTCGCCTCGGCGACGATCTACGCGATCACCAAGAAGATCGACATCGGCATGGCCGGCAACGGCGCGATCGCGGGTCTCGTTGCGATCACCGCCCCGTCGGGCTACGTCGAGTACTGGGCGGCGCCGATCATCGGCGCGGTCGCGGGCGTGATCGTGGTCGTCGGCGTGCTGGCGATCGAGAAGGTGCTGGACGACCCGGTCGGCGCCCTGTCGGCGCACGGCCTGGCCGGTATCTGGGGGACGCTCGCGTGCGGGATCTTCACCTCGCCGCGGCTGGCCGACCTCAACGGAGTCGGTGACCCCGGCCTCGTGTACAGCGGCAGCATCCACCAGTTCGCCATCCAGGCGCTGGGCGTCGGCGTCACGTTCGTCTGCGTGTTCGTGGTCTCGTACATCGTGTTCTGGGCGATCAAGAAGACGATCGGCCTGCGCGTGACGGAGGTCGAGGAGGACGCCGGGCTGGACATCGCCGAGCACGGCATGTACGGCTACCCGGAGCAGTTCATCCCCGACACCGAGATTGGCGCCGGCTCGACCGGACCGGTCGCGGACAGGGTGCGAGCACCAGGTGCCCCGGCGCCCGCGGGCGTGACAGCGATGACGGCGGCGGAGGTGACGTCATGAAGATGGTCGTGGCCTACATCCGCCACGAGGCCTTCGAGCCGATCCGCTCGGATCTGCTCGAGGCCGGCTTCCCGAGCCTCTCGATCTCAGAGGTCAAGGGCTCGGGCCGGCAGAAGGGCCTGACCGAGCACTACCGCGGGTCCGAGATCGCCATCCACCTCCGGCCGAAGCTGAAGCTGGAGTGCGTGGTGGACGACGAGGCGGTGGGGCTCGTGACGGAGACGATCCTGCGGTACGCCCGGACGGGCTCGGTCGGCGACGGGAAGATCTTCCTGCTGCCGGTCGAGGACGCCATCCGCATCCGCACCGGCGAGTCGGGCGCGGAGGTCCTCCAGGCCCACGAGGCCGAGGAGGTGCCGGCGTAATGGCGGCGATCGAAGAGAGGACCGGCCTCGACGCGCGCGACGTACTCGCGCGCGTCGAGGAGGAGAACATCGAGTTCGTCCGCTTCTGGTTCACGGACATCATGGGTCAGCTCAAGTCCTTCGCCGTCGGCAAGGACGAGCTGGCCGGGGCGTTCGAGGACGGCATGGGGTTCGACGGCTCGTCGATCACGGGTTTCAACCGGATCGAGGAGTCGGACATGATCGCCATGCCCGACCCGACCACGTTCAAGCTGCTCCCCTGGCGGAGCCGCGAGCACAAGGTCGGCCGCGTGTTCTGCGACGTGCTCACGCCGAGCGGCGAGCCCTACGAGGGCGACCCGCGCTTCGTGATGCGCCGCGCGCTCGCCCGTGCGAAGGACATGGGCTTCGACCACTACTACCTGGGGCCGGAGCTCGAGTTCTTCCTGTTCAAGGACGACCAGGGCACGGAGGTGCTCGACAGGGGCGGCTACTTCGACCTGACCACGCTCGACGTGGCGTCGGACTTTCGCCGCGACGTGGTGTTCACGCTCCGCGAGCTGGGCATCCCGGTCGAGTACACGCACCACGAGGTCGGGCCGTCGCAGCACGAGATCGACATGCGGTTCGCGGACGGTCTCGAGATGGCCGACAACACGATGACCTACCGGACCGCGGTGAAGGAGGTCGCGCACGAGCACGGCTACTACGCCACGTTCATGCCGAAGCCGCTGTTCGGCGAGAACGGCTCGGGGATGCACACGCACCAGTCGCTGTTCCGTGGCGAGCGGAACGCGTTCTTCGACTCGGACGACGAGTTCTACCTGTCGGACGTGGCGAAGTCGTTCATCGCCGGGCAGCTGCGTCACGCGCGCGAGCTGTCGGCGCTGTTCGCGCCGTCGGTCAACTCGTACAAGCGGCTCGTGCCGGGGTACGAGGCGCCGGTGTACGTGGCGTGGTCGCGGCGCAACCGCTCGGCGCTCGTGCGGGTGCCGCTGTATCACCCCGGCAAGGAGCGGGCCACGCGGATGGAGCTGCGCTGCCCGGATCCGTCGTGCAACCCGTACCTGACCTTCGCGGGCCTGCTGCAGGCGGGCCTCGAGGGGATCGAGAAGGGCTACGAGCTGCCCGAGCCGATGGAGCGCAACCTGTACGACCTCACGCAGGACGAGCGCACGTCGCTGGGCATCGAGAGCCTGCCCGAGACGCTCGGCGAGGCCATCGAGGTGATGGCCGAGTCCGAGGTGGTCGAGAAGGCGCTGGGGAGCCACATCTTCCCGCGCTACGTCGACCTCAAGCACCAGGAGTGGTCCGACTACCGCGTGCAGGTGACGCCATGGGAGCTGGAGCGCTACCTAGCGGTGACATAGCCCCCGCCTCCTCCCCGCGCGGCGCCCACCTGGAGATGGTGGGCGCCGTGCTGGCGGGGGAGGGGCTCGAGCGGATCGCCGAGATCGCGAGCTCCTACGCGGGCGCGCCCGTGGCGATCGTGGTGCCGCGGCTGGCGGGCCGGGTCGAGCGGCCCGAGCGAGTCGTGGCCGAGGTCCCGATCGTCACCGGCGGCCAGCAGCTCGGCTCCGTGCTGCTGCTCGAGGACGGCGTGCCCGAGGCCGGCGAGTACATGCACATGGCCGCGGTGGCCGCGCTCACCGAGGTCGCGGTCGCAGAGGCGCGCGAGGAGACCGAGCACTCGCTGCGCGGGTCGCTGATCGAGGAGCTGTTGACGCGGTCGGACCTCGACCCGGACGACGTCGTGCGGCGCGCGCGGCGAATGGGGTCCGATCTGTCGCAGGGCGCGGTCGGGCTGTGCGCCGACCCGGGCGAGCGGGCCGGCGGCCGACTGGTGGCGACGATCGCCGACGAGCGCCGCGACGCGGTCTCGCAGGTGATCGGCGAGCGGGTCTACGCGCTGCTGCCGGGGCGGCTCGACGGCGCCCGGCGGCTCGCGTCGCGGCTGTCGAAGCACGCCGTGGTCGGGCTGTCGTCCGAGTACTCGTCGCCGGGCGACCTGCGCAAGGCGCTGGAGGAGGCTGAGCTCGTGCTCGACGTGACCGCCGACGGCGACGAGCCCAGCGAGGCACCCGTCGGCGGCACCTACCGGCTGCTGTTCCGGGTGCTGGCGTCGCATCCGGAGGAGGTGCGGAGCTTCTACGAGGACACGATCGCCCCGATCGTCCGCTACGACGAGCAGTACTCCACCGACCTGGTCGGCACGCTCCAGTCGTACCTCGCCGAGAACTGCAACATGAACGCGACGGCGGCGGCCATCTACGCCCACCGCCACACGGTGAGCTACCGGCTCGAGCGCGTGCGCGAGCTGACCGGCCTGGACCCGACGTCGTCCGAGGACCGCGAGCGGCTGGGCCTGGGGCTGAAGGCCTACCGGATCATCGCGGCGCGGCTTCCGCGCTGAGGAAGCGCCGGATCGCCGCCGCGTACTCGCGCGCGTGCGTGAGGTGCGGGAGGTGGCCGGCGCCGGGGATCTCCTCGATGGCCGCGCCTGGGATCGCGTCGGCGATCTTCCGCCAGAACGGCGGGCTGGCGCCGCCGATGGT
>JBJMLK010000199.1:0-7212 GCA_045805345.1 Thermoleophilaceae bacterium | reverse complement strand
GGGGGTCAGACCCCGTTTCACGTGAAACGCTCCCGGGGTGGAGCTGAGCGAGGCCGTCGTCAGACACGGGGTGGGCCCGGATGCCGTTGAGCCGCTCGCCCGATTGCTCGCGGCGCTGCGCGAGGAGCCCGACCCGCATACGACGGTGTCGGCGGACGACGAGGTCGACGTGCACGTCGCCGACAGCCTGGTCGTGCTCGAGGTCGAGGAGCTGCGGGCGGCGACGCGGATCGCCGACCTCGGCGCCGGCGCCGGCTTCCCGGGGTTGCCGCTCGCGATCGCGCTGCCCGAGGCCCACGTCGACCTGATCGAGTCCTCGCGCCGCAAGTGCGCGCTGATCGAGCGCCTGGCCGCGGCTGCCGGAACCGGAAACGCCCGCGTCGTGTGCGCGCGCGCCGAGGACTGGGCCTCGGGCGAGGGCCGCGAGATCTATGGCGCCGTCTGCGCGCGCGCGGTCGCGCCGCTGCCGGTCCTCGTCGAGTACGCGGCACCGCTGCTCGCGGACGGTGGGGTGCTCGTCGCCTGGAAGGGCGGTCATGATGCGGACGAGGAGGCGCGCGGAGAGCGCGCAGCCGGGTTCGTGGGGCTGGAGCCGCTCGAGGTGCGCGCGGTCGAGCCCTATCCGGGGAGCCTCAACCGCCACCTGCACCTCTACCGCAAGGTGAGGCCGACCCCGGCTCGCTTCCCGCGACGCGCCGGGATGGCCGCCAAGCGCCCGCTCGCGTAGGGGCGATACCTCTGCGATACGGCCGTGTCGCAAATTGCGTGAAGGAGTCTCGCCGTCCGCGTCGAAGCGCGCCGTAACACACACCTTCCGACCGCGTTCGTCGCTACCGTCGCCGCCGATGGGGATCGTTTACGCAATCGCCAACCAGAAGGGCGGGGTGGGCAAGACCACCACCGCCGTGAACCTCGCCGCGTGCGTCGCGGACGCGGGCTACGACACGCTGCTGGTCGACCTCGACGCCCAGTGCAACGCCACGGTGGCGCTCGGCGTGGCGAAGGACCTCAGCCCCAACGTCTACGACGCCCTCGCCGGCCACGCGCCCCTGCACGACGTGGTGGTGCCCACCTCCATCCCGGGCCTGTCGGTGGCGCCCGCATCCCCCGACCTCGCCGGCGCGAGCGTCGAGCTGCCCCGCGAGCCCGGCTCGGAGACCCGCCTGCGCGATGCCCTCGAGGGCTTCCGCGACCGCTACCTGTTCACGATCCTCGACTGCCCGCCGTCGCTCGGGCCGCTCACGGTCAACGCCCTGATCGCGGCCGATCGCGTGATCGTCCCGGTCCAGACCGAGTACTTCGCGCTCGAGGGCCTGGCGGGGCTGCTCGACACCCTGTCGCTCATCCAGCGCGAGCTCAACCCGCGGCTCGCCGTCTCCGGCATGGTCCTGACGATGCACGACGGCCGGACGCGCCTCGCCCAGGACGTGGAGCGCGAGCTGCGCGAGCACTTCCCCGAGCTCGTGTTCGAATCGGTCATCCCGCGCAACGTCCGCGTGAGCGAGGCGCCGAGCTACGGGCTCCCCGTCACCCGCCACGACCCGCGTTGCTCCGGCTCGGTGGCGTATCTCCAGCTTGCGAAGGAGGTGGCCGCCCGTGGCTGAGGCAGCCAAGCGCTCGGGCCTCGGCCTCGGCCTGGCCGCGATCATCCCCACCGCGGGCCGCGACCACGCGGAGGGCCTGCGCGACATACCGCTCGAGCTGATCCGTCCCAACCCGAGCCAGCCGCGCCGGCACTTCGACGAGCCCGCCCTGCTCGCGCTCGCCGACTCGATACGCGCGCGCGGCGTGCTTCAGCCGGTCGTGGTACGCCCGCTCCCGGGCGGCCGCTACGAGTTGGTGGCCGGTGAGCGGCGCTTCCGGGCGGCGGGCATCGCAGAGCTCGATGCGGTGCCGGCGATCGTCCGCGCGACCGACGACTCCGAGCGGCTCGAGCTCGCGCTGATCGAGAACATGGCTCGCGCCGACCTCAACCCGGTCGAGGAGGCGCGCGCGTGCGCGACGCTCGTCGACGACCTCGGGATCAGCAAGGAGGAGGTCGCGCGCCGCGTGGGCCGGAGCCGCGTAGCCGTCTCGAACCTGATCCGGATGCTCGACCTCCCGGACGAGGCACTCACGATGGTGGAGCGGCGCGAGCTCACGGGCGGCCACGCCCGCGCGCTGCTGCTCTGCAAGGACCACGGCCGCCGCAGGTCGCTGGCCCAGGCCGCGCGCGACGCCGGCTGGTCGGTGCGCGAGACCGAGCGCCAGGCGCGCGAGGCCGAGGAGCGCTCGTCGCGCGGCCGCCGGTTCCAGCGCGAGCCCGTGGTGATCCACCCCGACCTGGCCGACGCGCTCGGCGCCGCCGGGGACGCCCTCTCCGCCGCGCTCGGACACGAGGTCACGGTCAGGCCGCGCCGCGGCCGCTACCGCGTCGAGCTCGACGTCGACAGCCCGCGCGACGCGATCGAGCTGGCCGAGCAGATCCTCCGCCGGCACGCGGCGTAGCGCGCCTCTATCATCGCGTCGCCGAGGGCGATTAGCTCAGTCGGTTAGAGCGCTTCTCTGATAAGGAAGAGGTCCCAGGTTCGAGTCCTGGATCGCCCACTCCCGGTCTCCCGGTCCCCGTCTGGGCCTGCGGAGCGATCTACGGGCCGGTGGCAAAGGACCACGCCTGTAGCCAGCATTCGCGCCGCCGGTCGATCTCAGCGATGTCGCCGCGACGATTGCCACGGTGCCCGGGGAAAGCGCCGACCTGCCACGCAAGGCGGCCAGCATTGCTGTCCTCCTCGTGCCCTGCCTGAGGATCCGCAGCTACCCCGCTCGTGCTTCCCAGTCAAGAAGGTGAAAGCAGCGAGGGCCGCGACGTACGACGAGGGCGCGGCGCCCCGTCCCTCGTCGCCGTCTCGGTTTCGGCCGGTTACTCGAGCGGTGCGCTTAGGTAGTGCGGCTCAGGATCGTCGACCAGCGTGGCGGTCCAGTAGATCCGCGTGCGGTCCGTTCGGAGCGCGAGCGAGTTCGCGTCGATCGTGTACTTCGGATCCCCCGAGGGGTTGAGGCGCTCGTTGTGATCGAGTCCGCGCTCGTCCCCGCCCGTCGCACGGTCCATCTTCGCGACCACGGTGTCCGAGAACCTCTGCTCGTACACGTAGATCCACGCAACGCTTCCGTTCGACTTGACGACGATCGCGCTGGTTCGCGGCCGGTTGTCGTTGGGCGTGGTGGCGTACTTGATCTTGCCGGCCTTCAGGTCGAACGAGATCACCCGCTCCGTCCGCGGCGGGCCCTGCGACGCGCCGGGACCGCAGCACGTCCGGATCCAGTGCGAGCCGTATCCGACGAACCGTCCGGAGATCGCAATCGCGTCGATGGTTGCCACCCCGCCGCCGAAGTCGCCCATCTCCATCGGCCCCTGTGCGGGCAGGACGCTGACCCTGCCGTTCGCATAGGAGCACCCGCGCAGCCGCCCGCCCTCGCGGTACACCATGCCGCGGGTGTTCTCGACCACGACCTTGTGACCGCGAGCGGCGGTGACGCAATCTCCGCGCGACGCACTCGCCGGTGACGCTGCTACGACCCCGCCGGCGGCCACTGCCGCGACCGCGACCGCGATGCGGCGTCCCCTGCCATCCATTCTTTGCCGGAAGCTCGTTCCGGCACGCTCTCCGTGCATGCTCCTCCTCTGGTCTCCTGTCGCCGTAGGTGATCCCACAGCACCATGAATCCCCTCGGATGGGAATCCGGCGGAAGCCAAGCCTGTCCGCAAGTCGCACGACGCGGCTAGTCGGCTGAGTCAGCGACCGTCTATTCCGACCCTATATGTGCCTCGGGTGGCGCGCAAGCGATCGACGGGTTCGGCGCGGTGCCGTCGCTGGACCGCATCGACATGGAAGCGCGGTGGAAGCGCCAGACCGAAGCAGGCGGCAGCGGCGGGTAGCACGAGGTCCGCTAGATCCGCGTCTACGACTGCGGATCACCACAAACGGCAGCAGCCCGCAGCAGCCCGCTCGCTACTGATAAGGAAGAGGTCCCAGGTTCGAGTCCTGGATCGCCCATCCGCCAATGGACGGAGCTAGGGCTTCGACCGGATCTTCTTCTGGACCCGCAGGTCGTATACGAAACCGCCGCCGTTTCCTGACTGCTGGCGGTGGAAGAGGTAGCCGCAGACGTAGTCGTGCCCATTCGCCTTCGTGTCGGCGAGCTTGTCGGAGCGCCTGCTGTAGTTGCCCGAAACCGGCACGAACCCTGGAAAGTCGGGCTTGATGGCCGGGTACGCATGGTGGCGACCCTCACCGTCGATCGTCTTCCGGCACTGCCCGTTCTGCTCGGTCTGAATCCAGACCGATAGGTACAGGTGCCGCGACGGCGGCGCGTAGCCGGAGGCCTTGATCCGGTAGGTCTTGTTGACATGCACCGGGTCGGGCACGGCGAGCTTCATCGTCGGCTTGGCAACACCCGACGTGGCTGCGTCGGCGACGATCGTGGCCAAGCTCAGCGCCAGCAGGAACAGGCACAGCGACGAGATGGCGTACGTAAGGGGCGAGCGACGGTGAGCCAGCATTGGAGGGGCCTCCCGGTCCGTTTGACCGACGCTACATCGGATCCCGTGGGCGCGCCAGGTCTACGCACGTCAGACAGCTGACATCAGTGAACCACGCCTCCAGCATGGTTGAGAAGACCTGCTGTGCTGGCCGCTGGCAAGCGCAAATTGCAACAGACGGCAGCAAACCGCAGTAGCCCGCTCGCTCCTGATAAGAGGGGTCCCAGGTCCGAGTCCTGGATCGCCCATCGAGACGGCCCCGGTCATCCGGCGCGCGACGCTCGGTAGGCGTCGCGCAGCGCAACGATCAGATGGACCGCGCCGGCGGACCCGAGGATCCACGTGATGGGCGCCAGCTCGATCGCGTACCGAGTAAGCGCCCCGCGCCCCAGCGCGGTGCCGACGGCCACCGCGAGCCAGACCGAGCCGAATGCCACGCAGGCCCTCCGCGCCCGAGGGTCCCCGAGGAAGAGCACCAGCACGGCCGCGAATCCGTGCAGCGACAGGAGCCGCCACAGCCCGGCAAGCGGCCTGGTCGCGCTCCACACCGTCGTACTGCCGCGAACCGGCAACGGTGTGTGGCCGGGCACCGGGAACCGCAGGAAGGTGTCGTTCGCGGGCGCGTTAGCTGCCTGACCCACCAACCGGGAATCCAGACTCATCCGTGACGTCTCCCTGACCGTGCCGCCGAGATAGGTGAAGGGCGCACGCCGAATCGCCGTTATGGCAACCGCCCCCTCCGCGTCGAGGATCGCGAGGCGCGAGTCGCCGCGACGGGCCAGAGCGGCCGTCACCGCCACCACTGGCCGCGCCGCCGGCTGCCGCCGAACAGCGTTGGCCGCCAGACGGCCGGTCGCGGTGTCCGCCGGGATGGGCAGCCCATCGACCTCGAACGCTCGGACGAAGAGCGTGTCCCCGCCCATCACGCTCAGCGTCGGGCGGTCGATTACAACGGCATTCCGGATTACCCATGGAGCCACCACGACGAGCATCGCCAGGCCGGCGACGGCCGACCCGCGGAGCACCGCTCGCGGGCGGCGCAATCGGTATGCGAGCGCGATCACCGGCGCGACCACCAGAAACTCGCCGACCGGCCTGAGCAGGGCGGCGATACCGAAGGCGATCCCGGTCAGAATCAGCGGCCGCAGACGGGCGGGGTGATCGAGTGCACGCTCGAGTGCCAGTGCCCCGGCGAGCAGCGCGACCGCGAAGGCGAAGTCGGTCAGGATCGCGTGCTCGACGTAGACGAGCGCGGGCGTAGCGGCGGCCAGTGCCCCCGCCATCAGGGCCGCGCCGCGGCCGAAGGACCTCCAGGCGATCAGGACGACCGCCGCGACCAGGCCGACGCCGAGCATGTGCTGGATCGCGACCACCGCATCCTCGGGCCGGCCCGGCAGCGGATCGAGTGCCGCGAGCAGCAGGGGATATCCAGGCGTTCGGTAGCCGTCGCCGAAGCCTCGCCCGTGCACGATGGAAGCGGCCAGCTGCAGGTACCCGGCGGAGTCACCGCCAGGCGTCGCCTCGTGGCGCCCGAACACGAACGGGAGCCTTACGACCAGGGCGAGCAGCGCGAGCAGGAGCGCGGATCGCCGCGCGTCGAGTCGTCGAACGTGGTCCCAGACCGCGCTCAGGGCCGGCCGGACTGAACGAGCTAGCGGGCGCAAGCCACGACAGTACGAAGCGCTGCGGGCGTCGGTGGCTCAGCGCACGATCGTGAACGTCTGCGCGAGCGCCTTCCCGATCCCGCCCTCGGTGTTCCTCGGGACCGCGCGAAGCCGGTACTTCGCCGGCGCCAGCTTCCGGCCGGCGAGGCGCCCGGAGAAGTAGAAGCGGTTCTTGCGGGCGACACCGCCGCCCGACAGGCGCCCTACTGCCGATCGAGGGGTGGTCGAGTTCCCACCCAGGGTGTCTAGTAGCGCCGCTCCCCTGCGCGGAGGATGGCCATGCAAGCCAACCTACGCACCAGGAGGAGTCAGATGCTCACCACCAGGATCCGCCGCACCGCCACTGCCCTGTTCGCCGCAGCCGCCGTCGCGGTGGCGGCCATGGCCTTCACGGCGCCCGCCGGCGCCGCCACGAAGGCGACGACGACCGGCGACTCAACGCTCGACGCTTTCTGCACGGGCGTGGCCGGGCTCATCAACCACGCGATGGACGAGGGCAACGCCGCGTCGGCGCACGGCGACGCCGACAGCGCCACGGCGTGGTACGCGCTCGCCGAGTACATGGCCCGCGACGCGAACGACAAGGGCTGCCACTTCGTGCAGGCACGCCACGCCGGCGCGACGGGCGGCAAGGTGGTGACGCCGACCAAGTTGCTCGCGACCGGGAGGATCAAGTCCGATCCGACGGGCGACAGTGACCTGGACAGCTACTGCAGCGAGATCGCCGACGACGTCAATGCGGCGCTGGCCAACGAGTCGACCGAGCGGGCCGCCGGACACACCGCGAAGGCGGACGCGTGGCGCGAGTACGCGAACCGCATGATCGCGGCCGGCCGGTCACGCGGCTGCGAGTTCGTGAAGGCGCGCCACATCCGCACCGGCCTCGGCCACGTGCAGATCACCACGTCGGTGCAGACGCCCGTCGAGACCGGGCACCCGCAGATCGACACCTCGTCGCGGCTGACGACCGGTCAGGTCGAGATCCTGGTCCGGCCGTAACCGTGCCGAGCAACTCCGGCAGTTACGAGG
>JBJMLK010000198.1:0-4605 GCA_045805345.1 Thermoleophilaceae bacterium | reverse complement strand
GGGAACGGCGACGACTCGCGGATCGTGGTGCGCAGCTACCCCGGTGAGCGCGCCACCATCGCCGGCCGCCTCACCGTCTACCAGGAGGCCGACTACGTGACCTTCGAGCAGCTTGTGCTCGACGGCCAGGACTCCCCGGCCTGCGACCCGGGCTCGACCTGCGTCCAGCTCCCCTCCCCCACGGTGAACGGCGACCACCTGATCTTCCAGGACAACGAGGTCACGAACCACCACGTGGGGATCTGCTTCAACCTCGGCAACCCCGGCTACGGGCGCCCGCAGGGCGTCGTCATCCAGCGCAACCGGATCCACGACTGCGGGCGGATGAACCCGGTGTCGAACCACGACCACGGCATCTACGTGGCCTACGCGGACAACACGAAGATCCTCTCGAACGTGATCTACGACAACGCCGACCGCGGCATCCAGCTCTACCCCGACGCCCAGCACACGCTGATGCGCGGCAACATCATCGACGGCAACGGCGAGGGCGTCATCTTCTCCGGAGCCGGCGGCACCACCTCGAACGACAACGTGCTCGAGAACAACGTGATCACCAACTCGCGCCTGCGCCACGACGTGGAGACCTGGTGGTCCGAGGGCCCGGGCCACGGCAACGTCGTCCGCAACAACTGCGTGTTCGGCGGCGCCCAGGGCGAGATCGCCGACCAGTCGGGCTACGACGTCTTCAAGAACCTCAAGGTCGACCCCCAGTACGTGGATCGCAAGGGCAAGGACTTCCGGCTCCGCTCGGACAGCCCCTGCGCCGCGGTGCTCGACGGCGCCTCGCTGCCGGACGACCCGTCCGACTTCAAGCCCGGCAAGCACCAGTCGACGCCGCCCCCGGGCCGCTCGCACGGCGGCGGGCAGCACGGCTCGATCGACCTGACCGACGCGCTGCTCAAGCACTCGAGCAAGCACCACGGCCGCTGGCGCCTCAGGGTCTACGGCCGGGTGACCGGGATGACCGGCATGCCTCGCGGCATCGTGCAGGTCCTGCGCGGCGGGAGCTGGCAGCGGATCGGCGTCCGGCGCCTGCACCACCGCTTCAAGATCAGCGTCGACGCGCGGATCCCCCGCTCGCACAGGGCGCGGGCCACCAAGGTGCGCATCGTCGTGGTCAAGCCGAAGCTGGGCGCGACGCGCCCCGTGCCGGCCTGGGTCGTCGGCTAGCGCTTCAGGCGCAGCCGGACGCCGTCGAGCGCCTCCCAGGCGGACGAGGCGCGCAGCCGCCGCAGCGCGGGCGACGACTTCATGCGCCAGCGCCACCCGCTCTCGCCGTCGACGTTGTAGACGCCCACCCGGGGCCAGCAGAGCGGCCGCGGGACGTGAAGCCGCGAAGGCAGGCTGACCGCATAGCGGTAGCCGGCGCGGCCGGCGGCCTCCACCACGCGCTCGTCCACGGCGCCGTACGGGTAGGCGAGCGTGTCGCAGGCGGCGCCGAGCCCGGCCTCGCAGTCGGCCCGCGAGCCGGCCAGCTCCTCGTCGAGCTGGGCGTCGCCGACCTCGGGCAGCTTCGGGTGCGTGCGCGTGTGCGAGCCGATCTCCCAGCCGTGCGCAGCCAGGCCGCGCAGCTGCTCCCAGCTCATGCAGGCGAGCTCTCGCTCGTGCGGCCCGCCCAGCCAGCCGTCGATGCCGGGCCAGGCCATCGGCTCGCCGCGGTCGGGCCACGCGCTCGGCACGTACACGGACGCCGGCCAGCCGAGCCGGTCGAGGATCGGGCGCGCGAGCTCGAGCACCGAGACGTAGGCGTCGTCGAAGGTCACGGCCACCGTGCGCGGCGCCGGCGGGGCCTCGATCGCGTCGCGCAGCGTGGCGCCGCGGTAGCCGCGGCCCGCAAGGCTTCGCAGCTGGCGCTCGAAGGCGCCCGGATCGATCGACAGCGCCGCGGGCCAGGTCGGGCTCAGCGCGTGGTAGCAGAGCACGAGTACGTCGCTCAACGCGCGGCTCCGCGCGCCCACGGCAAGAGCCGCGCCACGCGCGCGCTGCGCGGCTCGGCCAGGCGGAACAGCACCTTGCGCGCGAGCGCGGCCGCCTGCCGCATGCGGGAGGCGTCGTAGGCGGCGAAGCGCTGCGCGGCGGCGCGCAGCTCGGGGCGGGGCGCCAGCTCGTCCATCGCCTGGAGCTGGACCACGTGCAACTCGTGGTAGGCGCGGCTCGCGACGTTCGTGACGCGGTGCGGATGCAGGTCGTAGCGCGACCACGACCCGGTGTCCCAGCGGTGGATGCTCGCGGCAAGCGCGTCGACTCCCGCGTCGAAGTCGCGCGCCGCGCCGGCGTCGCCCAGCCCGACCGCCACGTCGCGCAGGCCCCAGAGCGCGAACACAGCGCCGTTCAGCACGAACGAGCCCGGGTCGGTCGGATACTCCTCGGGGAACCAGCGGCCGTCGAGCTCCGCCGAGGCGCCGCCGTCCGCGCTCGGCCGCCGCATCGGGTCGAGCGCCTTGACGGCCGCCTCGGCGTAGCGCGCGTCGCCGGACTCCCGGTGCATGCGCACGAGCAGGCTCGCCGCCTCGCCCTGGGCCATGGCGGAGACCCACGGCGGGTGGAGGACGTAGGTGTGCGGGTAGGGCTTGATCTGCTTCCAGCCGCCGTCGTCGGCCTGGCGGTCCAGGAGCAGGTCCGCCGCCTTACGGGCCGCGTCGAGCCACTCGTCCCCGTCGCCGTCCAGGTAGCGCTCGTAGCTGCCGAGCCCGCGCTGGATGTGCGCCACCCACAGCGGCTCACCGGGGTAGTGCACGAACCCGGGCAGCAGCTCGGTGGCGATCGCCTTGGCGCTGAAATCGATCGGGTAGCCGCCGATCCCGCCGGGATCTACATGGCGCCCGCGCGCCAGCTTGAAAGAGCTCGAGAGCAGGCGCTCCACCGGGCTTCGGTAGCGGCCCGCCTTCGACATCCGTGTCAGTTCGGCCGTATCTGCGCTCACCGTGTCGATCAGTCAGGCTATCCATCGGTGCCGGACGCCTTGGACACGAAGCGGCGGCTGCGGGTGCTCACGCTGGTCGACCGCCTCGGGACGTCGGGAGGCGGCGAGAAGCTGGCCATGCGCATCGCCATGAGACTCGACCGCGAGCGGTTCGAGAGCTGGTACTGCGCGAGCCGCTGGTCGGGCGGCGAGCCGGCGACGGACGCGGGCCGCCGCGCGGTCGCGGAGCTGGAGCAGGCGGGGGTCCACGCGATCGGGCTGGGCCGCCAGGGCGCGCGCTCCCTCACCGGCTGGGGGGCGCTGGTGGGCCTGATGCGGCGCGAGCGGATCGACGTGCTCCACTCGCACAAGTTCGGCTCGAACTCCTGGGGCGCGGTGCTGGCGCCGCTCGCCCGGGTTCCGGTCTTCGTGGCGCACGAGCACACCTGGTCCTACGAGGGCGAGCCGGTGCGGCGGTTCCTCGACCGCGAGCTGATCGCGCGCCGGAGCGCCGTGTTCGTCGCCGTGTCCCGCGAGGACCGGCGGCGGATGATCGACGTTGAGGGGATCGCGCCCGACGACGTCACGTTCGTCCCCAACGGCATCGACCCCGTGCCCCCCGGGGACCGCGACCGCGTGCGGCGCGAGCTGGGCGTGCCCGAGGGGGTGCCGCTGCTCGGCGCGGTCGCCGTGCTCCGCGAGCAGAAGGGGCTGGACGTGCTGCTGCGAGCCGTGGCCGAGGTCACGCGCGAGGTGCCCGACGTCCGCCTGGCCGTGGCCGGCGAGGGGCCGGAGCGCGCGTCGCTCGAGGCGCTGGCTCAGGAGCTGCGGATCGCGCCGTCCGTGATGCTGCTGGGAAACAGGTCCGACGTGCCCGACCTGCTCGCCGCCTTCGACGTGGCCGTGTCGGCGTCGTGGTTCGAGGGGAGCCCGCTGGCGGCGATGGAGTACATGGACGCCGGCCTGCCGATCGTCGCCACGCGCGTGGGCGGCATGCCGGACCTGATCGACGACGGGGTGCACGGGCTGCTGCTCGAGGCAGGCGACGCGGCCGGTCTGGCCGCCGCCGTGGTCGAGCTGCTGCGCGACCCGGACGGCGCGCGGGCGATGGGCGAGCGCGCGCGCGAGCGGCGGCGCGCGGAGTTCGACCTGAACGGGACGGTCCGCACGCTCGAGGCGATGTACGAGCGGCTGGTGGCGGAGCGGGGTCGGCAGTGAGGCTCGAGCCGATCGCGGACATCGACGCCGCCCGCGCCGACTGGAGGCGGCTCGCCCAGGCGTCGGGCAACCTGTTCTCCACGTGGGAGTGGGCGTCGGTCTGGTGGCGCCACCTGGGCGGCGGGCGGCCGCTGCACCTGACCGCCGCGCGCGCCGAGTCGGGCGAGGTCACGGCGATCCTGCCGTTCTTCCTCGCGCGTGAGCGGCCGCTGCGCGTGCTGCGCTTCGTCGGGCACGGGCCAGCCGACCGGCTCGAGCCGATCTGTGCGCCCGGCGACCGTGCGTTCGCGGCCGGCGCCCTCCGCGCCGCGCTGGACGAGCGGGTGGGCGGCTGGCACGTGGCGATCGCCGACCGCCTGCCGGGCGAGGAGGGCTGGGCCAGCCTGCTCGAGGCGCGAGTGTTCCGCACCGAGCCGAGCCCGGTGCTCGTGAGCGAGGGGCGCGACTGGGACGCGTTCCTGGCGTCGCGGTCGAAGAACTTC
>JBJMLK010000197.1:0-9734 GCA_045805345.1 Thermoleophilaceae bacterium | reverse complement strand
GGCACAGCGCGAGCAGCGCGAGCGTGCAGAAAAATGAAGGTCGCCGCGCCACCGCGGCGAAGCGTACGTGCTGGAAAACCCCTCAGAGGAGGAACGCAAGTGGAAGAGCGAGGTTTCGCGGCTTACATCGCGGAGTTCGTAGGGACGTTCGTATTGGTCTTCGCAATCACGATGGCGGTCGTCCTGTACGCGCCGGCTCCCACCCCGCAGGCCGGAATCGTCGGCTCGCCCTTCCAGGACTTCGCCGTGATCGGGCTCGTTCACGCGTTCGTCCTGTTCATGCTGATCCAGACGCTGGCGATCATCTGCGGCGCGCACTTCAACCCGGCCGTCACGGTGAGCCTGGCGGCGATCCGCCAGATCAAGCTCGTAGACGCCGGCATCTACATCGTCATGCAGCTCGCCGGCGCGACGGTGGGGGCGCTGTTCACCAAGGCGCTGCTCACGGACGTCAATCCCGGGGTGCACTACGGCGCGCCCGCCGTGAACCTGGATCGCGTGGGAACCACGCTCGGCGCGATGTCGGCCGAGGGGATCGGCACGTTCTTCCTCGTGTGGGCGATCGTGGGCGTGGCCATCAACCCGGTAGGGCTCAAGGACTGGTCCGGCTTCGCGATCGGCGCGACGCTGGGCTTCGCCGTGATGATCATCGCGCCGCTGACCGGCGCCGGTCTCAACCCGGCCCGCTCGTTCGGTCCGTCGCTCGTCGGGCACTTCTTCGACGGCAGCGCCGGCCGCTGGCTGCTCGTCTACGTGCTCAGCCCGGTGATCGGCGCCCTCCTGGCGGCGGCCGGCTACTTCTGGCTCTTCATACAGCCCGGCAAGAAGGGCGTGACGGGGATGGAACCCGTCGGCTAGGGCGCGTCTTCGGCCCGGCGCACCGCCCGCGTAGACTCCGCAGCGGTGCGCCGGGTCACGTTCTCCCGCAACTTCACGCTGTCGTTGTCGCGCACCTGCCGGTGCTACTGCAAGTACTGCTCGTTCGCCACGCACAAGGCCCACCTGTACGCGCCGGACGAGGTCGAGCGGATGCTCGACGACGCCGCGCGGCGCGGCGTGAAGGAGCTGCTCGTGCTGACCGGGGAGCGGCCGGAGGTCAACCCCGAGGTGGCCCGGCGGCTCGACGACCACGGGCACGCGGACTTCACCTCGTACGTGGCGTGGGCGTGCGAGCGCGCGCTCGAGCGGGGCCTGCTCCCGCACACCAACCTCGGCGTCCTCGAGCGCGACGAGCTGGCGCAGCTGCGCGAGGTCACGGCCTCGCAGGGGCTGATGCTCGAGTCGATCGTGCCGGACCTGGTGGTGCACGAGGGCTCGCCTACGAAGCATCCGCGCCGCCGGCTCGAGACGATCCGGCTTGCCGGTGAGCTGCGGATCCCGTTCACGAGCGGGATCCTCGTCGGCATCGGCGAGTCGCCCGACGACCGCGTCGCCGCGCTCGAGGCGCTCGCGGCGGTGCACGCCGAGTACGGCCACCTGCAGGAGGTGATCCTCCAGAACTACGTGCCCCACCCGCGCTACTACGGCCGCGAGCCGGCGCGGATCGCCGACGCCGCGCAGCGCGCCGGCGAGGCGCGCGCGGAGTCCGACGGCGATGCGCTGCCGCTGCCCGGCTGGGCCACGCCGATCACGCTCGAGGACATGCGCGTGCTCGTGCGCGAGGCGCGCAGGCTGATGCCGGGCGTGGGGATCCAGATCCCGCCGAACCTGTCGGACTGGTGGCTCCCGCTCGTCGAGGAGGGCGCGACCGACCTCGGCGGCCTGTCCGCCAACGGCGACCACATCTCGCCGGAGCACCCGTTCCCGTCGGTGCACCGGATGCGCAAGCAGCTACAGCCGCGCGGCTATGCGCTCACCGAGCGGCTGTGCGTCTACCCGCAGTACATGACGCCGGAGTGGCTCGAGCAGGGCGTGCTCGATGTCGTGAAGCTCAAGTACTGGAGCTTCATCCCGCGCCGCGGGTCCGGCCGGCGCGAGGAGCGGCCGATCCGCCGCGACCTCGTGCCCGGTGCGATCGCCCGCGGCCGCGACGGCGCGTGGCTCGAGCCGGAGGAGCTGACCGCGCTGTTCGCCGAGACCCGGCCCGAGGCGATCGAGGACATGCGCCAGGCGGCGGACGAGCTGCGCGCCGAGCTGGCGGGCGACGAGGTGACCTTCGTCGTGAACCGCAACATCAACCTGTCGAACGTGTGCGTGGTCGGCTGCGCGTTCTGCGGCTTCGGCCAGGGGCGGCGCTCGCCCGACGCGTACGAGCACGACCGTGAGGAGTTCGTGCGGCGGGTGGAGGAGGCGGCCGGCGCCGGGGCGACGGAGATCTGCATGCAGTCGGGGATCCACCCGGACTGGACGCTCGGCGACTACGAGAAGTGGCTGCGGGTGGCGAAGGAGACCGCGCCCGACATCCACCTGCACGCGTACTCGCCGATGGAGGTCCAGCACATGTGCGACACCTCCGGACTGCCGCCCGACGCGGTGTTCGAGCGGCTGGTGGAGGCCGGGCTCGGGTCGACTCCCGGCACGGCCGCGGAGGTGCTGGACGATGGCGTGCGCGAGCGCATCTCGCCGAACAAGCTGCCGGTCGGGCGCTGGGTCGAGATCATGGAGGCGTCCGCGCGAGCGAACCGCTCCACGAGCGCCACGGTCATGTTCGGCCACGTCGAGGAGCCGTGGGAGCTGGCCGAGCACATGCGCGTGATCCGCGAGCTCCAGGAGCGGACGGACGCCTTCAACGAGTTCGTGCCGCTGTCGTTCATCCCGTTCCACACGCTGCTCGGGCGCACGCACGGGATCGAGGAGATCTCGCGCGAGGAGAACCTCAAGCACACCGCCGCCTTCCGGCTCGCGCTCGGCAGGAGCGTGCGCAGCCTGCAGGCGAGCTGGGTGAAGATGGGGCTCGACGCCGCCACCGAGTCCCTCCGCTGGGGCGTGAACGACCTCGGCGGGACGCTGATGGAGGAGTCGATCAGCCGGATGGCCGGCTCGTACCACGGGACGATGCTCACGCCGGAGCAGCTCGTGGGCGCCGCGCACGCGGCGGGGCGCCCAGCCGCGCAGCGGGACACGCTGTACCGGGTGCTCCAGACATACTGACGGTATGCTTCAGACCTTCCACATGTGAGGGGGGTCTGATGCCTGACTACACGGCTAAGAGAATCGACCAGATGGACGCGGGCTTCGGCGGCGCCTTCAAGCGCGTGCGGGCCGAGCTGGGCGTCGAGTCGTTCGGGGTGCAGGTCCTGGACCTGCCGCCGAACCTGGAGCAGTTCCCCGAGCACGACCACTCCGAGAGCGGGCAGGAGGAGGTCTACGTGACGATGCGCGGCAGCGGCTGGATCGAGGTGGACGGGGAGCGCGTGGACATCGATCCCGACACCGTCGTGCGCGTGGGGCCGCAGGCCAGGCGGAAGATCTACACGGGGCCGGAGGGCATGCGCATCCTCGCGCTCGGCGGCGTGCCCGGCGCGATCTACGAGCCGCCCGCGGCCAGCAGGATCGGCGCCAAGAATCCGTCGGCCTCCACCCTGGGGGCGCGCGACCGGGGCTCGGGCGGCGGTTAGAGCCCCGACGGGTGGCGGTGGTGGAAGCCGTGCGTCGAGCGCGACTCGAGCCGCCAGCGCGGGCCTGACTCGCCGTAGCCCGAGGTGTCGAAGCGCAGCCCGGCCACGACCATGAACACGTGCGTCGAGTTGGCGTAGATCGTGATCCACTTGCCGTCGCCCTTGGAACCCCAGTGCGCGAGGCCGCCCGAGGCCATCGGGTAGTCGAGCAGCCCGCCGCCGTGTAGGGCGTACGAGACCGAGCCCGAGCAGTCGTAGCCCCGGTCCTTCCAGTAGTGCGCGTGGCCGCCGCCCCACACGTACGGCTTGTGGCGGATCTTGTTGGCCGCCCAGATCACGTGCTTGACGGCGCTCGGCGCCTTCGACGGCGCGTACGCCTTGTCGCCGATCACCAGGGCGCGCCTGCCCTTGACGGTCGGGCCGTCGGCGTCCTTGACGATCGCCGGGCCGGTCACCTCAGAGGCGGTGGACGGTGCCAGGGTCACGCCGCCGAGCTTGTCGGCATGCGCGACCGGGGCGAGCGCGAGCACGGCCGCCGCGGCAACGGCGGCGGCGGACGCGGGCGTGCGGAAGCGATCCCCGGCCATGCCCTATTGCTCGGCAGCAGCCGCGAGAGCTTGACCCCCGCCCCTGTGCCTAGCGGAACAGGTCCTGGTCGCGCTCGCGGTGGAGCGGGGCCGCGCCGGGTCCGTCCTCGGCCGTTACGTAGCGCTCCAGCCCGCGAACGAGGACCGCCGGGGTGCGCGAGTCCTTCGCACGCGCCAGGTCCGCCGCGCCCGCGATCGAGTCGGCAACCGCGATCGCCGTGGCGCGCAGCTCGCGGCCGCGGGCGTCGGACCGGCCGCGCCAGTCGTCGATCGGCACGAGGCCGGCCGCGCCGATCGCCACGTCCGTCTGCCCGGTCCGCCACGCGCGGCCGAAGCTGTCGGTCACGACCACTGCCGGCCGCACCCCGCGCAGCTCCCCGATCCGCGCCCGCAGCCCGCGCGCCGACGCGTCGGGATCGAGCGGCAGGAGCACGAGCTCGCCGTCGGCGACGTTCGAGGCGTCCACCCCGGCGTTCGCGCACACGAACCCGTGCCGCGTCACGCACACGATCACGCCGCGCTCGGCGCGCAGCACCTCGGCGGCCTCGTCGAGCACCACCTGCACCGCCCGCGGGTCCTTGTCCCCGGCGCGCGCCAGCCGGCGCGCCTCGTCGCCCGGCTCGACGTCCTCGAGCCGCCGCAGCCGTCCCTCGGCCTTGGACACCACCTTGTGCGCGACCGCCACGACGTCGCCCTCGCGCAGGTCGGCGGGCGCGGCCTCCGCGAGCAGGGCGCCCAGGTCGTGGCCGGGGCGAACCTCGGGGAGCGGCGCGAGCGCCGCGATCTCGATCGCCAGGGCGCTACCCCCGGGCCGCGGCGGCCAGGCCGAGCCGCGCGACCGCGTCGCGGGTCGCCGACGCGCGCCCGGCCGCGGCGTCGAGCGCGGCCACCAGCGTGGCGAGGTCGTCGGGCGTGTCGACGTCGTGCTCGATGCTCGGCACGCGCTCCACGCGGTGCGGGACGCCCGCCGCCTGCGCCGCCGCCACGTGCCGCGCGAGGCTGCCGGGGCCGAAGCTCGGCCCGATCGCGTCGGGCGGCGCCAGCACGAGCGCGTTGGTCCCGGTCCGGTGGCGGTCCGACACGACGCCCACGGCCACGCCGTCGGCGGCGGTGCGGGCGATCAGCTCGTCCAACTCGTTCGGGTCGATCAGCGGCGTGTCGCCGGGCAGCAGCACCACGCGGTCGCGCCCGTCCTCGAGCGCGTGGCCGACGCCGATCGCGGCGGCGGCCGACTGACCTGCCTGCGCGCCGTCGTGCACCACGGTGGCAGTCCGGCGCGCCAGCGCCGCGGCGTCGGCGTCCGCCGTGACCACCACGACGCGATCGACGGCGCGAGCGGCCTCGAGCGCGGTCAGCACGTCGGCGAACATCGCCTGGGCGAGCCGGTGGCGGACCTCGGGCTCGAACTCTCCCGCCAGCCGCTGCTTGGCAAGGTCGAAGCTCTTGACTGGCACGATCGCAAGCGTCCGCACGGCTGGTCCCGCGGCCGACTCTAACGACCGCCCGCCAGGGCGAGCGCGAAGTCGAGCGTCTCCCGCGCCACGCGGCGGCGGGCCTCGTGCGTGTCCATCAGCGTGGGGGTCGTGAGCGCCGGCAGGTCCAGACCGGCCGCCTCCTCGTCGCAGACCACGCCGTCGATCAGCCCGGCGTACGCCTGGACCACGCCGGCGGCGCCGGGGGGCAGCCCCGCGTGCTCCATGAACGCCTCGGTGGGGCCCTTCAGCGCGCGGCCGGCGACGATCGGGCTCACGGCCACGACCGGCGCGGCGGAGTCGCGGAGAGCCTCGTGGACCCCGGCCAGCGCCACGATCGGACCGATCGAGATCACCGGGTTGGACGGCCCGACGACCACCGCGTCGGCGCGCTCGATCGCCGCGAGCACGTCGGGCGACGGCTCGGCCTCGGCGAGCCCGGCCAGCTCGATCGCCTCGATCGGCGCCGCGGCGCGGTCGACGATCATGAACTCCTGGAAGTCGCGCCAGCGCCCGCCCGCGGTGCGCACGCGCGTGCGCACCGGGTCGTCGCTCATCGGCAGCACGCGCGCGCCGACCCCGCACGCGCGCACCACGGCCGCGTGCGCGTCGGTCAGCCGCTCGCCGGCGCGCAGCCGCTCGGTCCGCAGCCGGCAGAGCTCGAGGTCGCGGTCGCCGAGCCGGAACCATGCCTCCTCGCCGGCCGCCTCGAGCCGCTCCATCTCCGTCCAGGTGTCGCCCTCGATGCCCCAGCCACGTGCGTCGATCATGTCGGCGAGCCAGTAGGTCACGAGGTCCGGGTCGGGCGACACGTGAACGCCGCGCACCTCCACGTCGTCGCCGGTGTTCGCGACCACCACCAGCTCGCCGGGCCCGACCACGTCGAGCATCCCGCGCGCGAGCTTCGCCCCGCCGGTCCCGCCGGCGAGGACGGCTACCACAGCTCGTCGGGCAGGGCTGTGAGCTTCACGCCGGCGGTGGTCTTGTAGCGCGCGTTCACGCCGATCAGGAGCGGCGTGATCCCCTCGATGAGCCGGGCGGCCTCGAGCCGTCCGGCGTTCACCGGCCGCAGTCCCGGGATGCGTGCGATCAGCGCGGCCACCGCTCGCTTGGGCTCGCCCTTGTCCCCCGCCACGAGCACGTCCTCGTCGAGGTCGTGGTCGAGGTCGCCCAGCGCGGCGGCGCTCACGGTGTGCAGTGCGCTCACCACCACGACTCCGTCGGGGGCCATCTCCTGCGCCTGCTGGGCCGCGGAGCCCTGCGGCACGCCCAGGAGCCGCGTGGCGCGCCCCGACACCGCCGCGGCGAGCGGCACCGTGGCGTCCACGAGCACCTGCCCCGGCTCGAGCGCCTCCTTGAGGTTCGTGAGGTTCTCCGACTGCGCCCTGAACGGCACCGTCAGCAGCACGATCGGCCCGCGGCGAGCGGCCTCGGCGTTCTCGAGTCCCTCCACGTCGGCGTCCGGCACGCGCTCGCGCACGCGTCCGGCGGCCTCCCGGGCGCGCTCCGCGCTGCGCGACCCGATCACGACGGGCACGCCCTCGCGCGTGAGACGAAGGGCCAGCCCGAAGCCGAGCGCGCCGGTGCCGCCGACTATCGGGACGGGGGAGGGGGCGGTCATCGCAGGGAAGCTATCGGCTCGCCGGTAGGCTCAGGCGCCATGCGACTCGAGGGGCGGACCGCGCTTGTCACCGGCGGCGCCGGAGGCATCGGCTCTGCCACCTGCCGGCGCCTTGCCGCCGAGGGCGCCGCGGTCGCGGTCACCGATCTGGACCTCGACGGTGCTCGCGAGGTGGCCGCCGAGATCGGCGGCCGCGCCTACGAGCTCGACGTGCGCTCGACGGAGTCGATCCGCTCGGCGGTGGAGGGGGCCGAGGCGGAGCTCGCGCCGCTTGGCGTCCTCGTGAACAACGCCGGCTACGACGAGTTCGGCTTCTTCGTCCACACCGACGAGGCGATGTGGGACCGGGTGATCGGCGTGAACCTGCGCGGCGTGATCGCCGTGACCCACGCGGTGCTGCCGGGCATGCAGGAGCGCGGCGGCGGGCGGATCGTGAACGTCGCGTCCGAGGCGGGCCGGCTGGGCTCGCCCGGCTCGGGCGTGTACTCGGCGGCGAAGGGCGGCGTGATCGGGTTCACGAAGGCGATCGCGGGCGAGGCCGCGCGCTACGGCGTGACCTGCAACGCGGTGGCGCCGGGCCCGATCGAGACGCCGCTGCTGATGTCCGCGCCCGAGGAGTTCGCCGAGGTGGGCGAGCGGATCGTGTCGAACATGATCGGGAAGACCGTCCTGCGGCGGCTCGGGCAGCCCGAGGAGGTGGCCGCGACGATCGCCTTCCTCGCCTCCGACGACGCCTCGTACGTGACCGGCCAGACGCTCGGGGTGAGCGGCGGCATGGGCATGATCTAGGTAGATGGCCGGCGAGCGCGTCAGCATCCGCGAGGTCGGCCCGCGCGACGGGTTCCAGAACGAGCCCGAGGTCATCGCGACCGACGACAAGGTCCGGTTGGTGGAGATGCTCGCCCGGACGGGCGTCCCCCGCTTGGAGGTGACCAGCTTCGTCCGCCCCGACGTGATCCCGCAGCTCGCGGACGGTGCCGAGGTGCTGAGCCGCGCGCGGATCCCGGACGACGTGGCGGTCACGGTCCTGATCCCCAACGAGCGCGGCCTCGAGAACGCGCTGCGACAGCGCGATCGCTTCCAGGAGGTCAATTTCTTCCTCTCCGCCAGCGAGACGCACAACCGCAAGAACGTGAACCGCTCGGTGGAGGAGTCGCTGGCCGGCCTCGAGCGCGTGGTCGGCCGGGCGCTCGACGAGGGGCTGCGCGCGGAGGGCGTGATCTCCACCTCGTTCGGCTGCCCCTACGAGGGCCACGTACCCCCCGAGCGGGTGTACGCGATCGCCGAGCGCCTCGCGGCCGCCGGCTGCGAGGAGATCGCCTTCGGCGACACGACGGGCATGGCCAACCCCGCGCAGGTGCGCGACTTCTTCGAGGTCGCGCGTGAGCGCCTGCCGGGCGCCGAGCTGACCGCGCACTTCCACAACACCCGCGGGCAGGGTCTCGCGAACGTGCTGGCCGCGCTCGAGACCGGCGTCCGCTCGTTCGAGTCGTCGTTCGGCGAGCTCGGCGGCTGCCCGGTGCCGCGCGGCGCGACCGGCAATATCGCCAGCGAGGACCTCGTCTCGATGCTGCACGAGATGGGCTACGACACCGGCGTCGACCTCGAGGCGCTCGTGGCCGCGGCGCGCGAGGCGCAGCGCGTGCTCGGACGCCCGCTGAGTGGGCATGTGATCGTCGCCGGCCCAGTCGACTGGCGCGAGGACGGTCGGTAGCCGCGGAGCCCGGCGCGCGGATCCGGCGCGACGTGGAGGAGCTGGCGGCGATTCCTCGCCAGGCCGCCACGCCGGGCGAGCGCGCGGCGGCCGAGTGGGGGGCGGCGCGGCTGCGAGAGGCCGGCGCCGTGGACGTGGAGCTGCGCGAGTTCCGCTACCAGCGGAGCTGGGCGGCGCGCCACGTGCCGCACTTCGCGGCGGGCATCGCCGGCGGGCTCCTGGGCGGGCGTGCGGGCGCGGCGCTGACCCTCGCGGCTGCCGCGTCGTACGAGCTGGAGACCGGAGGCCGTGTGCAGTGGCTCGCTCGCGCGATGCCGGCCGGCACGGGCACGAGCGCGCTGGGGCGAGTGCCCGCGCGCGGCGCGCACCGGCGCACCCTGGTGCTGGTCGCGCACCTCGATGCCGCGCAGACCGGGCTCGCCTGGCGGATCAACGAGCGCAACGCGCAGACGCGCGCCCGGGGGCTCCCCGGCTGGAGGCCGCACCCCGACGTGATGACGTCGCCGAGCACGACGCCCAAGGTCGCGTTCGCCCTGACGGCGATCGGTTCCGCCAACCCTCAACGGGGTCAGACCTCCTTGAGGGTTTGGTTGAGGGTCGCGGGCCTCGCGGGCCTCGCCGCCACCGCGCTGCTCGCGCTCGAGGTCGCCTCCAACGAGCCCGTGCCCGGCGCGAGCGACAACGCAACGGGCGTCGCCGCGGTGCTCGCGCTCGTCGAGCGGTTCGCCGCGGAGCCGTTCGACCACACCGAGGTGGTCGCGCTCCTGCCCGGCTGCGAGGAGT
>JBJMLK010000196.1:0-13426 GCA_045805345.1 Thermoleophilaceae bacterium | reverse complement strand
GCTCACCGCCCGGGCGCTCGTGGTGGCGCCGAACGACACGCTGATCGTCGGCAACGCGTCCGAGCAGGAGCAGGTCGACGTGACCACGGACGGGCGGCCCGTGGGCGAGCTCGGCTGCGGCGAGTCGCTGGAGATCCGCTTTTGCGACGAGCAGGTCTTCCTCGCGCAGATCGACGGCGCCACCTTCTACCACCGCTTCCGCGAGAAGTTCGGGCGGCTCGCGTACTAGATGAGCGATTCGCTCATCTGAGGATTCCGCGACCCTCCTTCAGGGCCGCGACGAACTGCTCGAGCCGTCGCGCGCGCGTCTCGGGCCGCTTGGCGTCTTGGAGGCGGTAGAGGATCGCGTAGCGGTTCTGGCTGTTCAGCCCCTCGAAGGTCTCGCGTGCGCGCGGGTCGGTGTCGAGCTCGCGCCGCAGGTCGTCGGGCACTTCGATCGTGCGCTGGGACTCGTAGGCCGCGTCCCAGCGGCCGTCGGCCCTCGCGCGCTCGACCTCGCGCAGGCCGGCGGGCTTCATCCGCCCCTCCTCGATCAGCCGGGTGGCGGTGTCGCGGTTGATGCGCGACCACCTGCTGCGCGCCCGCCGCGGCGTGAACTTCTGCAGGAACCAGCTCTCGTCGTGCGCCCTTCGCAGGCCGTCGATCCAGCCGTATGAGAGGGCGATCTCCAGCACCCCCGGGTAGGCGACCGTCGCGATGCCCGTGCCCTTCTTGGCGATCTTGATCCAGATCCCGTCCGCGCTGGCGTGGTTGCCGGCGAGCCAGCTCTCCCACTCCTCGGGGGAGGCGAAGCTGCGCGTCTCGAAGTCCGCCGGCGCCACGAGGGCAGTGAAGCAGGGGCTAGATTCGGCCCGTGAGGTGGCGTGTGGCAGCGGTCGTCGTGGTCGCGCTCGCGATCGGGGCTGGCGCGTACCTCGCCCTCTCGGGCGACGACGATGGTGGTGGGTCCGGCGGCGGGAGGACGGCCCCGCCGCCCCGCGCACGTGTCGAGCGCCGGCGTCCGGCGCCGGTCGCGGCGGACGGCTTCGAGGTGGCCCTCGAGGACGAGCCGGTCCTCGTGCGCCGCGACTACTACTCGCGCGAGAGCGCGCTCGAGGACGCCCGGCGCCTCGGCGTGACTTGGGTCCGGATGAACGTGCTCTGGGGGCGCACCGCGGGCCGGTCGCGCACCGCCCGGACGCCGCCGGCCAGGCCGCGATACGACTTCCTCTCCTACGACCTGGCGGTGGCGGCGGCGCGCCGCCACGGGCTCCGGGTCGAGCTGACGCTGACCGGCCCGGCACCCGCGTGGGCGACCGCCGACCGCCGCTACGGCCACCTGCGCCCGGATGCGCGGGCCTTCGCCGAGTTCGCGGCGATCGCGGCGCGCCACTTCCGGCGCGTGACCCGGTTCTCGATCTGGAACGAGCCGAACTTCGACGAGTTCCTCACCCCCCTGCCGCAGGGGCCGGCGATCTACCGCCGGCTCTACGCGGGCGCGTGGGCGGCGATCAAGCGCGTGAACCCGCGCGCTCAGGTGCTGATCGGCGAGACCGCGCCGTACGGCATGCCCGGCCGCGTGACGGCGCCGCTGCCTTTCCTGCGCTCAGTCGCGTGCGCGCGCGACGACTACCGGCCCGCGCGCCCGTGCGCCGAGCTGCGCGCCGACGGGTACGCGCACCACCCGTACCAGTTCACGCAGCCGCCGGAGGAGCGGCCGCGCGGCAACGACACGGCGCAGATCGGCTCGCTCGACCGCCTGACGGGCGCGCTCGACCGGCTCGCGGCGGCGCGGCTGCTCGCCACCCCGGCGGGCGCGCCGCTCCCGGTGTACCTGACCGAGTTCGGCTACTTCCGCCGCGGGCACCGGGCGCTGGCGGAGGGGCGGCGCGCGGAGTGGCTGCCGCGCGCGTTCGCTGTGGCTCGGGATCGCTACCCGCGCGTGCGCCAGCTGCTGCAGTACCAGCTCGCCTCGCCGCCGCCGGGCTACTACGGCTCGCACTTCGACACCGGGCTGATGGGGCGGGACGGGGACCGGACCCCGTCGTTCGGCGCGCTCGCGGGCTGGTCCGCGCGCGAGGCCGCGGCGGGCCGGATAGCGAAGCCTCTGCCACGTAGGTGAATTCTTCGCCACGGGACCGTTACGACTCTGTGACGGAGGGCGAATTCCCCGCGGCTCCGTCGTGCCCCACTGGTACACCTGTTCGCGTGCTGCTGGAGCTGAGAGTCGAGAACCTCCTACTGATCGAGCGGGCCGAGCTGCGGCTCGGGCCCGGCCTCGTCGCGATCACGGGGGAGACGGGCGCGGGCAAGACCGTCCTCGCCCACGCCCTGGACCTGCTGCTGGGCGGCCGGCCGCGCTCGGGCATTGTGCGCCCGGGCGCACGCGAGGCGTACGTGGAGGGCGTCTTCGAGCTGCCCCCGGGGGTCCTCGACGGCGACTCGCTGGCGGATCTCCGCGAGCGACTGGACGCCGGCGCCGACGAGATAGTGCTCGGACGCCGCGTGGGCGCGGAGGGTCGCACGCGCGCGTTCGTGCAGGGCCGCTCGGCCACGGCGGCCGATTTGCGCGAGCTCGGGGGGCGCCTGCTCGCCTTCTACGGCCAGCACGAGCACCGGCGCCTGACCGTGGCGTCGGCGCAGCTCGAGGTGCTCGACTCGTTCTGCGGCAGCGCGCACCTCGAGCTGCGCGAGCGCTACTCCGCCCGTCACCGCGAGGCGGGGGCGCTGCGGCGTGAGCTCGAGCAGCTGCGCGGGCGCGCCGGGGCGCTCGACCGGGACCGCGACCTGCTCGCGTTCGAGATCGAGGAGATCGAGGAGCTGGGGCCGAGCCCGCACGAGGAGGGGGAGCTCCTCGGCGAGCGCGAGCGGCTGCGGCAGCTCGACGCCCTGCGCGCGGCCGCCGGCGCGGGGGCGGAGGCGCTCGCCCCTGAGGGAGACGGCACGGGCGCCGCTCTGGCCCTCGCCGAGGCGGAGCGCCTGGCCGACGGCGTCACCGGCGTCGACCCGGCGCTCGACGGGCTGGCGGAGCGGCTGCGCGCGCTGCGGCTCGAGGCCGAGGACCTGGGCGCGGAGTTGCGCGCCTACGCCGGCGGCCTCGAGGCCGAGCCCGGCCGCCTCGAGGAGATCGAGTGGCGGCTCGACCGCTACGAGCGCCTCAAGCGCAAGCACGGCGGCACGGTCGAGGCCGTGCTCGCGCACGCCAAGCGCTGCCGTGCGGAGCGGGCGCGCCTCGAGTCGGCGGAGGTCGACCTGGAGCGCCTCGCGGCCGAGCTCGCCGCGGCGGAGGCCGAGGAGCGCGAGCTGGCCGCCGAGCTGGCGGCCGCGCGGCGCGAGGCGGGGCCGCGACTGGCCCATGCGGTGCTCGACGAGCTGCGACAGCTCGCGATGGAGGAGGCGTCGTTCGAGGTCAGGGTCGAGGAGCGCGACGAGCTCGGCCCCACGGGTTCGGACCGGGTCGAGCTCAGCGTGGCGCCGAACCCGGGCGTCCCGGCGGGGCCGCTGCGCGAGATCGCGTCGGGCGGCGAGCTGTCGCGAACGATGCTGGCGCTCATGAGCGTCGCGAACACCGGCGGCGCCGCCACGCTGGTGTTCGACGAGGTCGACGCCGGCGTCGGCGGTCAGACGGCACGCGCGGTCGGCGAGCGGCTGCGGCGGCTGAGCGAGGGGCGCCAGGTCCTGTGCATCACGCACCTGCCCCAGATCGCGTCGCTGGCCGACGCCCACTTCAGGATCGAGAAGGACGCCGCCGGGGACTCCACGCGCACGACGGTCGAGCGGCTCGAGGGGGGCGACGTGGTGGCGGAGCTGTGCCGCATGCTCGGCGCCGACAGCTCGGACGCAGGCGCTCGCAAGCACGCCAAGGAACTCCTCGCCGCAGCCGCCTGAGGGCACGGCGAATCCCCGTAGACTCCCCCGAGAGGGGGGAGAGAAGCACCGATGGCCGCACCACGCACGAGATCCCGCGCGTTTCGAGCGCTCCCACCCGCTGCCAACGGCAGCGCCCGTCGCAACGGCCAGGCCAGCGGCTTCTCCGGCCCCGTGCGGCTCGGCAGGCGCACCAAGCTGCTGGTCAAGCGGCTCGGGTCAGAGGACATAGCGGTCATCGACCACGCCGGCATCGACCGGGTGGCGGGCGAGGACCTCGTCGCGACCGGCTGCCGCTGCGTGATCAACGTCGCCACGTCGGTCTCGCCGCGCTACGCCAACCAGGGGCCGGCGATTCTCGTGGAGGGCGGCGTCCACCTCGTGGACATGCCCGCCGCGCCGCTGTTCGACGTGCTCAAGGACGGACAGGACGTGATCGTCGAGGCCGGCCGACTGCTGCGCGACGGCGAGGTCGTCTGGGAGGGGGAGGTGCAGGACTCCGAGACGGTCGAGCGCGCGTACGAGGAGGGCCGGCAACGGATCGGCGAGGCGCTCGCGGCGTTCGCCGAGAACACGATGCGGCACATCCAGGAGGAGCGGGAGCTGCTGTCGGGCCAGATCGACCTGCCCGACTTCGACACCGACTTCCGCGACCGGCCCACGCTGGTGGTCGTCCGCGGCGTGGACCACAAGCGCGACCTGCGGATCCTGCGGCCGTACGTGCGCGACACCCATCCCGCGCTGGTCGCGGTCGACGGCGGGGCCGACGCGATCCTCGAGGAGGGGCTCAAGCCGGACATGATCGTCGGCGACATGGACTCCGCCACCGACGAGGCGCTTCGCTCGGGCGCCGAGCTGGTCGTGCACGCCTACCCCGACGGGCGCGCGCCCGGCCGCGAGCGGCTCGACGGCCTCGAGCTCCCGTACAAGGTGGTGCCGGCACCGGCCACGAGCGAGGACGTCGCGCTCCTGATCGCCGCGGAGAAGGGCGCGGAGCTGATCGTGAGCGTGGGATCGCACTTCAACCTCGTCGAGTTCCTCGACAAGAACCGCAGCGGGATGTCGTCCACCTTCCTCACGCGGCTGCGCGTGGGCGAGATCCTCGTCGACGCCAAGGGCGTGAGCCGGCTGTATCGCCCGTCCGCCGGCCGTGGCCCGATCGCGGCGCTGGTGCTGGCGGCGTTCGCCACGTTCGTGGTCGTCCTCGCCACGTCGCCGCGCCTGGGCAAGCTGCTCGACCTCCTCTGGCTGAAGATCGAGGTACTGCTCGGCCTCAAGTGACGGCCGCGGCTCGGACCTAGGACATGCTCGACTTCCGCTACCACGCCCTGTCGCTGGTGGCCGTCTTCCTCGCGCTCGGGATCGGGATCGTGCTCGGCTCGTCGCTCGGGGACACGGTCGTGTCGCAGGCGAACCGCGACCTCGCCAACTCGCTGCGCGGCGACCTCAACGCCGCTCGCGCCGACGCCACGCGTGCGCGGGCGGGGGTGGCCGAGCGTGAGCGCCTGCTCGAGCAGGCCGCCAACCCGATCGCGGCGGGCCGCCTTCGCGGCGAGCAGGTCGCGCTCGTATCGTCCGGTGCCCTGCCGGCCGAGGTCCAGTCCGACGCCCGCGAGGCCGTGCGCCTCGGCGGCGGCCGGCTCGGGCTCGTCGCGCAGCTCGCCTCGCCGCCGGACCTCGCCACCCTCGGCCGGACCGTGGGCCCGCGCTTCGCCACGCTCCGTTCGGACGATCCGCGCCTACGTCCACTGGGCCGCCGGGTGGGCCGCGCGCTCGTCTCGGGTGGAAGGCTCGCGCGCAAGCTCGTGAAGCGCTTCCCGGACCGCTTCAGCGGGCCGCTCTCGCGGGCTGGCGCCGTCGCGTACTACCGCGACTCGAGGGAGCGCACCGACGCCGAGAAGCAGTTCGAGCAGGGCCTGATCGAGGGGCTGCGCTCGGTGCGCCAGCCGCTCGTCGGCATCGAGCGGCTCGACACCGACCCCTCGCAGATCCCCTTCTACTCGGCGCAGCGCATCACGAGCGTCGACAACGTGGACTCGGCCGGCGGGCGGATCGCGCTCGTCCTCGCGCTGTCCGGGCCCGCCCGCACCCGCGGCGAGAGCTACGGGTACAAGAAGACGGCGGACGCGACTCTGCCCGAGACGGTCGGGGCGCGGACCTCAAACCGTCCGTAGCCCACGGTACGTTCGACCCGTGCAGTGGCTCACGCTCGCGGCCTCCTTCCTCATGGCGGCCGTCGTCGCGCCGCCGCTTGTCCGCTCTTTGCGTGACAACGACTTCGTCCGCGAGAACTACCGCGGCGCAAAGCCCGCCTTCCCGGCCGGCATCGCGATCCCGGTCGTCGCGTTCCTCGCTCTGATCCCGCTCTCGCTGCTCGCCCAGCTCGCCGACGCCGACGTGTTTCCGGAGCACATCGGGATCGCGTTCGCGTACGTGAGCGGGGTGGCGCTGCTCGGGCTGCTCGACGATCTGGTGGGCAGCGACATGCCGGCACGCGGCTGGCGCGGGCACGCCCGGGCGGCGGCTCGCGGCGGCCTGACCACCGGCGTGATCAAGGCGGCCGGCTCGCTGGGACTCGCGCTCTTCGTGCTCTACGGGCTCGGCCTCGGGACCGGCGACTACCTGCTCGCCACCGCCGTGCTCGTCGTCGCCACCAACCTCTTCAACCTCCTCGACCTGCGGCCAGGGCGGTCGATCAAGGCGCTCGTGCTGCTCGGCGCCGGCCTGCTGATCGGCTCGATGGACGCCGAGCCGCTCTGGGCCGTCGGCATCTTCGCCGGCCCGATCCTCGTGCTGCTTCCGCTCGACCTCCGCGAGATCGGGATGCTCGGCGACACCGGCTCGAACGCGGTCGGCGCGGTCGCGGGCGTCTGGCTCGTGCTGGCGCTCGAGAGCACCACAGCCAGGGCCATCGCGCTTGCCGTGATGGCCGCCGTTACGGTGTACGGCGAGTTCCGCTCGATAGCCGCGGTGATCGACCGGACGCCGGGACTACGTCATCTAGACTCGCTCGGAAGGATCACGCATGCCTGATTCCCGCTCCAAGACACGGTTCATCTTCGTCACCGGGGGCGTGGTGTCGGCTCTCGGCAAGGGCATCGCGTCGGCGTCGATCGGCCGTCTGCTGGTTGCGCGCGGGTTCAGCGTCACGCTCCAGAAGTTCGACCCGTACATCAACGTCGACCCGGGCACGATGAGCCCGTTCCAGCACGGCGAGGTCTTCGTGACCGAGGACGGGGCGGAGACCGACCTCGACCTCGGCCACTACGAGCGCTTCACCGACGTCAACACCACGCGCGGGTCGAACGTCACCGCGGGCGCGATCTACAACAGCGTGATCCGCCGCGAGCGCCGGGGCGACTACCTCGGCGGCACCGTCCAGGTGATCCCGCACATCACCGACGAGATCAAGCAGCGGATCCGGCTCGTGGCCGAGGGCGAGGACGTCGACTTCGTGATCACCGAGATCGGCGGCACGGTCGGCGACATCGAGTCGCTCCCGTTCCTCGAGGCCCTGCGCCAGTTCCAGGTCGATGAGGGCCGTCACGGGTCGATGTTCGTGCACCTCACGCTCGTCCCGTTCCTCGGCCACGCCGGCGAGCTCAAGACCAAGCCCACCCAGCACTCGGTCCAGGAGCTGCGCCGCATCGGCATCCAGCCGCACCTGCTGATCTGCCGCTCGGAGGGCTCGCTCTCGCGCGACATCCGCTCGAAGATCGGCCTGTTCGCCAACCTGCCGGTCGAAGCGGTGATCTCCGCGCGCGACGTCGACTCGATCTACAAGGTCCCGCTCTACTTCCGCGCCGAGGGGCTGGACGACCAGATCCTCGACCACTTCGGGCTGGAGGCGCCGGCCGCCGAGCTCGGCGACTGGGAGGCGCTCGTCAAGCGCGTCGACTCCGCGAAGGACGTCGTCCGCATCGGGATGGTCGGCAAGTACACGCAGCTCTCGGACGCCTACCTGTCGGTCAACGAGGCGCTCGGCCACGGCGGCTTCCACAACCACGCCCGCGTGGAGATCCGCTGGGTCGACGCGGAGGGGTTGGACGACGAGGACGCCGCGCGCGAGCTCGGCGAATGCGACGGGATCCTGATCCCGGGCGGGTTCGGCGTCCGCGGCGTGGAGGGCAAGATCCGTGCGGCGCGCTTCGCCCGCGAGCGCGGCGTCCCGTACCTCGGCATCTGCCTCGGCATGCAGGTGGCGGTGTCGGAGTTCGCGCGCAACGTGGTCGGGATGGACGGCGCCAACTCGACCGAGTTCGATCTCGAGACTCCGTTCCCGGTCATCGACCTCCTGCCCGAGCAGAAGGAGGTCCGCGACATGGGCGGCACGATGCGGCTCGGCGCCGACCCGGTCAAGCTGCACGGCGGCACGCGCGCCCGCGAGATCTACGGCGAGCCCGTGATCTACGAGCGCCACCGCCACCGCTACGAGGTCAACATCCGGCTTCGCAAGCGACTCGAGGCCGCGGGTCTCGTCTGCTCCGGCACGTCGCCGGACGACCGGCTCGTGGAGGTCATCGAGCTGCCCGACCACCCGTTCTTCGTCGCCTCGCAGTTCCACCCCGAGTTCAAGTCGCGGCCGCTGCGCCCGCAGCCGCTGTTCCGCGAGTTCGTGGGGGCGGCGCTCGAGCGGGCGCGGGAGCGGGCGGGTGCCGAGGCCGAGGAGGAGCGCCGACTCGCGGCAGGCGGGCACGACGCGCGCGGCGAAGGGGTCGCCATCCGTGAGGGTGGGCCCCCGGCCGGCGGCGGCGCGGCCTCCGACTCGGCCGGCGACGCGCCCGCCGAGCGCGCGGGGCGCCGCTTCACTTCTTGACGTCGCTCACGGTCCCGCGCGCCACCGGCGCGGAGCGAGAGCGGCTGCGCCGGGACTTCGTCCGGCTCTGCGAGATCGAGAGCCCCTCGGGGCGCGAGCGGGCGATCGTCGACGCGGTGCTCGCCGGGCTGCGCGAAGCGGGGCTCGACGCCGGCGAGGACGGGACCGCCGCGGAGACCGGCGCCGGCGCCGGCAACGTGGTGGCGCGGCTGGCCGGGCCGCCTGGCGTGCGGACGATCATGCTCTGCGCGCACGTGGACACGGTGCCGCTCGACGCGCCGGTGGAGGTCGTGGACGAGGACGGCGTCTTCACCAACCGCAACGAGGCCATCCTCGGCGCGGACAACAAGGCAGCCGTGGCGATGCTCCTGGCGCTCGCGCGCCGCTACGCCGCCGAGCCGCCGCCGGTCGGGCTGGAGCTCGTCTTCACCACCTCGGAGGAGCCGGGCCTGCGCGGCGCGAAGGCGCTCGAGCGCGGGTCCCTGGCCGCCGAGTTCGGGTTCGTGTTCGACCACGCATCGCCGATCGGCGAGCTGATCGTGGCGGCGCCCACCTACTACCGGATCGAGGCGCGCTTCCGCGGCAAGGCGGCGCACGCCGGGATCCGGCCGGAGGACGGCCGCAATGCGATCGTCGCGGCCGCCTCGGCGCTCGCGGCACTGCGGCTCGGCCGCATCGACGAGGGCACCACCGCGAACGCCGGACGCATCGAGGGCGGCACGGCCGCGAACGTGGTGGCCGAGCGCTGCCGGGTCGAGCTCGAGGCGCGCAGCCTCGACCACGAGCGCGCCGGCGAGGTGGTGAACGAGATCGTCGACGGGCTCACCGCGGGCGCGAGCGACAACGAGTGCGACCTCGAGCTCGACGTGTCGGAGCAGCTGCGCGCGTACCGGCTGTCGCGCTCGGCACCGGTGGTGCTGGCGGCGTGGGACGCGCTGTCGGGCCTGGGCATCGAGCCGCGGCCGATCGCCACCGGCGGCGGCAGCGACGCGCACGCCTTCCAGGCGCGTGGCCTGCCCTGCCTCAACGTCGCCAACGGGACCGAGCGCAACCACCAGCCGGACGAGCGCGTGACGGCGGCGGCGCTCGAGACGATGCTCGACGTGGCGCTCGGCATCGTCGCCCGAAGCGCGTGACCCGCCTCGCGCTGCGGCGCGGAACCGTCGTCGCGATCGAGCGCCGCGACGCCGACACCGCCGTGACCGTGGAGGTCGGCGGCGAGCATCGGCCCGCGATCGCCTACGAGGAGCTGACCGGGCCGGTGGAGGTGGGCGACGACGTGGTCGTGAACGTCGCGGCGCGGGACCTCGGGCTCGGCAGCGGCGGCTTCGACCTCCTGCACGCGAACCTCACCCGCGGGCTCGACGCGACCGGTGTCCCCGGGGCGCACGTGATGAAGCTCAACTACACGTCGCTCCAGCACGCGGTCGAGCCGCTCGAGGAGCGCGCCGGGCAGCTGTCGACGCCGGTCGACGGCGCGGTGGCCGTGGTGTCGCTGCACGCCCAGGTGCCGTGCGTCGCGTGGGCGCTGGCGCAGGCGCGTCCGGGCACGCGGCTCGGCTACGTGCAGACGGCGGGGGGAGCGCTGCCGGGGGCGCTCTCGCGCACCGTGCGGATGCTGCGCGAGCGCGAGCTGCTGGCGGGCCACGTGACGGCCGCGCCCGCGTTCGGCGGCGAGCACGACGCGATCACCACCGCGGGCGCGCTGCACGCCGGCTTCGAGGCGCTCGGCTGGCACGCCGCGGTCGTCGGGCCGGGACCCGGGATCCTCGGCTCGGCCACGGCGCTCGGGCACGGCGGGCTCGCGGCTCTCGACAGCGCGCACGCCGCGCTGGCGCTCGGCTGCCGCACCGTGATCGTCCCGCGGATGTCGTCGGGCGACCCGCGCGAGCGCCACCGCGGGCTCTCGCACCACACGAGGACCGTGCTCGAGCTGCTGCTGCGGCCCGCGATCGTCGCACTCCCCGCAGGCGCGGACGCCGACCTCCCGCCGACGATGGTGCGACGCGAGGCCGAGACCGACGTCGCGGGCTACGCGGGGTCGGACCTGCCGGCTCGTACGATGGGCCGCTCGATCGAGGAGGACCCGCTCTTCTTCAGGGCGGCCCTGGCGGGCGGCGCGGTCCTGGCGGAGGAGGTCTGAGTGGAGTTCGAGCGCACCGGTGGCGAGCAGGTCTTCGACGGCAAGCTGTTCAGCGTCTGGCGCGAGCGCTTCCGCTACGAGGACGGCGACGAGGTCGAGCGCGAGATAGCGCGCCACCCCGGCGCGGTGGGCGTGGTCGCGCACGACGGCGAGCGGCTCTACCTGGTGCGCCAGCCGCGGGAGACGGTCGGCGACCCGGCTCTACTCGAGATCCCCGCCGGCAAGCTCGACGAGGAAGGGGAGGAGCCGCTGGACACCGCCAAGCGCGAGCTGGCCGAGGAGATCGGCAAGGGCGCGCGCGAGTGGAAGTTCCTGACCCGCTTCTACTCCACGCCGGGCTTCGCCGACGAGGAGGTCCACCTCTACCTGGCCACCGACCTCTACGACGAGTCGGCCGAGGCCGACGAGAACGAGCGGATCGAGATCGTCACGGTGCCGCTGGGCGAGCTCGACGACACGATCCGCGACTGCCGCGACGCGAAGACGCTGATCGGGCTGCTCTGGTTCCGCGCCTACTTGGACGGCAGCGGCTGAGACATCGTCCACGGCTTGGCGGAGTGGCGCTGCGCCTCGACCGCGAGGCGCGTGCCGTCAGGCGACCACCTGAGCGCGCCGACATCGGTGTACTCCCGGCGGTTCCGGAAGCGCACGAGGAGGCGCCTGCCGGTGCCGTCCGACCGCGACCCCCAGATCTCGGTGCGGCCCCTGTACTCGACGTACCAGGCGACCCGCCGCAGCCCGGCTGAGAGGTCGTACAGGGCGAACGGCGTCGTCCTCGCCCGTAGCGAGCGACGCGTGCGGGACAGCGTCACCAGGCGCGGCCGATCCTTCTCGTCGACCCCCGCGAACACCTCGCCGCTCGTGAAGGCCCAGCCGTACGAGGCCGGGAAAAAGCTCGCACCGCCGATCAGGTGGCGCCTGCCTCCGCCGTCGGTGCGGACGGCCCACAGCCCTCCGCCGCTCGGATGGACGTCGTCGCGCAGGTATAGGACCCGGCGCCCGTCCGGGGACACGGCCACCCGGCTGGCGAGCCAGACGCTCGAGGCCAGCAGCCGGGGGGCGCCGCCATCGCGCGCGACCGCGAGTATCCGCTGGTCGAAGGGCGCTCCGAACCGGCCGCCACGGTAGAACAGGGTCCTGCCGTCGGGCGACCAGTCGGGCTGCCCGTCCGCATGGCGCGCGACGATCCGGCGGCCGCCGCCGTCGGGGCCCGACACGACGAGGTTGCCGTCGTAGTAGCGCCCGTCTCGGTGGTAGCTCACGAACGCGATGCGGCTTCCGTCACGCGCCCACGCGGGCGGTCCGGCGAACGCGGTCCCGCCACGGATCTCGTGGCGGACACGGCCGCCGCGGCCGAGGACGACGATGCGCCGCGGCGTCCGTACCGCCAGCCTGTGACCGCTCGGGCCCCAGGCGGGTGCGGAGTGGTACTCCGTGCCGTGGGTGAGACGGTGGGCGCCGCCCGACCACCTCGCGACGAACACCTGCGACCGATACCCGACCTGGAATGTCGGCGGGTCGGGCGGCGAGGCGGCGAGCACGACCTGACAAACCCCTTGCACCCGGAGGGGATGCGGTGCGCCGGGCCGAACACCGGAGGGGATGGCGATCGTCACTCCACCGCCGGAAGCGCGCTCGTTCGAGCACCTCGTGCTCGACTTCCTCGCGTACCTCGAGTTCGAGCGGGGGCTGTCGCGCAACACGCTCGAGGCCTACCGCTCGGACCTGCTCCAGTTCGGCCGCTTCCTCGAGGAGCGCGGTACGACGCCCGTCGACGCCGCCAGCTCAGACGTCGCCGACTGGCTGGCCGCGCTCGCCGCGGGGAACGGGCGGCCGCCCGCCTCGCCCGCCACCATCCACCGCAAGGCCGCGTGCCTGCGCTCGTTCTACCGCCACCTTCGCCGCGAGGGCGTCCTCGACAGCGACCCGACGGCCACGATCAGCGGCCCGCGCCGCGGCCGCCGGCTCCCGAAGGTCCTCACCCGCGGCGAGATCGCGAAGCTGCTGGAGCAGCCGCGCGGCACCGAGCCGACCGCGCTGCGCGACCGAGCCCTGCTCGAGCTGATGTACGCGTGCGGCCTGCGCGCGTCGGAGGCGATCGGGATCGAGGTGGCCGACGTCGACCTCGAGGACGGCGTGCTGCGGGCGCGCGGCAAGGGGTCGAAGGAGCGCGTCGTGCCGATCGGCCGCATGGCGGTCGAGGCCGTGCGCCGCTACGTGGAGCGCGGACGCCCGCCGCTGCTGCGCGGGCGCCACGTGACCAAGCTGTTCGTGAACTTCCGCGGCGAGCCGCTCACCCGGCAGGGGCTCTACAAGATCGTGCGCCGCCACGCGGCCGGCGCGGGCCTCGGGGACCAGATGAGCCCGCACACGCTCCGGCACACTTTCGCCACGCATCTGCTGGCGGGCGGCTGCGACCTGCGCTCCGTGCAGGAGATGCTCGGCCACGCCGACGTCGCCACCACCCAGCTCTACACGCACCTCTCGAGCGAGCGGCTCAAGGACGTGTACTTCCGCGCCCACCCGCGGGCCACGACCTGAGCCTAAGCTCGGGGCGGGATGCCCGAGCTGCCCGAGGTCGAGACGATCGTGCGTGCGCTGCGGCCCGCCGTCGAGGGTCG
>JBJMLK010000195.1:0-4865 GCA_045805345.1 Thermoleophilaceae bacterium | reverse complement strand
GCGCATGGCGCGACACCGCGACCGCCCGGGGATCGGCGACGAGGACGTGCGCGGCGAGGCGATCGAGTTCACCGAGCGCGACCGGCGGACGCTGACCTCGCCCGAGGAGCTGCCGCCAGCGGCGAGGCGCCGGCAGCCTACTTAGCGGCGCGCTTCAACCCTCAAGGGGGTCAGACCCCGTTGACGGGGGTTGAGGGTTGGCCACCCAGCGCCAGCTCAACCGCCTCGACCGGCGACGCAGCCGCCACCACGCCGCGCCCGCCCTTCGACGGCAGCTCCCACGTGCGCAGCCCCACCACGCGCTTGCCGGCGCGCAGCGCGAGCGCGATCTCGGAGAGCGTCCCCCACTCCCCACCGACCGCGATCACCGCGTCCGCCGCACGGACAACCAGCGCGTTGCGTGCCTCGCCGAGCCCGGTGGCCACGGCGACGTCCACGAACTCGTTCGCGTCACTGCGGTCGTCGCCGGGCAGGATGCCCAGCGTCGTGCCACCCGCCGACTTCGCGCCGCGGCACGCGGACTCCATGACGCCGCCGCGACCGCCGCACACGACCACGGCCCCGCGCGCGGCCAGCTCGCGGCCCACGGCCTCCGCCGCCGACAGCTCTGCGGGCGCCGCCCCGCCCGAGCCGCACACGGCCACGTACGGTCGCGCCTCCAGCGCTAGCGCACCACGAAGTTCACGAGCTTGTCCGGCACCCACACCTTCTTGACGACCTCGCGCCCGTCGAGCTGCGCCACCACGCGCGCGGACTCCTGCGCCAGCCGCACCTGCTCCTCCTCGCCGGCACCGGCGGGCGCGGCCACCCGGTCGCGCAGCTTGCCGTTCACCTGGACGACCAGCTCGATCGTGTCGCTCGCCAGCAGCGCGGGATCCGCCGCCGGCCACGGCTCCTCCCACACGCGACCGCCGGCGATCAGCTCGTACACCTCGGCGCCGAGGTGCGGGGCGAACGGGAAGATCAGCGAGCCCGCGGTGGCGATCGCGAAGCGGACGTTCTCGGGCGGCGCGTCCTCCCTGAATCGGTAGACGTCGTTTACCAGCTCCATGACCGCCGCGATCGCGGTGTTGAACGCGAAGCGATCGCCCAGGTCCGAGGTCACCTTGTCGATCGCCCAGTGCGCCTTCCGGACAAGGTCGGAGGGCTCGCCCGCCGGCGTGGCGTCGCCCATGCCCACATCCGCGGCGACGCGCCACAGGCGCGCGAGGAAGCGGTGCACCCCGCCCACGCCCTCGTCGGACCAGTCGGCGCCCTGATCGGGCGGCCCGATGAAGAGGATGTAGCAGCGCGCGGTGTCCGCGCCGTAGCGCTCCACGTAGTCGCGCGGGCTGATCACGTTGCCCTTCGACTTGGACATCTTCGCGCCGTCGCGCGTGATCATCCCCTGGGTGAAGAGCCGCGCGAACGGCTCCTGGAACCCGAGCAGGTCGATGTCCGCGAGCGCCTTCACGAAGAAGCGCGCGTACATGAGGTGCAGGATCGCGTGCTCCACGCCGCCGATGTACTGGTCGACCGGCATCCAGTAGTCGACCACCGAGCGGTCCCACGCCGCCGAGTCGTTCAGGGCGTCGCAGTAGCGCAGGAAGTACCAGGACGAGTCGACGAAGGTGTCCATCGTGTCGGTCTCGCGGCGCGCGTCGGCGGCGCACTTCGGACAGCTCGTCCGCACCCAGTCCTCCGCCGCGGCCAGCGGCGAGCGACCCTTCGGCTGGTAGTCCTCGATGTCCGGCAGCTCGACCGGCAGCTGGTCGTCGGGCACCGGCACGAGTCCGCACTCGGGGCAGTGGACGACCGGAATCGGGCAGCCCCAGTAGCGCTGGCGCGAGACGAGCCAGTCGCGCAGCTTGTAGTTGATCGCGGGCTTGCCGCGGCCCTCCGACTCGAGCCAGGCCACGATCTCGCCGAACGCCTCGCGGTTGCCCGTGCCGTCGAAGCGCCCGCTGTTCACCATCGCGCCGTCGCCGGTGCACGGCAGCTCGCCCTCGCACTCGATCACCCGGCGGATCGGCAGGTCGAACTTCTGAGCGAATTCGAAGTCGCGCTCGTCGTGGGCCGGGACCGCCATGATCGCGCCCGTGCCGTATTCCATCAGCACGTAGTCGGCCACGAACATCGGGATCTCCTCGCCGTTCACGGGGTTCGTGACGGTCGTTCCGAGCGGCACGCCGGTCTTGTCGCGCGCCTCGGCGCCGCGCTCCTCGGCCGACTCGGAGATCGCCCGGTTCACGTACTCGCGCACCTCCGGCGAGTCGTTCAGCCGCAGGACGTCCGGGTGCTCCGGCGCCATCACGAAGAACGTCGCCCCGAACAGCGTGTCGGGCCGCGTGGTGAAGACCGGGTAGTCGGTGCCGGCCGACTCGCAGCGGAACACCACCTCGGCGCCCTCCGAGCGGCCGATCCAGTTGCGCTGCATCGTCACCACGTGCTCGGGCCAGGCGACCGTCGCGAGGTCGTCGAGCAGCCGGTCGGCGTACTCGGTGATCTTGAAGAACCACTGCTCGAGCTGGCGCGCCTCGACCGGCGTGCCGCAGCGCTCGCAGCGGCCGTCGATCACCTGCTCGTTGGCGAGGACGGTCTGGTCCTTGGGACACCAGTTGACCGCGGCCTGGCCGCGGTACGCGAGCCCGCGCTCCAAGAGCCGCAGGAAGATCCACTGGGTCCAGCGGTAGACGCGCGGCTCGTGGGTGCCGAACTCGCGCGTCCAGTCGATCGAGATCCCCCACTCCTCGAACTGCCGCCTGAACTCCGCGATCGACGCCTCGGTCGAGTCGCGCGGGTGCTGACCGGTCCTGATCGCGTGGTTCTCGGCCGGGAGGCCGAACGCGTCGTAGCCCATCGGGTGGAGCACGCGGTGGCCGGTCCGCCTGCGGTAGTGCGCGATCGCGTCGCCGATCGAGTAGCACTTCAGATGCCCCATGTGGGGCTCTCCGGACGGGTACGGGAGCATCTCGAGGACGTACGACTTGTCCACCTCGGACGCCGGGTCGTTGGCCACCTCCCACGTCCGCTCCTCGCGCCAGACGCCCTGCCACTTGCTCTCGATCGCGCGCGGGTCGTAGCGGTCGGCCATCCGCTCGAACGTTATCGGCGGCGTTTCCGTCCCCGGGCTCTGGGACCATCGCCCTCGATGGCCGAGGAGTCCCAGGAGCCGACTCAGGAGTACGCGCCGATCTCCGCGGCCGACATGGCCGCGGGCCAGGTGGCGGCCATCGTCACCGCGGCGGAGCACGCGGCGGCCGAGATCGCCGGGCGCGCGGAGCGCGAGGCGCGCGAGCGCGAGCGCGAGGTGGACCGCCAGCTCACGCAGCTGCGCCAGCAGGCCGACGCCGAGGTGGCCAAGCTCCGCGAGGACGCGCAGGCGGAGGCGCTTCGCATCGGCGAGATCGCGCGCAAGGAGGCGGACGACCGGATCGCGAAGGCGCAGGAGGCGGCCGACGAGGCCCTCGCCCAGGCACAGGCGATCGGCGCCGGGCTGCGCCAGCTCGCCGCCACGCTCGAGGGGCAGGCCGAGCGGCTGCTCCGCGACGTCCAGGCCGGCCACCGGCGGCTGATGGGCGACCTCCAGATACACGGCACCGGCCAGCCCCCCGCCACGAGCGAGCGGCCGGCCCGCGAGCGCAGCGGCACGAGCGGCGGCGCGGCGCTCGACCTTGAGGTCCCGGAGTGGGCCGAGAAGCGCCCCTGACCCGCGCTACGTTGCCGGGGTGCCCCGGCTCCTCCCGCTAGACGCCGCGCTCGCCGACGACGTCGTGGCGCTGCGCGAGTGGCGAGCCTCCGACGCGGGCGCCCTCGTGCTCGCCCTGAACGACCCCGACATCGCGCGCTGGACGCGCGTGCCGTCGCCCTACACGCGCGAGGACGCCGAGGAGTTCCTGGCGCAGCGCGAGGTGCGGCTCGCGCAGGGCGAGGCCCTGACGCTCGCGATCGCCTCAGCCGCGTCCGACGAGCCGCTCGGCTCGATCGCGCTGAAGGTCACCTCGCCGGAGAACGCCCGCGGCGAGCTCGGCTACCTCGTCTTCCCCGCCGCTCGCGGCAGGGGGCTCGGCCCGCGCGCCGTGCGCCTGCTGGCGCGCCATGCCTTCGAAGAGGCCGGCCTGCAGCGGGTCGAGATCCTCACCGCCACGGGCAACGCCGCCTCGCAGCGGGTGGCCGAGAAGGCCGGCTTCACGCGCGAGGGGCTGCTGCGCTCGTACTTCGACGGCAGGGGGCAGCGCGACGACATGGTCATCTGGTCGCTGCTGCCCGGCGAGCTCTGAACCGAGCGCGAGCGGCAGCGACCGTCCGGCAGAGCGCGAGCCGCCGCTCGGCGGAGCGCGAGCCGCCGCTCGGCGGAGCGCGAGCCGCCGCTCGGCGGAGCGCGAGCCGCCGCTAGGCGGAGCGCGAGCCGCCGCTAGGCGGCGAGCGCCTGCAGCTCGCGCTCCTCGGCCAGTCGCCGCAGAGCGCGCCGCTCCAGCTTGCGCACGCCCTCGGCCGACAGGTCGAGGATCTTCGCGACCTCGCGCAGAGTCATCGGCTCGCGCCCGCCGAGCCCGAAGCGCAGCTCGATCACCCGCCGCGCCGTGTCGTCGAGCCGCTCGAGCGCCCGGCGGATCGACTCCTCCTCCAGCTCGACGGCCACCTCCTCGAGCGGCGTCGGGCCCTCGGCGGCGAGCAGCTCGCCCAGCTCGGCCTCGCCCTCGCCCCCGACCGGCGTCTCCAGCGACACCGGCACGCGCTCGGCGGCGCGCAGCTCGTCGAGGTGGGCCGGATCGATGCCAAGCGCGGCGGCCAGCTCGGGGTCCGTCGGATCGCGCCCCAGCTCGGCGCCCAGCTTGCGCTCCGCGGCGCGAAGCCGGCTCAGCTCCTGGCCGATGTGGACGGGG
>JBJMLK010000194.1:0-32978 GCA_045805345.1 Thermoleophilaceae bacterium | reverse complement strand
TGTCGGCGGAGACGAAGCGCTGCGCGTTCCAGGGCACCCTCACGGGCGCCGGCTGAACCGCACCGCGCCGCCCGCCGCCGCGCGATTGTTAAGAAGCGGTCGCATGCCGCGCGACTAGCCCGCGGTACCGGGGTTTGGGGTGGGCACCGTGGCCCGCGCTCGGCGACTCCCGCGACTCGCGCCGCTCCACGCGGTCCTCGCGGCGGCGCTGTTCGCGGCGCCGGGCGCGGCCGCGGCCCAGCGTGCCGCCGCCGAACCGCACGCGATGCCGGACTACGGGGCGATCGCGCGCAAGGGCCTGGCCGACGCGCGCCGGCGCTGGTGGAACGTGCGCACGGACTGGTACACCGATCACCTGCACGGCCCGGCCGGCGACGTCGCGACCGTCTGGGGCATTGTGCATGTGTTCGACGCGACGAGCGCGATGGCCATCGCCGACCCGAGCCGCAAGTGGCGGCTCAAGGTGAGGCGCTTCGCCGCCATGGCCGAGCGCTACTGGAGTCACAACGTGCATCCGCACGGCGCCTACACGGCCCAGCTCGCGGGGCCGCACGGCGACGGCGAGAACTACGCCTTCTACGACGACAACGGCTGGCTCGGCCTGGCGTTCGTGGACGCCTACCGCGCGACTCACAACAAGCGCTACCTCCACGACGCCGCTCGCGCGCTGCGCTTCATCGACGAGGACGGCTGGGACGGCGACCGCGGCGTCCTGTGGAACCAGTGGGACTCCGACACCTCGCTCGCGTCGTACGCGTCAGCCACCGCGCTGGCGGCCGAGCTCTACCACTACACGGACGAGACGAAGTACCGCAAGATCGCCCGCCGCTACGTCGCGTGGGGCGACAGGCACGCGCGCCGCCACGGGTTGTACGCCACGCGCGACCACCCGGCGGTGAGCTACGTGGAGGGCGCGATGATCGGCGCGCACCTGGCGCTGTGCCGCGAGGGCAGCAAGCGCTCGTGCAGGGCGGCCGAGCAGGTGGCCCGCTCCGCCCACCGCCGCTGGGGCACGGGGCACCGCTACCACGCCCCGCAGTTCGACGCGATCCTCTTCCGCTACCTGCTGCGGCTGGCGGACTACGACGGCCAGAGGCGCTGGTACCGATGGGCGCAGTCCGCGGCCGCCGACGCGCTGGCCAACTCCCGCGAGCACGGCCTGTTCCTCAAGGTGTGGGACGGCAGCTCGATCACCTCGCACGGACACGGCGAAGGGCAGTTCACCTACGGCCGCCTGTGCACCCACGCCGGCACGGTGTCGCTGTTCGCCTGGCTCGCGGCGATCCCGCCGCCCTAGCCGGCGCCGCACGAAGCCCGCGCCGCGATGTAGCCTCCCCGTCGGGAGATGTCGGGAGGAGGATCGGACTGGTGGTTGGGTCGCGTCCACGCATCGTGATCGGGAGCGTCGTCGCAGCGCTCGCGCTGTCGGCCGTCGCCGCGCAGGCGGCGGGCGACCAGGTGCCGAAGCTCACGAACCTCCGCGCCTCACCGAATCACTTCTGCGCGAAGAGCTCGGACTCGTGCGCGCGCCCCGGCACCACGATCCGCTTCCACCTCTCCACTGACGCGAAGGTGATCGGCGACATCCGGCCGCGCAAGCGCAACATCCAGGGCTACACGGACATCCGGGGCAAGTTCAAGGCGGGCGCGAACTCGGTGCGCCTGAATGACAGCCGTCTCACGCCGGGCCGCTGGACGCTCAAGATGCAGCCGATCAACTCCGTCGGCGCCAACGGGCCGACGCTGCTCGACGTGCACGTGATCGAGTAGGCGCCGCGCGCGCCGTCAGGGCGTCATGACCACGCGCCCGAAGGCGTTGCGGCCCTCGAGGTACTCGTGCGCGGCGGCCGCCTCCTCGAGCGGGAACGAGCGGTCGATCTCCACGTGCAGCTCGCCGCTCCCCACGCGGCCGATCAGCTCGCCGATCAGCGCGTGCACGCGCGGGTACTCGGCCGCCAGCGCGCCGCCGAGGTAGACGCCGCGCAGCGCGTTGTTCTGCGTCCAGAGCGACTGCGCCTCCACCGACGAGCCGCCGCGGCCTGCCACGCCGACGCTCACGAGCGTTCCGCGGTAGGCGAGCGCGCTCACGCTGTCGACCAGGTTCTGGCCGCCGATCGAGTCGAGCACCACGTCGGCGCCGTGGCCGCCGGTCAGCTCGCGGGTGCGCTCGACGAAGCTCTCCGAGGCGTAGTTCACGCCGTGGTCGAGCCCGAGCCCCGCGAGCCGCTCGAGCTTCTCGTCGGTCGACGCGGTGGCGATCACCGTCGCGCCCGCCTGCTTCGCGAGCTGAATTGCGGCCATGCCCACGCCGCCGGCGCCGGCGTGCACCAGCACGGTCTGACCCTCGCCGAGCCCGCCCGCGGTGAACAGGCACTCGTGGGCCGTGCCGAAGGCCACGGGAACGCAGGCGGCTCGCGCGGCGTCGAGGCCATCCGGGATCGGCCAGGTGACCATCGCGGGCACCGCGCGGCGGCTCGCGTGCGAACCCGCCGCGCTCAGCGTCACCACGCGGTCGCCGACCGCCGGCGCGTCCACGCCGCCGCCCACCTGCGCGACGGTCCCGGCGCTCAGGTAGCCGACCACGTGCGGCGTCTCCGGGATGTCGCCGCCGGCGCGGGCGAGCAGGTCGCCGCCCTCGATGCTGATCGCCTCGACGTCGACGAGCACGAACCCGTCCGGGCACTCCGGGTCGGGCACGTCCTCGTAGCGGAGCACGTCGGGCGGGCCGTTCTCGTAGATCACCGCCGCCTTCATGTCCCGCATGGTTGCACTTGCACCGCGCACGGGTAGGGGCCCTAGGTGAGCGACGGGGACTTCCACGACTCGGTCGAACTCGTCGGGAAGGTCGTGGACGGCGTGGGGGTCGCGGTCGTGGTGATCGGGATCGTGGTGGCGACGGCGGTCCTCGTCGCGCACGTCGGCCGCCGGGAGGCCTTCGAGGACCTCTACAGGTCGTACCGACAGGGGCTGGGCCGCGCGATCCTGCTGGGGCTCGAGTTCCTCGTGGCCGCCGACATCATCCGCACGGTCGCAGTGTCGCCGAGCTTCCGCAGCGCGGGCGTGCTTGCGATCATCGTGGTTATCCGTACGTTCCTCAGTGCGACGCTGCAGGTGGAGATCGAAGGCCGATGGCCGTGGCAGCGCCGGACCTGAAGGGCGTCGCGGCCGAGACCGTCGTCTGCTTCGAGGAGCACGACCTGCTCACCTCGGCGAGCGCGATCGCGTTCCAGGTGCTCACCGCGATCGTCCCGTTCCTGCTGTTCGCGTTAGCGCTGCTCGGCTTCCTCAGCCTCGACGACGTGTGGCGCGACCACGTGGCGGACCACGTCCGTCACAACGTGTCACACGCGATGTTCACGACGATCGACGACACGGTCACGAAGGTCCTCGGCTCGCGTCAGGTGTTCTGGATGACGGCCGGCCTGGCGCTCGCGGTGTGGCAGGTGTCCGGCGCCGTGCGCGCGGTCATGGGAGCGCTCAACCGCATCTACCGCGTCGAGCGACGGCGCTCGTGGCGCCGGCGCATGATCGTGTCGACCTACCTGGCGATCGAGGTCGGGCTAGCGCTGCTGCTCGCGCTTGCCGTGGTGAGCGGCGCGCCGCTCGTCTATGGCGACGTGGGCCAGCCGGCGGGGGCGCTGCTCTTCGTGCTGCGCTGGAGCATCGCCGGCGCGCTCATGCTGCTGTCGATCGGGCTGCTCCTGCGCCACGGACCGGCAACGCGCCGGCCGGTGCGCTGGGTGAGCTTCGGAAGCATGCTCGTGATGGTCTCCTGGCTCGTGATGTCGCTCGGGTTCGTCGGCTACCTGAAGTTCGTGGCCTCGTACGAGTCGGTGTTCGGGAACCTCGCCACGGTCGTGGTGCTGCTGGGCTACCTCTACCTCTCCTCGCTGGTGTTCCTGGCGGGGGCGCAGGTGGACGCGGTGGTGCGCAGGCGCGTGGACGGTGCGTGAGCCTCACGGCTCCTGCGGCACCAGGTAGCGGGCCACGGCGTCGTCGATCCGCCAGCCGCCCATCTCCTGCACAAGCCGGGCGTCCAGTCGGAACGGGGGCCGGCCGGCCGCGGTCGAGGTGACGGCCACGGAGGCCTCGACCTTCGGCGGACGCACCCGCCGGTCGAACCTCACCTTGATCGCCCCGAGCGCCAGCTTCGGCGCGGGAGCGCGGCGCAGGTCGGACCGCACCGCGGTGGCGCACGTCGCGTAGGCGAGCGTCTCGGCCTGGCGCGCGTGCTCGGTGTAGAGGTGGCACACCGCTGGGGCGTCGCGATGCGCCACGGCACCCTCGAGCTGGCCGATCGTCGCGCCGATGTCGCGTGCCTCGGCCAGGGTTGGCGCGCGCAGGCCGACGAGCTTCGGCTTCTTCGGCTGGTCGCTGCCGCCGCAGCCGGCGAGCAGCGCGAGGACGGCCGCGACGGCGAGCGGCCGGAGCAGCGGGGTGGGGTGGACGAGCTGCCTGGTCACGGTGCGGTCAATTGTCGACGACGGCGAGCTTCTTAGCGTTTCTTCACGCGTCTCTTAGCCGGCGCAAAGGAAGCGGGCATAGCTTCGCGTCCGGTGAACGGCGAGAGCCCCCTCGACCACGGCGGACACGACCTCGAGCAACCGGACGGTGCACGGACGCTGGTCTGGGTGCGCCGGGGGCGTGTCCGCCTGGCCGTGCTGGGCTCGGCTGCCGTCCTCGCCGCCGGGGTGGCTGGCGCCGCGCCCGCGAGCGGTGCCGACACCCCGGGCGGTGGCGATCAGAAGGGCGGCCCGCCCGCCGCGGCGGCTCAGCCGCGATGAGCGCGCACGACCGCCACCGCGACCTGGGCCGCAGACGTCCGGGCACGGAGCACGACGACCGCGCCGCCGACGGCCGCGAGCGACGCGGCCCGGAGCGCCCGGCCCCCGATCGGCGCCGCCCGCGCGACGCAGGCCGCGAGGACGCCGCCGGCGGTCGCGATCGCCGCTTCCCCCGTCCCGGGCGGCGTGATCGTCGCCGCGGCCAGCGCTAGGCGCGCGCCCGTTTCATAGCCGCGAGCACCGGGGGCCTTGCTCGTCGATCACCCGATCGACTAGAGCCGTCGACACGCGCCGCGCGGTTTTAGTAACACGCGTGGGGAATGTTAAGTGCGCGCGGTCACAACCTGGGCCCTCGTGCGTTTGAACCCATGATGACTTCGATCGACGATGGCGATCGCGAGCTGATCGCCGCCCGGAAGGACCCTGAGGCGTTCGCCGCCTTCTACCGGCGCTACGCGGAGGATGTTCTGCGCTACTTCGCCATCAGGGTTCAGGATCCGGAGGCCGCAGCGGACCTGATGGCCGAGACGTTCGCGGCCGCTCTGCTCGCGGTACGGCGTTACCGTCCGCGTCGCAACGGGTCGGCCGCGGCCTGGTTGTTCACGATCGCTCGGAGCAAGCTCGTCGACGCTGCACGACGAGGACACGTCGAAGCGCAAGCCCTCGAGCGGCTGGCTCTGGAGCCGCTCGCGCTCGAAGACGACGACATCCAGCGCGTGGCCGACCTCGCTGAGCTCGAGGATTCCGACGCACGCTTGACAGCGCTGCTCGCCGATCTGCCGCCAGAGCAAAGACAGTCCCTGCTTGCTCATGTCGTCGATGAACGCGGTTATGGAGAAATTGCAAGCAACCTCGCGTGCTCGGAGGTAGTGGTTCGAAAGCGTGTGAGTCGCGCGCTCGCCTTCCTCCGCGCTCGGTGGATTGGAGAATGAAATGACTGACCTGATCACCCGCTACGAGCAGCACTTCCACGAAGCGGCCCAACGTCAGCTGCGACCGAGTCGGTATGGCCTCACGCGCCGTCCCCGACGGCAGCTCGCGGTCGCTGGCGGCGTCGCCCTCCTCTTGGTGAGCGTTCCGGCAGCCGCAGACAATGGGTGGTTCCCGTTCGCTGGCCGATCCGATCCGCCGTCCACCACCGACGTGGCTCCCGCTCCGACGCTGATGGAGATGCTTGGCGTACTGCGTCGCCCGCAAACCGCGACTGACCGCGGCGGCGATACCGACTACGCACTGAAGATGCTGAGTGGTGAGACCTATGACGGAATCCAGCTCGGCTACGTGAGGCGCGCCGCGGTCGGACCCGCGGACCAGGGCGTGGTGATCATTCCATCACTTTCACATCGTCTCGTGCCCGACGCGATCCCTAACCCGCATGTCATATGCATTTGGCGTACTGATTACTTTCACGGCGAGCGCGCCGGGGGCGCACCAGGGTGTTTCGACGCAGATGACATCCGGCGGGGGGTTGCCCTGCAGCAGCTCGGTCACCGCGTGGACATGATCGTTCCCGATGGGGTCGCCCGCGTCGCAGGGGTGTCCGACGGCGGTTCGGTCGACACGGCGGTGCCGGAGGACAACGTCGCTTCCTGGGAGGGCAGCCTCCCGAAGCGCGTCGTCTGGTACGACGCGAGCGGCAAGACGCTTCTGTCCGTGGAGCCTGGCGGGGCCTGAGCGCCCGCCCGCCGCGGTCGCGCTCGCCGCCGAGGGTCTGGTCGCGAGGCCGACGCCTCGCTAGTCTGCCCCGCTTCGCGATGCGTCCACCTGCGCGGACATCGGCGAGCGCCGCCGCGGCGCTGGCGGCCCTCGCGGTCGCGGGGTGTGGTTCCTCCGGCGGCTCCGGCGTCGCGACCTTCCCGATGGCGAAGACGCCCGACGCGTCGCCGCGGACCACGATCAGCTTCCGCGGCGTCCACCCCGGGAAGCTCACGGGCGTGACGGTGAAGGGATCGCGCACCGGAGCCCATCCCGGCACGCTCCGCCCGCACCCCGACGGCCGCGGCGTGAGCTTCGTGCCCAAGAGCGGCTTCAAGCCGGGCGAGACCGTGACCGTGCACGCGAAGCAGAAGCTGCTGGGCGAGCAGGACGGCGCCGTGCAGTTCAAGATCGCGCTCACGCCACGGTTCGGCGTGCCCGTCAAGGTGCAGAAGGACCCGGCCGGGCACCCGGTCGGCGAGCAGCACTTCCACTCGCGGCCGGACCTCCTGCCGCCGTCGGTGAAGATCGAGAAGCGCACCGCGCAGGCCGCGCCCGGCGAGCTCTTCCTCACTCCGAAGGCCGGTCCGGGCGCGGACGGGACGATCATCACCGACACCAGCGGCGGGTTGATCTGGTTCAAGCAGGTGCCGGCCGGCAACAGCACCTTCGACCTCAGGGTGCAGCGCTACCAGGGCAAGCCGGCGCTGACCTGGTGGCAGGGCGAGGTGCACCACGGCCAGGGCCAGGGCGCGGGGATGATCTACGACAGCTCGTACCAGAAGGTCGCGGAGGTGCCGCCCGGCAACGGCTACAGGGCCGACTTCCACGAGTTCCAGCTGAGCCGCGACGGGCGCACGGCCTTCTTCGTGATCTACGAGCCGGTCCGCTACGACCTGCGCCGGATCGGCGGGCCCAAGGACGGCTCGGTGATCGACGGGATCGTGCAGGAGGTCGACATCAAGACCGGCCTCGTGCTGTTCGAGTGGCACACGCTCGGGAGCGTCGACCTCAAGGAGACGTACGCGAACGTGCCGAAGAAGGCGCCGCTCGACGTCAGCCACCTCAACTCGATCTACCAGGAGAAGGACGGCAACCTGCTGGTGTCCGCGCGCGACATGCACACGGCGCTCGAGCTGAATCGGGGGACGGGCAAGATCGAGTGGCGGCTCGGGGGCAAGGACAGCGACTACCAGATGGGCGAGGGCACGCAGTTCGTGGGCCAGCACGACATCCGCCGCGCGCCCAACGGCGACATCACGGTCTTCGACAACGGCTCGCCGCCCAAGACGAAGCGCACCGCACGGGCCATCGCGCTGCACGTGGACGACGGCGACAAGAAGGTCACGCTCGCGCACGCGTTCCAGCGCACGCCCCCGTTCGTGAGCCCGAGCCAGGGCAACGTCCAGGCCCTGCCCAACGGCAACTTCATGGTGGGCTGGGGCGGAGACGTGCCGTTCTTCGACGAGTACACGCCGAGCGGGGCCGTGGCCATCGCGGGCTCGATCGTGCCGCCCACCGACGACACCTACCGCGTCTGGCACATGCCGTGGATCGGGCGGCCGAAGCTTCCGCCCGACGTGGCGGCGCAGCCCGCGGGCGGCCAGACCGACGTCTGGGCGAGCTGGAACGGCGCGACGGAGGTCAGGCAGTGGCAGGTGCTGACCGGCACCACGGCCGACTCCCTCACGCCCGGCCCGAAGGCCGCCAGGACCGGCTTCGAGACGCAGATCGTGGTGCCGGGCAGCCCCGCGTTCGTCGCGGTGAGGGCGCTGGACGCCACCGGCCGGACGCTGGCTACGTCGAAGCCGGTTCAGCCCGGTTGACGTCCTACTCGGGGGTCGGCCTGACGCGAAAGCCCCACCGCTCGGCAGAACGCAGCACCGCATCGGGCACGGGGCGGCTCGTGCCGGCCGGCCAATCCCCCGCACGGTCGCCCGCGGTACCGAACAGCGCGTATCCGACGAGATTGCGGCTCGGGTCGCTCCTCACGAAGTAGCGGACGCCGGCGAACCCGCTGGTCTCGAACGCGGCGGCCCATCTGTTCGTCTTCTCGTAGTCGGGGGAGTCGTGGATCTCAGCGTTCACGCCGAACTCACGCGCACGCGGAGCGCAGCAGTTCGCGAGACGCAGGGGCCGCGGGACCTGCGCGTCGAGGAGGTGCCTCTCCGCGAGCACCTCGTCGGTGACAACGGTCAGTCCTTGGTGCGCCTCGAGCAATGCACCGACCGGATCGGCCGCGAGGTAGCAGGTGCCGCGCGGTCCCCTGAGATCGAAGCGACCGCTTCCGTTCGACGAGAACCACCAGGGTCCGTGGGCCGTCCGGTGCATCCGGAACACCTCCGTCCCCGAACGAAGTCCGAACGACGGGAATCGCTTGAGCTCAGGCGGTGGATCGGGAAGGACCGATCGGCGGCGCGTTCTAGTGCGCGAGACGCTCGGCAACCCGCTCCGCGGCCTCGAACACCTGGGCCGGGTCCCTGCCGGCCTTCAGCCAGCCGGCAGGCGACTCGTCACCCAGCAGGGGCTGACCGGTCACGAACCAGGACGCGATGCTCCAGCCGTCGAGCGAACCAGCGTCGAGGACCTCTAGGAGAGTGGGCAGCTCAGGGAACGGTTTGGCCCCCCGGAACTGGAAAAGCGGATAAAGGACGTGGCCCCCCTTGGTGCGTAGCGCGAGGAGGCGGTTGCGCTTCGCGAGGTCGTTGACCCCCTGCCGCGTCGACACCGTGCCCATCAGGGTCGCCACCTTCCTCCAGTCGAGCAGTGGGCCGAGATGCTCTTCCCACTGGAGCATCGCCGTCGCCAGGAGTGCCCCCCGACGCCCGATTTCGACCTGCTCGTCGGCGTCAAGCGAGCCGTTTGGAAGGTCGAGCTGCTCGAGCGTCTGCTCGAAGGCGGCCGTCGCCGTGTGGTAACGCGTGGCCATGGTCCGAGGCTACCGCGTCAAGAGCGTCAAGTCAAGAGCGTCAAGCGGCCTTGCGTTCGCCGGGTTCGACGCTGAAGGTTGCCCGCACGTAGCGCGGCTTCGCCGCCCGCGCGAGCCGCAGTTCCTCCGCGTCCCGCACGCGCACGCGGTAGAAGGGCCGCGTAGCCCCCCGCGCGTCCTGATGGCGCCAGTAGCCCGGGAACAGGCGACGGCCTCCAGTGTCTCGGAGGACAGGATCGTACGGGGCTTCGAATGAGATAAAACCGAACCAGAGCCGCTCCTGGCCCCATTGCTCGTGGACCTCGTGATGCCATTGGAAGCTCTCGGGGAAGGGGCGACCGCGTATCTGACCTCCGTTGGGATTCATCTCTCCACGCGCTCCAGCTCAGCCCGCCTTGAGCGCGGAAGCCTGCTCAGCATATTCTCCGGCGGCCGCCGACGCAAAGCCGCCGGAGCGCGCGCGGTCGTCGCCCCCGCTTCACAGGGCCATCTGTAGCCCCGATCCCGGCTGCTATCCATGCCGCGTGCCCGGCCTGCGCCTGCACGAGCGGCGATGATCGTCAGCCAGCGGTTCGTTTGGGGTCACGTCCCGAAGACCGGCGGCGACGCGACCGCCACGATGATCGCGCGCGTGCCGCGACTGGTGCTGCTGGCGGACCACCTCGGTGACCACGCGAAGCACCTGTCGTTCGACGATCGGAGGGGCAGCATCAAGGGCAAGCTGCTGGTCGCGAACATCCGGCGGTTGCCCGACTGGGCGATCTCTGTAGAGCACCTCCGTGCCTACGGCGGCATATGGCCCGACTTCGAGCCGCTCGGGCCGCAGCCGGCGCACGTCGTCGCGTCGCGCGACGACGCCGACCGGGCGCTGGCCATGGTGGTGGGCGACTACGAGGTTGACCGCTGGCTCCGTCAGGAGCACCTGACCGACGACCTGCTCGACTTCCTGCGGAAGATCGCGACCCTTACCGCGGCCGAGGAACGCGCGATCAGGTCCGTAGGGCTCGTCAACGTCCATCGCCCGCGCTTTCGCCGCTGGCGGCGGCGGTCGTCCAAACGCTTTTTCACGCCGGCGCAGATCGACGAGCTCTACGCCAACAACCCGCGCTGGGCGGCGATCGAGCGCCGCGTCTACGGCTGAGCTCCAGCGTTCCAGGCGCTTCTGACTACGGAGCCTCAGCCTCGGCGCGAACAGGCCAGCGCGTCCGCGTATTGGTCGCGGCGGGTACGCACGCGAACTACGCCAACTCGTGTGTGAACGAGACGTTCTCGCTCTGCCCCGATCCGGCCACCGTCCTCGCAAACCAGGCGAACCACGACGGCCTGGCGGAGTGGGGGAACGACGACGCGGACCCCGCGACCGTCGTGGTCCCCCTCGGCGGCCAGTCGTGGTTGAGCTGGCCGGGAGAGTGGGGCAACACGAACCAGGCGAGCGGCCTTCCTGGGGGACCAAGAGCCCCACGGGACCGTCAAAGGGGACGAAGACCGGACACTGGGGCGCTCCGTGGTCCAACGCCCAATGCGCGGACGACAATGACGGCTGCCCGCTCGCCGCGAAGCGCGCGGCCTTCGGCCGGACCCTGAAGGTCTCGCCCGCGGCAAAGACCGCCCCGCGGTGCGCCAACTGGCTTGGCGGCTCCGCGGCGGCGGTTGTGTGCTCGACCCGTGGGCTCGACGCGAGCCTACCTCGCGCGCGCGTCGGCCGGCCGGGAAAGCTGGGGATTCGCGTAGCGGCCGCGCCTCGTGGAGCCAGCCTGCGCCGGCGCGCGGCGAGCGCCCCGGGCGTTACGCAGCTGATGGGGAGTGCCCTGCCGCCTGGATCGAAGCTCGTCGTGACCGGGCGCGGCGCCAGTGACTCCGTCCTGCTGTGCGCATCGCCGGCGCAAGGGCATCGCGGGTGCTCGCTTTCCCGAGGCTCGGGCTCAGCCGCGGCGGCCGCGCGACCCTGACGGTTCTGAAGCGCCGCGGTCGCGTCGTTGCCTCGCTCCGGCGGCCGGGGGGAAGGGTTCGGCGCACCGCCGTCAGGCTGCAGTCCGCCGGCCGGGGCTGGAGCGTGTCCGAGACCGGTAGCGGTCCCCGCAGCGCTCAGCGGACGTCTGGACTACGCAAGAGACCTTGAGCGAAGGATCGGGCCGCCGGCCGCCGAAGTCGTCCCGGTGGAGGCACTCGACCGCATCCTCTGGGTTGTCGAGGTCGGCGGGATCGCGTGGAGCTTGGGGTGGCTGACTGTCGCACTGTTCGGCCGGACCGCAGGCGGGTGCGGTGGGCGACGCTGCTCGCCACGGCCGTAGCCCTCACTGTCGCCCAGCCGATCGGGGCCGTGACCACTCGCGAGCACAGGCTCCCGCCCAGCGACGCGCACGCGAGCCACGCCGGCGATCTCCACGTGCTTCGCACGGTCGGCGGCGTCCCGCTGCTGCCATTCGCGCTCTATCGGCGCGAGGCCCTCTACCCGGGCGACGGCGGACCACAGGCGTCGTTGCGCGCGCGATCGTGGCTCTGGCTCCCGCTCCTGACCAACGGCGCGCAGATCGCGAGCATGTGCGGGGGATCGACGCCGCTCTGTTGGTATCCCGCGGGCGGGAGAGCCGTTTCCCTGGCCGTCGCCGTGCGGATGAGGCTTCGGAGCTGAACGGGCCACCTTGACTCGCCGCTCTTTGGTCGCTTAGGGTCGGCGGACCGTTGCCCGCAGAGTCCCCATCCGCAAGCAGGGCCCGAGCCGGCGGGAACGGCGACAAGAAGAAGGTCGCCGTGCTTGGAGGCGGTGCGGGCGGTCTCACCGCCGCCTACGAGCTAGCGCGTCAGGGCGACTTCGACGTGACGGTCTATCAGCTCGGCTGGCGCCTCGGCGGCAAGGGCGCGAGCGGCCGAAACGCCCAAGCAGGCAACAGGATCGAGGAGCACGGACTGCACATCTGGTTCGGCTTCTACGCGAATGCGTTCGCGCTGATGGGCGACGTGTATCGCGACCTCCGTCGTCCCAGCACGGGACCGAACAAGGTGCCGCTGGCGACGATCGCCGAAGCGTTCACGCCCTGCGACGACATGGTGCTCTACGACCGCGTGGACGGCCGCTGGCACGCGCATCCGTTCCGGTTCCCGCGCGTCGGCTCCAACCCGTGGGACAAGCACGATGGGCTCCCCACGTTCTGGCATGTCGCTCTCAAGGCGCTGGAGCGCGCGCGCGGGCTGATCGAGTCCGTCGATCCGTTCCAGGCGAACGCGATGAGCGACGCCGGCACGCACCTATCGGAGGCGGAGGCGCTCGCCCAATCGCACGTGAGCACCCGGTTTCCGGATCGAGTCGGGCTCGACTCCGGACTGTTCGTGAGAAAACTCCGGGGCCTGAGCCGCGCGCTCCGCGTGGAGTGGGGAAAGAAGCTGTCGGATCCGCGTTTCCGATTCGTCTACACGACCATCGACGCGTTCACCGCGATGGCCGCCGGGATCCTGGAGGACGACGTCCTCGACAAGGGCTTCGGGGCGATCGACGGTTCCGACTGGGCCTGCTGGCTGAAGCGGCATGGTGCCTCTCGGCTGACGATCGGAGCGACGTTCGTGGAGCGCGCGCCCATCCTGCGATCGGTCTATGACGTGGCCTTCTGCTTCCCCGGTGGGGACGTGGACAAGGCGAGTGCGGCGGCCGGCACGGCGACGAGCGACCTCCTGCGCCTCCAGTTCACCTACCGCGGCGCGATCGCCTACAAGATGACCGCGGGTATGGGCGACGCCATCTTCGCGCCGCTGTACCAGGCTCTCCTCAAACGGGGTGTGAAGTTCCGCTTCTTCCACGCGGCGACAAAGCTCTCGGTCTCACCCGATGGGCGCCGCATCGAGGCGATCGAAATAGTTCCTCAGGTGGGAGTTCCCGGCGGCGAGTACGACCCGCTCGTCTCCGTCAAGGGCCTTCCGTGCTGGCCGAGCGAGCCTCTCTGGGACCAGCTCGAGGACGGCGCGTCGAAGCACGGCACGCGGTTCGAGGCCGACCTCAATCCGCTCGGCCGGCCCCCCACGGAGCTCCGCCTCGGCAGGGACTTCGACCATGTGGTGCTGGCCATCCCGGTCGGTGCCCTCCGTGAGATCTGCGGTGACCTCATGAAGCAACAGGGGTTTTGGAACATGGTCGATGGTTCGGCGACCGTCGCGACACAGGCGTTCCAGGTCTGGACGCGCGAGCCTCAGAAGACGCTGGGCTACGCGCATCAGGCGGGCTCGATCGTCTCGTCGTACGTCGAGCCGCTCGACACGTTCTGCGACATGGAGCATCTGCTCCCCATGGAATCCTGGCGACCTGACGAGGCGAAGGGGGTCGCATACGCCTGTGGCGTGCTGCCGGAGACGGCGGGCGAGACACCTGACCAGGCGACCGCGCGAGCACGCGCGAACGCGCTGGCGTACCTCCGCGACGACCTGGCGGAGTTGTGGCCGAAGTGCATGGCGCCGGGGCCGGGGGCGGGGTTCCGCTGGGACGTGCTGGTCGATCCGGCCGGAAGATCCGGCGAGGCGCGATTCGATGCCCAATACTGGCGCGCGAACGTCGCGCCCTGGGAGCGCTACGTGATCACGCCGGCGGGGAATCCCGACAAGCGGTTGCCGCCGGATGACTCGGGCTTCGAGAACCTCGTGCTCGCCGGCGACTGGACCAAGACCGCGATCAACGGCGGATGCGTCGAGGCCGCGGTCATGTCGGGCATGCAGGCCGCGAGGGCGCTCGCGCCCACGGGGCGAAAGATCGTGGGAGAGGATTTCAAGTGGCTGACGCCCCTGTGAGCGGGCTTCCCGCGTACGTCGAGTTCGGGCTGCGGTCGACGATGGCCGGGCCCTTCCGCAGCACGAAGGGCCAGATGCGCATGCTCCTCCTAGAGGGCAACGCGAACCGGATCGAAAGTCTGGTGGAGCGGGTCCTCACGGGTCCGGCACCTGGTGCCTGCGCATACCGGCCGCTCAGCCGTCACGTGCTGCTTTCCGTCGGCGAGAGTCTCGTGTCCTCCCGCGAGCCGCCGGAGAACGGCTGGGGCGCGGTGCGCGAGGCACTCGCGGCGGTATGGGTGCCCGTGTGGGCCGGGCGTAAGGTGCGCGACGGCTTCGAGGCTGACCGCCTCTGCATGTGCGTCACGCACATCCTCGTGGACAACCCGATCTCGCACGCCGTCGGTCGCGAGACCTACGGCTATCCGAAGGCGCTCGGCCGCTTCGACCCGCCATCGGACTTCCTCGAGAAGCCGCTGACGATCCACGGCTTCGGTGGGGACTTTCGCCCCGACGCGCAGGCCGCGTGGGCCCCGGTCCTCGAGCTGGCGCCCACCGGCGCGCCGCGGCCGGCCGAGCCCGATCGCAGTTCGCCGGGTGAGCTGGTCCGCGTGCTCCTGCGAGAGCTCGTGGGCCCGCAAGTCGTGGCCGACGCGGAGGCCGCCGCGAGGCCGGAGGTGTTCGGCGGGATCCGGCTGCTCGTCGGCGTGATCCGCGAGGCCCTGCAGGGTCATATGCGGCAGGTCTTCCTTAAGCAGTTTCGCGACGCGACGGATCAGCACCGCGCCTGCCACCAGACGGTCGTCGAAGGCCTCGCGCGCACGACGCACGTGAACTGGCGGCTGTCGGCGCACGACTGGCACCTGACGGTCCACGGGCTCAAGAGCCACCCGATCTTCGAGGATCTCGGAGTGGGGACTCAGCCCGCGAAGTGGAGCGTCGAGCTTCGCGAGTACGAGTTCGACGTCGACCCGGGCACCGTCATCGGGCCGTAACGCCGCCGTTCTCGGCACGGCTCGCGAGGTGCGGGCATCCGCAGAGGTCCGCCGCGTCATGCGCGCGCTCGGCGAGCTCACGCGCCCTCGCCGCCTCGCCGAGCGACGCCAGCCAGCGCGCCCACCCGGCACGCGTGCGCGCGAGGAACGCCGGCGCATTGAGCCGCTCGTGTAGCGCCTCCGCTGCGCTGAACAGTTCGCCCGCGTCCTCGCGCTCCAGCAGTGCGGCCAACTCGGCAGCGACCCGCGACACGCCGCCGTGGACGGCGAGGCCGGTGAACGCGACCTGGTCCACCCACGGCAGGAGCCGCTCGAGCAGCAGCGGGGCAGCGTCCTCGCGCCCGCAGAGGACGCATGCCTCGCCCCAGAGGACGTTTCCCGTGAGCCATATGGTGTCCAGGGGCAGGGCGAATCGCATCCGAGCGCCGGCGTCGATGAGCCGACCGGCCTCGTCGAGACGCCCGCCCTCCGCGAGGGCGAGCGCCGCGAGGGCGCGGTGGGCGGGCAGACCGTCCGGTCCCTCGGCGTGCGCGAGGATCCCGTCCGCGAGCTCACCCAGGCGGCCCTGGTCCCAGCGGATGACCGCGATCTGCGCGCCGTAGAACGCGGCGGCGTCGGGCTGCTCACTCTCGAGCGACTCGGCGAGCGCCTGCTCCGCCGCGCGCTCGGCCTCCGCGTAGCGACCGGCGAGCGCGTACGGCCAGCCCTGGGCCCAGCCCGCGCCGTGGCGTCCGTACGCGTCGCCGCACCGGCTGGCGAGGACGCCCTGCCGGTGCGCGTGCTCAACCGCCTCCTGCAGGTCGCCGCTCTCGATTGCAGCGCGCGAGCGCTCCACCGAGGCGAGCAGACGCAGGAGCGGGTCGCCAAGGCTGTCGGCGAGTGCGACCAGCTCGGCGGTGAGCGCGAGCCTCTCCTGGAGAGTGCCGGGCTCGGCCAGCGCGAAGGCCCGCCGGTAGATCACCTCGGCCAGGACTCGGTCGTCCCCCGCGCGCCGGGCGACGTCGAGCGCCTCGTCGCTCAGCCCGTGTCGCCGATCGTGGTCGCCGGACCAGAGCTCGCTGCTCGTCGTCGCCAGGAGCAGGGCGGTCTTGGGGTCCGTGCGGCGGCCACGCGCCTCCACGGCGGCCTCGAGGAGCTCGATCCGCTCCTCATCGATGCGCCCCGTCCTGCTGTGCATTCCGCGGTTGTTCGCGAGCGCTGCGCGGGCGAGTCGGTCGGCGTCCCCGAGGTCCCGAGCGAGCCGGCCTGCCTCCAAGAGGTGCGCGCGGAAGTCCTGGTGTCCGGCCCGGCGCTCCGCCTCCCCGAGCCGAATCAGGAGCTCGGCACGCATGGCCTGGTCCGGCCCCTCCTGCCGGTTGTGCACTTCGAGCGCGCGCCCGTACCAGCGCGCTGCCTCGTCCGGCGCCAGCAGGGACAGCGCCGCATCGCCGACGCGAATGGCCGCCTCCCGGCCGCGCTCGATGTCCCCGCTCTCGAGCCAGTGGGTGGCCAGCTCTCCGAGGCGTCGCGTGTCGCTACCGCCGAGAATCTCGAGCTGCTCAGCCGTTCGGCGGTGAAGCAGCCGTCTGCGCGAGGGACCGATCGTGTCCCGCAGGGCAGCCTGGATGACGGCGTGGGTGAAGAAGAAGCGGCCAGGCTCGCGGCCGTCCTCGCCGATCAGGCCCGCCTGACGCGCGTGATCGAGCGAGTCAAGCAGCGCCTCCTCGTCCGTTGCGGTCACGCGTGCCAGCACGTCGGCGTCAAAGCTAGGACCGAGGATCGTGGCGGGAAGCAGCACGTGCGCGACATCCGGATCGATGCGCTCCAGGCGCTGCACGACGAGGTCCCTGATCGTCGGCGGGATCCCGAGCTCGTCCGTGATCGCCCGCTCAACGAGATCCGATTGGCCGACGTGGCGGAGGAGCTCCGTTGCGAAAAGGGCGTTGCCCTTGGTCTCGTCATGGATCCGTCGAGCCAGCTCGGCCGACTCCGAGTCGAGCGGCTGGCCGAGTGCGATCGACAGAAGCTCGGCCACATCGGCCTCGCTCAAGCCGGACAGCTCGAATCGACTGATGCGGGGCTCGCGGACGAGGTCTCCCAGCGAGGCGCGGAGTGGCGACCGCTGGTCCACGACCGACGCTCTGTACGTCGCCACCGCCATGACCGGTGCCTCCGGCCCGCGCAATAGATGCAGGAGGAGGCCGAGCGACGCGCTGTCGCTCCAATGGAGGTCGTCGATGACGAGAAGGATCGGCTCGCGAATGGCGGCCGCCGCGAGGAGGGAGACGACCGCTTCGCGGAGGTGCAGCCGCTCCGTGTCGGGATCAGACTGCCGCGGCGCGGGGAGGTCCGGCACGCGCGCCGCGAGCTCCGGCACCAGCCGGCCAAGTGCTGCGCCGTGCATCGCCACGTGCGCGTCGAGCACATCCATATCGACCGCTTCGAGCAACTGTCGCAGCGCGCTCACGAAGGGCCCGAACGGCGGCGCCGCCTGCTCGTCGGCGCGCCCGAACAGCACGCGCGCTCCGTCGCGCGCGACTCGCCCGGCGTACTCCGCGACGAGTCGCGTCTTTCCGACTCCCGGCTCGCCGGCCATGAGGACCGCGCCGAGCTCACCGACCGACGCGCGCTCCCACGCCGCGTCGAGCAGCTCGAGCTGCTCGTCACGGCCCACGAACTCGCCGGCGCTGAGATGACGAGCCAGCATGGGCGGCAGCTGGTTCTCCTCCGTCGCCGGATCCCAGCAGACGCGCCAGGCGTCGACCGGCTCGTCGAAGCCCTTCAGCGTGAGTCGGCCCAGGCCCTCGAAGCGGCCGTCCGCGCGGCCGCGCGAGGCGCTGCGCACCAGGTCGGTGACGAGGATGTCGCCGCCCGCGGCCTCGTTGCACAAACGCGACGCCTCGATGACCGGAATGCCGTACAGGTCACCGTCCTCGATCGTCGTGTCGCCATGGGCGACCCCCACCCGCAGGCCAAGCGGCTGAGGGGCGCGCCGATTGTGGCGATCCGTCGTCCTCTGCATGCCGACCGCGCATGCGACGGCCGCGGCCGCGCTCTCGAACGACACCATCAGGCCGTCGCCGGTGGTCTTCACCTCGGTGCCTCCGGACGCGGCGACGGCCGACCTGAGCAGGCTGAAGTGGGCCCGGCGCAGTTGGTCGGTATCCGCCCCGAGGCGCACCGCGAGTGAGGTGGAGTCGACCAAGTCGGTGAACAGCACGGTCACCGTCCTTGACCCGCCCGTAAATGAAGCCGGAGCCATGGCGCGATTATCTCCCGAGGAGCGCCCGCGCGCCACCGATTTCCCGTTGTGGGAGGTTGCCCCCACGGAGCGGCGATGGAATCGAACCATCCAAGCGGGGGGCTGCCCCGCCCTGCCGGTTTTGAAGACCGGATGGGCCACCAGACCCCTGCCGCTCCGCAGCCGAGTCTGGCACCCGCGCTAGTGCGCGAGCAACTGCCGCAGCCGCACCGGCCGTAGCCCGCGCTCGTGCAACGCGGGCAGCACGGTCCGCAGCGCGTCGGCTGTCGCCGGTGCGTTCGGCGCGCCCACCAGGTGCATGACCACGATCGACCCCGGCTTGACGCCCGCCAGCGTCTGGCGCGCCACGGCGGCCGGGTCGCGCAGGTAGGCGTCGCCCGAGATCACGTCCCACTGCACGGGCTGCTCGCCGAGACCCGCGACGAGCTGCAGGTCGCCGTCGCCGTGACAGCCACCGGGGAAGCGGAAGTAGCGCGGCGCGGCCCCGGTCAGCCCCTCGATGGCGTCGGCAGCGCGCTCCACCTCCTGCGCCTTGGCCGACGCCGACGGCACGCCGGGCAACCCATAGCAGGGGTGGGCGAACGCCGAGTGGTCGAAGGTGTGGTTCTCGATCTCGAATAGAGGGTCGGAGGCGAGGTCGCGCGCAGGGTCGGGGTGGGCGGTCGGCCAGAGGCCGGTCATGAAGATCGTGGCCGGCGTGTGCGACTCGCGCAGCTCCTGAACGATCCGCGGGTCGTAGCCGATCGAGCTCTGGCCGCCGCGGACCGCGGCGAGCATCGCCTGCGTCATGTCGGCGTCGAACGTGAGCGCAACGTCGTGCCGGTCGCGCGGTCCGTGCGTGACGAGCGTCGCTGTCGGAGCGAAGGGCGCGTGCCGGGGGCGCCGCTTCGGCCGCGCCGGCCGCCGCCGCGGAGGTGCGGCCTTCGCCGTCGGCAGCGCCACCTCCGCCTCGTGTGCGCGCGCGTGAGGGTGGGCGTGCGCCGTGGTGCCGGCGCCCCCGCCGCAGCCACACACCGTGGCGACCGCCAGCCCAGCGATCACGTGGTGGATCGGTCGCATCCCATGTACTCATAGCGTTTCTCCCGTGGACGGCACCGCCCTGGTCTACTGCGAGGGAGCCTTCGGCACACTTGCCGGCAAGACGGCGCATGGCCTCGTGCGCTTCACCGAGCGCTACCGGGTGGTGGGCGTGATCGACAGCGCGCTCGCGGACCGCGACGCCGGCGCCGTGCTCGACGGCACGCCCAACGGCGTCCCGATGTTCGCCGACCTCGGCGAGGCCGTCGGGCGAAGCGGCGGCGCCGACTACCTCGTGCTCGGGCTCGCCCCATATGGCGGCAAGCTGACCGCCCGGCACCGCGCCGACGTACGCCGCGCTCTCGAGCTGTCGCTGAACGTGGACAGCGGGCTGCACGAGTTCCTGTCCGACGACCCGGAGCTGGCCGCCCTCGCCGCGGCCCGCGGCGTGCTGATCCGCGACGTGCGCAAGCCGCCGCCCACCGAAGAGCTGCACTTCTTCACCGGCAAGATCGAGGAGGTCGCCTGTCCGCGCATCGCTGTGCTCGGCACCGACTCGTCGATCGGCAAACGCACCACCACGCTGCTCGCTACGCAGGCCCTTGCGGCGGCGGGCGTGAGGGCGTCGATGGTCGGCACCGGCCAGACGGCGTGGCTGCAGGGCGTGCGCCACGGCGTGCGGATGGACTCGCTCGTGACCGACTTCGTGACCGGCGAGCTGGAGCACGCGGTGCACAGCGCGTTCGTCGACGAGCGTCCCGACGTGATCCTCGTGGAGGGCCAGGGCAGCCTCTTCCACCCCGCCTATGCGAGCGGCGTGGCGATCATCGCCGCGACCCGCCCCGATGCGCTGATCCTGCAGCACGTGCCCGAGAGGCCGTGTTATGCCGGCTGGCCGCAGTATCCGATCCCCGGCCTCGAGCGCCAGATCGCGGCGCTGGAGCTGCTGGCCGACGCGCCGGTGCTCGCCATCACCGTGAACCCCGAGGGCATCGACCCCGAGGAGGTGCCGCGCAAGTTGAGCGACCTCGAGTCGCGACACGGGCGTCCCGTGGTCGACCCGCTGGCGGGCGGCCTGCCACGGCTCGTGGACGCGATCCGCGCGCGGCTCAGCGAGTCCGGCGGCCGAAGCGCGACGCCCATGGCAGGTCGCGCCGCTCCACGCCCAGCCGCCCCGTGACGGGAGCCAGCCGGTCGGCGTAGCCCAGCAGCGCGGGCCGCCCGTAGCCGAGGTCGACGGCCTCCCACTCGCTGGTCGCGAGCAGCTGGTCCCCGGTTACGGGGTGCACGGCCGAGTAGATCGGCACCCGCTCGGGCCCGTCGTGACGGTGTATCGACGCGACTCGCGCCAGCGGCTCGCTCGGCTCGCTCCGCCGTTCGGCCAGCCTCAGGGCCCGCGACACCGCGGCGGCCCCGCGCTCGCGCAGCCCCACGCCGCTGTCCCGCCACACGAGCGGCGCCATCATCCAGCGCGCCGCCGCGCGTGGGCGCTTTACGGCCGCCGCGCGGGGCGAGGACTCCGTGATGAGGTGCCCGTCGATCGTGAGGTAGACGGAGTCGAGTCCCTCCGCCCGGTCGCGCGGGAGGCTGCCCAGCTCGCCGACCACGTCGCCGGGAGGCAGCCGGCCGACGCCGTACACGTGGCGCCCGCGGTCCCAATCGACCGCACGCACCAGTCCCAGGCCGGGCGGCGCGGCGTGGGGGCGGGCGGGCGGCCAGGTGGTCCGGTCGCGGAGCAGCGCCACCAGCATCCTGTCGTAGCGGCGTACGAAGTCGGGCGAGGTGCGCCCGACCGGTGGGCCCGGGTACGGCGGGAACGCCTGCGCGAGGGCCTCGCTCAGCGCGGCGTGGAGCGGCGGGTCGCGCCCGTCGTCCAGCTCGCGCACGAGCTCCGCGGTCTCACCGCGCAGCAGAGTGCTGTGGATCGGCATCGTGCTGACGGCCTGGAGGTCGAGCTCGGACGGGAACCGGCGAGCGGCGGGCAGGGCGCCTGCGGCGCGCAGCGTGGCCATCGTCAGCAGGCACTTCCGGCAGCGCCCGCAGTTCTCGGAGCTGTTCACGCTGAAGCAGACCTTCAGCTCAGGCAGCAGATCGGGCCGCTCGCGCGCCAGCCAGAGGCACTTGGCCACGCGGCCGAGCGCGACGCTGTCGTGCATCACGGCCGTGGTCTCCGTGGAGAGCAGTGGCTCGATCAGCGGCGAGCTGCCGGTTGGCCCCACCGTCATGGCGCTGTCGCTGCTGGCCACCACCACCTCGCCCATCCCGCCCGCCGCGGCCAGCGCCGCGAAGGCCAGCGCGGCGCCGCACATGTCGTTCCAGTCGCTCACGAAGAGCCGCGTGAGGTCGTGCACGTTGGTGCGCAGCACCGCCAGCGGGAGGCCGAGGCGCTCGGCGTTCGCGGCGGCGCCGCGCAGCTCCTCCTCCATCACTTCGGAGTCGAGGTTGGGGTCGAACCCGTCGACGAACAGGAGCCGCCGAATCGGTCCCGGGTGCACACGCGGCACCGCGGCGCTGTACGTCGAGTCGACCCCGCGCGAGTACAAGCAGGCCACTCCCTCGCCGCCGTCCCCGGGGACGCGCTCCTGCGCCGCCTCGATCTTCGGCGCCGCCAGCTCGGGCGCCCACGCCCCGTACAGCTCAGCGGCCTGCCGGGATCCGCGCAGCAGCCGCGGGGAGACGGGCCCGTCGACCAGCACGTCCTCTCCGATCCGCATCGCCGGCAGTAGCGCCAGCGGGAGGAACGCCGACGCGTCCCTGGGGTCGCCCGCCAGCTCCCGCGGAACGCTGATCCACACGCGGCGCTCGCCGCCGTCCCAGCTGAAGAGCGCCGAGCGCTCCACGGCGCCGTCCACCTCGCGGGCCTCGAAGTGCGAGAGGAGCATGCCGGCACCCTAATCGCGCCCGTTAACGTGCGGGGACGTGTGCTCCCGGGGGACCCTGGCCGCGGCGCTCCTCGCCGCCGCGCTGCTCGCGGGCTGCGGCTCCGCCGGCTCGCCGGCACCAAGGGACACGACCGCGAAGCACGTCGTCGGCCTCGACCCCAGCGCGGGCGACCTGGCGCGCGCCCGCCGTGCCGCGCGCGTCCGCTCGCAGCGCGGGCGGCGCACGACGCGCGCCGGCGCCGCGGCGCCCGGACGCCCGCGTATCGAGCAGACGCGGATCCCGTTCCCCCCAAAGCGGCGCGAGGAGATGGCCGCCTACGCGCGGCGCCACTACGGCCTCGACACCTACCGGCTGACCCACCCCAAGGTCATCGTCGAGCACTACACCGAGTCGGCGGACGCGCAGTCGGCGATCGACCTGTTCTCGCCCGACACCCCGGACCAGGAGCTCCACGAGCTGCCCAACGTCTGCGCGCACTTCGTGATCGACCGCGACGGGACGATCCACCAGCTCGTTCCGCTCACGATCATGTGCCGCCACACGGTTGGGCTCAACTACACGGCGATCGGCATCGAGCACGCCGGCTTCTCGGACGCCGAGATCCTCCGTAACAGGGCCGAGCTGGCCGCGTCGCTGAAGCTCACCACCTGGCTCCGCTGCCGCTTCGGCATCGACGTGAAGAACGTGATCGGCCACAACGAGAGCCTGTCGTCGCCCTACCACCGCGAGAAGGTGGCGAGCCTGCGCACGCAGACCCACGCCGACTGGTCCAAGGCGGACATGGACGTGTACCGCCGCCGGCTCGCCGGGCGCGCCTGCGCCTAGCGCACCCATCCTCCCAACCCCGACGGCGTCGCCTCGTTGAAAGGGGTATGAGACTCCACAGACTTGCGGTCGTCGCCCTCGCCGCGACCGCCACCGTCATCCCGGCGGCCGCAACGGCCGCGCCGCCCACGCCCCACCAGCTGTCCATCTCGGCCACGCCGAATCCGGTCGTGTTCGGGAAGACCGTCGCGATCACCGGGACGCTGACCGGCGCCGACAGCGGCGGCGAGACCGTGACGCTGCGCGACGACCCGTTCCCGTTCGGCAACTTCGCGCACCCGACGAGCACGACGACCAAGGCGGACGGGACCTACGCCTTCACCGTCGCTCCGACGGTGAACACGAAGTACGAGGCCTCGGCCAAGTCGAAGTCGCCCGCCACCAGTCCCGTGCTGACCGTGCTCGTGGCGCCGCGCGTCGGCCTCGTTGCGGGTGACCTGACTCCCAAGGTGGGCCAGACCGTGACCTTCCGGGGCCGCGTCTACCCGCCGCACGACGGGCAGAACGTGCTGCTCCAGCGGCACAACTCCACGGGCTGGCACACGCTGGCGAAGATCCCGCTGGTCCACGCCACGGACACGTTCTCGTCCTTCAGCGTCCAGCGCAAGATCACCCGTAACGGCACCTTCCGCGTGGTGAAGCCGAAGGACACCGATCACGCTCGCGGCGTCAGTCCGCGCCGCAAGCTCACCGTGCACGACTGAGACCCGCTTTACGCGCGCCTGCTAGTTCAGGGGCGTGCGCAAACGGCTTTTCGCCCTCGCAGCCGCCGTCGCGCTCGTCACAGTCGCCGGCGGCTGCTTTGGGGGCGGGGGCGGGGGCGCGAAGCCGCGCGACCGCGCGCGTCCCGAGCCGCTGGTGGCGCCGGTCGAGCTCACGCCCAAGCAGCAGCGCGCCGACCCGCGGCCGAACATCGTCTTCGTGCTCACCGACGACCTGTCGTGGAACCTCGTCAAGTACATGCCGCACGTGAAGAAGCTCCAGCGGCGCGGGGTCACGTTCAGCCGCTACTTCGTGACCGACTCGCTCTGCTGCCCGTCGCGCGCCTCGATCTTCAGCGGCCGCCTGCCGCACAACACGAAGATCTTCACCAACACGCCGCCCGATGGCGGCTTCCACATGTTCCGCCGCCGCAACGAGGAGCGCTCGACGTTCGCCACGGCGCTGCGCCAGGCCGGCTACGGCACGGCGATGATGGGCAAGTACCTGAACGGCTACATGCCGCTCGTGCTCGGACGGTCGGGCAACTCGTACGTCCCGCCCGGCTGGAGCGAGTGGGACGTGGCCGGCAACGGCTACCCCGAGTACCTGTACGCGATGAACGAGAACGGCACGGTGGTCCAGTACGGGCACCGGCCGCAGGATTACCTGACCGACGTGATCGCGGGCAAGGGCCTCGACTTCATCCGCGAGGAGGCACGCGCGCGGCGTCCGTTCATGCTCGAGCTGGCCACGTTCGCGCCGCACGCGCCGTACACCCCGGCTCCCCAGGATCGCGGCAAGTTCCCGTTCCTGAAGGCGCCCCGAGTCCCGAGCTTCAACCGGCGCAACAGCCTGCCGCCCACCTGGCTCGACGCGCCGCGCAAGCTGCCGCCGATCGCCGTCCAGCGGATCGATCGCGGCTTCCGCAAGCGAGTTCGCTCGGTGCAGGCGGTCGACCGCATGATCGGCCACCTCGAGGAGACCCTCCGGGAGCTGGGAATCGCACGCAACACCTACGTGGTCTTCAGCTCCGACAACGGCTTCCACATGGGCGAGCACCGGCTGCTGCCGGGCAAGCTCACCGCCTTCGACCACGACATCCGGGTGCCGCTGGTGGTCGCCGGGCCGGACGTGCCGCACGGGAAGACCATCAAGCGGATGACCGCGAACATCGACCTGGCGCCCACGTTCGCCGACCTGGCGCGCACGCGCATGAGCGGACCGGTCGACGGCCGGAGCATCGCGCCGCTGATCCACGGGCGCCACGTGGGACGCTGGCGCCGCGCCGTGCTGATCGAGCACAAGGGGCCCGTCCGCAGCCAGGCCGACCCGGACTTCCCGAGCATCGGCGCCGGCAACCCCCCGAGCTACGAGGCGGTCCGCACCTCCAGCGAGGTGTACGTGGAGTACGCGTCGGGCGAGGCCGAGTACTACGACCGGCGCCGCGACCCCTACGAGATCCACAACCGAATCGACGTGGTGCCCCAGCGGCGGCTGCTCCAGCTTCACCGAATGCTCCGGCGGCTGGTGGTCTGCCACCGCGAGCCCGCCTGCTGGGCGGCTGCGCGCCCCAAGTGATCGCGCCACCGAATCATTCGGCGGGCCCGCCGTGTTAGAAACCCCCGTCTTGCGGGGTCACGTGTCGCCACGGTTGACGAGCACCCTCGCCGCGGCGGCCGTCGTCGCGGCCGTCGCCGCGACCTCGGCCCCGACCCAGGCGGCCCACGCGCCGGTGTCGGTCTTCCCGTCGGCGGACACGCTCACCGCCTCGCCCGAGTCGCAGATCAGCTTCCGCGGGGCCACGCCGCAGGAGCTGACCGGGATCAAGGTCAAGGGATCGGTCTCGGGCGTGCACGACGGCACGCTCAGGGCGCACTCCGACGGCCAGGGCGCGAGCTTCGTGCCCAAGCACTCGTTCAAGTCCGGCGAGCACGTGCGCGTCTACGCCGACGTGCCGCTGGTCGGCCAGGAGCACGGCTACGTGCGCTTCCGGATCTCGCACCCGCCCGGCCCGTGGTCGATCGGCGCCGGTCGCGACCCCGGCGGCCACCCCGACGGCGAGCAGCACTTCAAGACGCTCCCGAGCCTCAAGCCGCCGTCGATCGTCGTGACCAAGCTGAAGCAGCGCGCCCGCGGCCAGGGCGACCTGTTCGTGGCCTCGAAGGCCGGCCCCGGCCAGGACGGGCCGATGATCGCCGACGAGCGCGGCAACCTCATCTGGTACCACAAGAACCCGGGCAACAAGAGCTCGTTCGACTTCCGCGTGCAGTCCTATCGCGGCAAGCCGGTGCTCACCTGGTGGCAGGGGCGGGCGCGGCCCGGCCAGGGCAAGGGCGTGGACTACATCTACGACAGCTCGTACCGCCGCGTGGCGTCGGTGAAGGCGGGCAACGGCTACAGCGCGGACCTCCACGAGTTCGAGATCTCGCCGCACGACACGGGGCTCGTGCTCGCCTACGAGCCGGTCGAGTTCGGCGGCGAGGTGGCCATGGACACCATCGTGCAGGAGATCGACATCCCCACCGGCCTCGTGATGTTCGAGTTCCACGCGCTCGGCAACATCAGCTCGAAGGAGTCGCACGGTCCGCACGACCCGCCGCACCCGTTCGACGTCGCCCACCTGAACTCGATCCAGATGACGCCGGACGACAACCTGCTGGTCTCAGCCCGCCACACCAGCACCGTCTACAAGATCAGCCGCCGCACCGGGAACATCCTCTGGCGGCTGGGCGGGAACCGCAGCGACTTCAAGATGGTCGGCAACTCGCAGTTCATCTCGCAGCACCACGCGCGCCTCCAGCCCGACGGCTCGATCACGCTCTTCGACAACGGCGGTCCGCCGGACCCGGGCCGCGAGAGCCGTGCACTGTGGCTCAACGTGAACGAGGAGAAGCGCACGGTGAGCGTGCGGAAGGCCTACAAGTACCGCCGCTCGCTGAAGGCGTTCAGCGCGGGCAGCACCCAGGTGCTGCCGAACGGCGACGTGTTCGTCGGCTGGGGCGGGGGCGTGCCGTACTTCGCGGAGTACACGGCCAAGGGCACGCCGGTGTACGACGCCCACTTCAAGCCCGAGAGCGACGAGAGCTACCGGTCGTACCGCTTCCCATGGCGCGGCCAGCCGGCCCACGCGCCGGATGTGGCCGCTGAGGCGCACAAGGGCAAGACGGACGTCTACGCCAGCTGGAACGGCGCCACCGAGGTCGCGCGCTGGGTGATCCTCGCCGGCAAGTCGAAGACCGCGCTCGTGCCCGTGAAGACCGTCGGGCGCGACGGATTCGAGACCAAGGCCACCCTGGGCAGCGAGCCGGCGTTCGTCCAGGTGCGCGCCCTCGACGCCTCGGGGCACCCGCTCGGCACCTCCGCCCCGGTCAAGCCGGAGTAGACGGTCGCTACCCTGGCCCGCTTCGCGATGACGGCTCGACTGCAAACCCGGCTCCTGGTCCTCGCCGCCGCGGCGGCGATCGTGGCCCTGGTCTGCGCCTCCTCGTCCGGCGCCGGCGGCTCGGTGGCCACGTTCCCGATGGCCGGCGTGCCGGATGCGAACCCGAAGACCACGATCAGCTTCCGCGGCATCTCGCCCGAGCAGCTCACGGGCGTCTCCGTCAAGGGCTCGCAGAGCGGCGCCCACGAAGGCGCGCTCGCGCCGCATCCCGACGGCAACGGCGTGACCTTCGACCCGAAGAAGGACTTCAAGCGCGGCGAGACGGTCACGGTCGACGCGAACCAGACGATGGTCGGCCAGAAGCACGGGAAGGTGACCTTCCGGATCGCCGAGAAGGCGCCGATCGGCGTGCCGACCGAAGTGCGCGCCGACCCGGGCGGGCACCCGGAGGGCGAGCAGCGGTTCAAGTCCACGAGCCTCAAGCCGCTCACCGTGAAGATCAACAAGCTCACGTCGAAGGCCGCCCCCGGCGACCTCTTCGTCGCGCTCAAGGCCGGCGCCGGCCAGGACGGCCCGGTGATCACCGACTCGCACGGCCAGCTCATCTGGTCGAAGAAGATCCCCAAGCTCACGAGCGCCTTCGACTTCCGCGTCCAGAACTACGAGGGCGCGCCGCACCTCACCTGGTGGCAGGGCGGGGTCTTCCACGGCCAGGGCCGCGGGAAGGGCCAGATCTACGACAACTCGTACAAGCGGGTCAAGACCGTCGGGGCGGGCAACGGCTACGACGCCGACTTCCACGAGTTCCAGCTGAGCCGCGACGGGAAGACCGCCTTCCTCCTGATCTACGAGCCCGTGAAGTACGACCTGCGGTCGATCGGCGGCTCGAAGAACGGCTCGGTGCTCGACGGGATCGTGCAGGAGGTGGACATCAAGACCGGCCTCGTGCTGTTCGAGTGGCACACGCTCGGCAGCGTCAGCCTGAAGGAGACCTACGCGAGCATTCCGGACGACGCACCGGTCGACATCAGCCACGTGAACTCTGTCTACGAGGAGAAGGACGGCAACCTCCTCGTGTCGGCGCGCGACATGCACTCGGCGCTGGAGCTCGACCGTGGGACCGGCAAGCTGCTCTTCCGCCTCGGCGGCAAGAAGAGTGACTACGACCTCTCGAACGGCTCCAAGTTCGTCTCCCAGCACGACGTCCGCCGCGACAAGGCGGGGCGGATCACGGTCTTCGACAACGGCTCGCCGCCCACGACCGGACGCACCGCCCGCGCGATCGCGCTCAACGTGAACGAGGACACCAAGAAGGTCAAGCTCAAGCATTCCTTCCGCCGCAAGCCGGCGTTCGAGAGCCCGAGCCAGGGCAACGTCCAGGCGCAGCCGAACGGCAACTACACCGTCGGCTGGGGTGGGGACGAGCCGTTCTTCACGGAGTTCACCTCGAAGGGCAGCGTCGCCCTGGACGGCAACTTCGTGCCGGAGTCGGTCGACTCCTACCGCACCTGGCACATGCCGTGGACGGCCATCCCGGCCGCCCCGCCGGACGTCTTCGCGCAGCGAAGCGGCGGCGACACCAAGATCTACGTGAGCTGGAACGGCGCGACCGACGTCGCCAGGTGGCGACTGAAGACGGGCCCCACCGCCGAGGCGCTGATCCCGGGCAAGACCTTCGCCAAGAAGGGCTTCGAGACCCACACCACGATCAGCGGCCAGCCGACCTTCGTCGCCGTCGAGGCCCTCGACGGCGACGGCAACGTGCTCGGCACGTCCAAGCCGGTCCAGCCCAAGAGCTAGATCGCGGCGTCCGCGCGGAAGCGGACTGAACGCCGTTCACGTGGGCTTGAACGAGGGCTCGTACGCTCCGTTCGATGTCCACCGCACGCCGGCTCACGATCCTGAGCGTGCTGGCCGTGCTCGTTTGCGCGCTCGTGTACGTCGTGGCCCTCGGCACGTCCTGGGGGCTCGACGCCGATGCGCGCGGCCTGCCGACCGGAACCAGCGGCGAGGCCTGGGCGCGCGCCCACGTGGCGCTGCGCCGCGCGGTCGACACCGTGCACGTGGCCACGCTCTCGCTGGCGGCGCTCGGAGCCGCCTTCGTCGCGCTCCGCCGCCGCCGCGGCGACCTCGCGTTCGTGGCGATCGCGACCGTGGCCGGCGCCAACGCCACCACGCACGTGCTCAAGCCGCTGCTCGCCCACGCGGACCCGCTCGGCGGCGAGTCCACGCGCTGGCTCGACGACGCGTTTCCGAGCGGCCACGCCACCGCGGCGATGTCGATCGCCCTGGTGGCCGTGATCGTCAGCCCGCGGGCCCTGCGCCCATGGGTCGCCCTGGCCGCTTCGGTCTACGCGGCCACGATCGGCGTCGGGCTCGTGGTGGTGCTCGCCCACTACCCGAGCGACGTGGTGGGCGGCTACCTGGTCGCCGGCGCCTGGGCGAGCGCGATGGCCGCGATCGCGCTGGGACGCCGCGAGCGCGGAGCTCCGGCCCGTCCGGTCCGCCTGCCCCCGCCCGGCGTGCTGGTGGCCGGCACGCTCGCCGCGCTGGTGGTGGGCGGCCTGCTGCTCGTGCCCGCATCGCGCCTCGGCCACGGTGTCTTCGCCGTGTCGGCGGTGGTCATAGCGGCTGTGGCACTCGCGATGCCGGCCGGGCTGACGCTGGTGCTGGGGCGCGAGCGCCGCCCGGGGCCTCTCGGTCGCGGCGTCGGACCGGCCGAGAGGGCTGGGTAAGGGGCACTTCCGGAACCGAAAATCACGACCGGGCCACCCTCAAAAGCCGCCGTACGGGCCGGCACTGACCAACGCGCCGGCCCGAGCTGAACGCCTACGCCGCGGCGGGGACCAGCTCCGCCGAGGCCTCCGCCGACGCGGCCGGCGCGGCGCTCCGCACCCGCCGCAGCAGGTGGGTGGCGACGATCGCGCCCACCGCGGCCAGCGCGGCCCCGACCGTGAGGGCGTCCTGGAGGCCGTGGGTGTAGGCGACGGGGTCCTGGCCGAGCGCGGCCTTCGCCGGGATCAGCGCGCCCAGGCCGGCGATCCCGACCGCGATGCCCGCCTGGCGGAAGGTGTCGTTCACGCCGGCGGCCAGGCCGGACTGCTCGTCGGGCAGGCTGCTCAGCGCCACGCCGCTCACGGCGGGGTTGAAGAGCCCGGTGCCGAGGCCCGCGATCAGCATGCCCGGCAGCGTCGCGGTCCACGAGCTGTCGGTGTGGACCATGAGCGACATGACGAGCATGCCGAGCGAGACCAGAGCGAGGCCGCCGCCGATCATCACCGCCGGGCGCACCCGCTCGAGGAGCTGGGCGCTGGCCCCGGAGACGATGAAGATCAGGACCGTGGCGGGCAGGTACGCCAGCCCGGCGCCGACCGCCGACATCCCGAGCACATTCTGCAGGTAGAGCGTCGCGTACAGGTAGACCGCGAAGAACGAGCCGGAGATCGCGAACGCGGCCACCTGGGCGCCCGTGAAGGCGCGGATCCGGAAGTGTCCCAGCGGCAGCATCGGCTCGCGCACCGTGCGCTCGACGACCACGAACAGCCCGAGCAGCGCCACGGCGCCGGCGAGCTCCGCCACGATCGGCGTGCTCGTCCAGCCGTCGACGTTCCCGCGCAGCAGCGCGAGCACGAGCAGGAACAGGCCGCCGCCGAGCACGATCTGTCCGATCCAGTCGATCGAGCGTGCGTTCGGGTCGCGCGACTCCTCGACGCCCCGGAAGGTGGCCACCAGCGCGACCAGGCCGATCGGGATGTTGACGAGGAAGATCCAGCGCCAGTTGAGGCCGGTGGTCAGGGCTCCGCCCGCGAGCGGGCCCACGGCGAACGACGCGCCGATCGTCGCGCCGTAGACGGCCAGCGCGCCGGCGCGCTCGCGCGGCTTCGGGAACGCGTGCGCGAGCAGCGCGAGCGAGACCGCGAACATGATCGCCCCGCCGACCCCCTGGACCGCGCGCGCGGCGTTGAGCACGGCGATGTCGCCGGCCAGCGCCGAGGCGAGCGAGGCCACGGTGAAGATCCCGAGGCCGACGGTGAAGAGCCGCCTGCGGCCCAGCCGGTCGGCCAGCGAGCCGGCCGTGAGCACGACCGACGCGAGGGCGAGCGTGTAGGCGTCCACGACCCACTGCACGCCGTGGAGATCGGCGTGCAGGTCGCGGGCGATGCTCGGAATTGCGGTGTTCACGACGGCGATGTCGAGCATCAGCATCGCGGTCGCGATCGATACGACAGCCAGTGTTATGCGTTGCGAAGTTTTCATGGCATCAGCATCGCGCCGCGTGCCCCGCGCTCCAATACGGGCTTCCGGCGTCCCCGGGTGTGGCGAGCCGCACCCCGGGGTAGAGACGCGTCCATGAGCGAAACCGAGAACGACCAGCAGCGGGCTCCCGCGGAGCCCGATCAGGACCCGAAGACCAACACCTCGCCGCCCTCTAATCCCGACGTCAGCCAGGAGGACGTCGAGAAGGGCGAGGAGCAGATCGAGAAGATCTCGGGCAACTGACCGGCGTAGCCGGGCGCGGCGGCTACGCCGCGGCGCGCAGCGAGGCGAGCGGCGGGCGCTCCACGACGGGCGGCGCCGAGTCGAGCCGCCCCTCGCGCACCAGCCGCGTGGCAAGGGCGGCCGCAACCGCCGTGGCCATCTCGCCGAGCGCGGACAGTGGCTGGTGCTGGTTGTGGCGGACGTCCAGGTCGACCTGCGCCATCGCGCCGATCCCCACCGCCCTGTAGACGTCCACCAGCTGCGCGATCTCGATCCCGTAGCCGGTCACCCACGGGATCGCCTCGAGCAGCGACCGCCGCGCTGCGATCTCGCCGGCGAGCGGCTGGCGGCACTGCGCCAGCTCGGGGTAGAAGAGCCGCAACAGCGGGCGGGCCGTGAGCTCCGTCACCCGGCCGCCGCCCTCGGGCTCGCCCTTGAACGGTCGCCGGTAGTAGCCCTTGACGTACTGGATGGCGGGGTCGGCGAGCAGCGGCCCGGCCAGGCCGCGCACGAAGTGCGGCCCGAAGTCGAGCGAGTCGCCGTCCACGAAGCACACGACGTCGCCCCGCAAGACGCTCAGCGCTCGCCACATCGCGTCGCCCTTGCCCTGACCCTCGCCGAAGCGCGGCAGCAGCTCGGACTGGTCGTACACCTCCGCGCCGGCGTCGGCGGCGATCCGCGCGCTCCCGTCGGCCGACGACGCGTCGATCACCACCACCTGGTCGACCTCGCCGGCGATCGCCTCCACGATCCCGCCGATCGTGGCCGCCTCCTCGCGCACCGGGATGCAGACGGACACCCCGCGGGCGTGCCCGAACTCCGAGTGGTGGTGGCTCCTCAACCCTCGACGACTAGATGCCTGACGGGCGGCTCGAAGCGCTCCTGCGCCTCTTCCACGAGCCCCTCCTCGAGCCAGTTCGCGCTGCCGTCCGGGTGCGTGAACAGCACGATCTCGTCGGCCTGGAAGGTCTGGAGCGCGTCCTGAATCGCCAGCAGGGGATCCGACTCGCCCGTGTCGCCGGCGGCGTCCACCCCCTCCTCGTCCAGGCGCTCGACGGTCTCCTCCTGCACCTGCTCGGCGCGTTCGATCGCGGGATCGGGATCGGCGAGGAAGAAGCGTCGCTTCGACTGGAGCGCCGGCGCCACTACCAGCACCTCGGCGTCCTGCGCGCCCTGCTCCCCGATCAGGCTCTTGAGCGCGTCGGCCGAGACGGGCTCGGACACGACGGCGAGGATCTTCTTGCCCATGGTTCGGGCTTATACCCGATCCAGCGCTCTACGAGCCAGGCCCACGGCG
>JBJMLK010000193.1:0-4774 GCA_045805345.1 Thermoleophilaceae bacterium | reverse complement strand
TGTGCGGCGCGTATGTCCCCGCGTCGAGCCAGCCGGTGTGGATCCGCTGCTCCTGCCCCACCACGCCGCGTGCGAACCAGTGCGAGGTGAGCCCCGCCCTACGGCCGCCGGGAGGCAGCGCGACCCGCGACTGGAGGACGACGCCGCCGCCGGTCGGCTCGCCGGCCCGCACCGGGATCACCATGGGGTGACCGTCCGCTCCGACCCAGCCGAGCAGCGTGCTCGGCAGCCTTCGCGCGCGCCGCGCCACGCGGCGCTGGTTCACGCGCGGCGCCGTGCCGTTTCTCGGCGGCGCCTGGGGAGGCGGCGGCTCGGCCGGCAGCGGCGGTCCGTGGACCGTCGGCGAGCCCTGGCACTCGAGGTCGGGCCAGACGATCACCCGCTCGACGTCGACCCACACGTTCACGCGCCAGTGGTACACGCTCATCCAGCGCTCCCACAGCGGACCGACCTCGCGTGGGACGCCGCCGAGACCGTTCCACAGCTCGCCCATCTCGCCGTACCACGAGTCGCGATCGGGCGGCCACGGGAACGACGCGCGTCCCTGGACCAGCACGTACTCGGCGCGGCCCGTGCGCGAGTGCTCGCGCGTGTGGTACGCGAGCGCCACCCGCGGGTCGCGGCGCATCCGGTCGAGCTTGCGCCACGCTCCTACGGAGCTGTTGACCGCCACGCGGCCCGACTCGCGATCGCGCAGCCCGAAGTTGCTCACCGGCGCCACCACCACGCCGCGCGCCGGGGTCACGTAGGCCAGCCCGACCACGTGGTCGCCGCCCACGACCGCGTCGAGCTCCTCCGGCCAAGTAGTTACATGGTCAGCCATCAGATGGCAGATCATACAAAATGTGTGACATACCATCCGTTTGGCGGGATACGCTCGCCGCGTGGACGACCTCTACGAGTTCGCGCTGTCGGTCAAGGCGGTCGAGCGCGAGCTGGGGCGCTGGATCAACGAAGCGATGCGGCCGCTCGGGATCACCGCCGCCCAGGCGGACGCGCTGCTCGTGATCGGCAGCGCGGAGCCCGTCTCGCTCAAGGACCTGGGTGACCTGCTGATCGCCGAGGCGGGTCACCCCAGCCGGCTGGTCGACCGGCTGGTCGCGGCCGGGCTGGTGGCACGCGAGCCAGCCCAAGCGGATCGCCGCCGGGTCGAGCTGTCGCTGACGCCGAGCGGCCGCCGGTTGGCGAAGCGCGTCGAGAGGGCGCGGGCGGACGTGATGGACCTCGGCCGCCAGGCGCTGGCCGGCCGCGACCTCGGGCCCGTGCTGCGGCTGCTCCGCGAGCTGCTGGCGGCGACGCCCTACGGCGAGCTGATCGCGCGGCGCCGCGAGCTGGGTTAGCGGCGGCTAGCTAGCCGCCGCCGTAGGCCACCACGAGATCCGTGAGGATCCCGGCGGCGAAGCCCGTGGCGAGGAGGATCAGGCCGAGCTCACGGTGCCCGTAGCGCCGCATGCCCTGCCAGATCTCGCCGATCACGTAGAGGATCGCGCCCGCGGCGACCGCGTAGAACGCGAGCTCGAGCGGCTCCGAGGTGACCTCGTAGCCCGCCATCGCCCCGAGGAACGTGGGACCGCCGCCGATCAGGCCGACGAGCCCGAGCCAGCGCCACGACGGCACGACCGAGCCGAGCGGTCCGACGATGCCGAAGCCCTCGGTGGCGTTGTGCAGCGCGAAGCCCACGATGAGCACCGTCGCCAGGCTGATCTCGCCCGCGCGGGCCGAGACGCCGATCGCGAGACCCTCGGCGAAGTTGTGCAGGCCGATCGCGACGGCGATCACGACGCCGGTCTGGAGCGCGCGCCGGCGCACCTCGTCGGCCTCGCTGGCGAGCGCCGCGGCCTCGTTGACCGTGAGCGCCACCTCGCCCGATCCACCGCGAACCGGCGGGGGCGTGCTCGGCCGCAGCCGCCGCTCGATGATCCCGAGCCCGGCGCTGCCCGCGGCGAACCCGCCAATCACGAGCGCGACGAGGCCGGCGAGGTGACCGAAGCTGCCTGCGCCATTCTTGTAGCCGTCGAGCGCCTTCTCGACGATCTCGTCGGCGTGCGAGAGGACGTCGACGAAGATGAACGCGAGGATGCCGACCGAGAACATCGCCAGGCCCACGCGCATGCGCGGGGACAGCTTCTGCAGGCGCCCCACCGGCAGACCCAGGTAGATCGTGAAGCCGGCCAGCGCGCCGAGCAGGACGGTCTGTGCGAACGACAACTCCAAAGCCTCCCGAATTAGGGTCCCCTAACGGCGTCTGGAACGCTATCAGCTATTCCCACTCCTTGGCTCGGACATGCCTCCATCGCGCGGGACGATGCGGCCCTCCGGGGCCGGAGTCGGCGCGCTCGCTGCGAGCGTCTCGTCCCCAGCCTCGGGGTCGGGCCCTGCGAGCCGGTGCGCCTCGGCGATGAGGCCGTTCGCCAGCCCCTTCGCCTCGCTGTCGTAGACGCTCTTCACGAGCGCCTCGTAGGTCGGCTCGCCCGCAGGCCGCTCGTAGCAGTAGCCGTGATCGGTCGTCCGCATCATCGTCTCGAGCACCGCGAGCGAGGAGCGCAGACGAGTCTTGCGGTGGCCCAGCCACGAGATCCCGGAGCCCGCCGGCGCGTCGGGGCCGTAGGCGCCGAGCAGCAGATCGGCCGCGACGCGCCCGCGATCCACGAGGTGATCGATCACGTCCTTGTCCATCGCGAGGTTCATGCCGCCCTCCGTCTTAGTGAGCTGGACGTGCACCACGCGGTCGCGGTAGCCGGGCACCCGCATCTGTGCCTCGTCGGCGCGATTCTGCATCGTCTTCCCGATGCCGCTGAGGAAGCCGGGGAGCTTGGCGAACCGGCCGCGTGGCTCGCGGTACCACCACTCGCGAAGGGGGTCGTCCTCGTCCTTCACCATCACCACGTTGTCGCTCTGGCGCGGTGACTCCTGCTCGTCGCCGAGCGGGAACGGGCGCAGATTGATCGCGAAGGTGGGCCAGCGCGGCAGGATCCCGTCGAAGAAGTGCACGGGGAAGTTGCTCGAGATCCCGCCGTCGGAGAACCAGCAGCGCTCGGCCTCGCGGACGCCGGTGAACGTGGCCAGGTCCTCGTCCACGCGCCAGAGCGGGATTGCGCTCAGCAGCACCGGGAACGACAGGCTCATTCGCGTGGCCACGATCACCGGCAGGTCGTCCGCCGCCGGCCAGGGCCACAGGCGTCCAGGACCGTCGCGGCGGGGCGGGACCTGCGCCTCTTCGCCGATGTTCAGCAGCATGCGGTCGACCACGGCTTTCGGGAACAGCCTGCGGAACTCGTACTCGTCGAAGTACCAATCCTCGGGGTCGAGCGGCAGGCGGTGCGCCGTCCGGTTGGTGAGGTTCGTGGTCATCATCGCGAGTCGCAGGAACGGCTCGCGGTCCTTTCGCGGCTCGGCGCCCGGGGGGCCCTTCCGGAGGTCGCCGAAGGTGAGCACGTCCTCGCGACCCAGGCCGGCGTAGCAATTGATCTGGTGGTGGAGCCAGGTGGTCAGCGGCTCCGCCCCGGGGCGGTCCTCCGGCGCGAAGCCGGAGCACATGCCGTAGCCGTTCTTCGGGATGGCGGTGAGGGCGACCCACGCGATCCGCGCCACGAGCGCAAGGGCGAAGCCGATCAGCGCGAGCAAGAGCCCCAGCGCGATCGCCACCCCGCTCAGCCAGCTCGCGCCTCCGGTCCAGTCAACGATCCCCAGCACCGTCAGCACGAGGCCGGGGCTCAGCCCGAGCAGCGCGGCCCACGGGTAGCCGGCCACGGCCGCGCTCAGGACCCAGCGGCACTTGTCGAAGAAACTGCCGGGGCTCACGCCCGCCAGCAGCATCGTGAACAGGTCGAACGTCTTCTCCTGAGGCTGAAAGAGCTCCGGTAGGTGGCCGCTGATCCACTTGGGCAGCCCCGCGAGCTTGTTGAAGCCCCCGTCGTCGCGGTCGTACTCGGCCGCCGCCGTGGCGGCCGCTGCGATCGCGCCGGCCGACGTGCCGCCCACGTTCCTGAACCTGAACTCCCTCGCCAGCTCGCAGACCGCCAGCGGGTACACCACCCCGCTGGTGATGCCGCCCTTCATCACGACGTCGCAGGGCAGCGACGCGGTGGTGTAGTCGTGCTTTGCGAGGTCCTCGGCCGACACTCAGCGGACCGCGAAGTGCAGGGTGGACTTGCGCGTGCGCAGCCCGAGGTTGCCGACCGAGTCGAGTGCCCGCGCGCGCAGGGTGTAGGTGCCGGGCTCGAGCGGGTGGCGGTAGTCGAAGCTCCAGCGCTCGGTGCCCTTGGCGCGCATCCAGAGCCGCTGCTGGCAGTTGCGCGCCGGGGTCGTGCCACCGCCCGGCTTGAGGAAGCGACAGCGGCCCTTGTTATGGGTCCGGGTGGCCACCGAGATGCGCATCCGGCTGACCTTGCCGGCGCCGCCCGCGCCGCAGCCCCGGTCCACCGCGGTGCCGCGGGCGCTGAACCCCGAGCGTCCCTTCTCGAACGAAGCGCGGTCGATGAAGCTGCGCGGCCGCTCCAGGTCGTGACACGGGCGCACGTGCACGGGCTTCAGCATGTTGCGCATCAGGATGTACGTGGTGTAGGTGGCGGAGTACGGCGAGAGTCCGAAGTCGCGGTCGAACGCCTCCGTCGGCTGCGGCAGCCCCGAGCCGAGGATCCTGATCACGCCGCGCCCGAGCTTCAGCTCGCCGTAGGCGGTCTGGTCGTAGTCGTTGCTCCCGGCCACGTCCTGGTCGGCCACGGATGTCGCGGCCGTGCGCCCGCCGGCCTTCTCCCAGGCGGAGCGCGCCACC
>JBJMLK010000192.1:0-3794 GCA_045805345.1 Thermoleophilaceae bacterium | reverse complement strand
TGCGGACCTACGCGGCTACGGCCAGCGCTCCACCGGCTTGACGCCGGCCCACCAGTTGGCGTCGCCGCTCGGCTTGAGCGTCGCTTCGAGCGACAGGATGTCGGCTCCGCCCAGGTCATCCGGAAGCTTCAGCCGCCAGAACCTGCCGTTGCCGCCCGCCCGCCCCGCCTTGACCTTGCCGCCCGCGGTGTCGAAGTGGTCGCCGTCGACCCGCACGAGGCTGGCCTCGAGGTGCGCCGCGTGGCGCCTGAGGTTCACGCGCAGCCTCGAGCCGGGCGTGATCGGCAGGTGCCCGCGCGGGTGGAGCGGATAGGCGGCGTCCCCGCAGCCCCCGGCGCCCTTGCCCACGACGCAATACGAGCCGACCGCCGCCCGCGCGCGCAGGCCCTGCGAGGTCACGTAAGCGGGCTTGATCGGGCGCTCGGGCGCACGGAGCGCGTTGGCGGCGAGCGCCGCCCCGGCGGCCAGAACGAGGGCTATCGGAAGTGCGATGAGGATCCGCCGCGAGCCGGTCATCGTGCCCCTAACACCTTGAACTCCTTGCGGTTCCGGCGCGTGAAGTGCGTCTCCACGTTGCCGCTCTGATCGACGGCGCGCGCCATCGCCACGTAGCTGCCCGGCGCGAGCTTCGCGCTCGTATGGAAGCTCCACGTGAGCCGCTTGGTCCTGTGGCTGTAGGTGCCGCGCGCCGTGAAGAACGTGGGCCGGCCACAGCCGCGCGGCTTGCTGAAGTCGCGCGACGGGGTGAGCCAGCGGCAGGCGCCATGCCCACGCCGCGCCAGCGCCACCGACGCCGCGATCGCGTTGCGCCTCTTGGCCACCTTCCGGTTGTGGCACCCCGAGTCGTAGCTGTGCCCGCGCACCGTGATGCCCGCGGCGCCGCGCTGCTTCACCGAGCGGCTGATGATCGCGCTGATCGGGGGCTTGCGGTCCACGCAGGTCGGCTTCTTGCCGGGCGGCGGCGGCGGTGGCGGCTTGCCGCCGTGCGCGCCGGTCGCGACCCGCACCATCCGGCCCACGTTGCCCTGGTCGTCGACGGCTCGCAGCATCAGGAAGCGCTGCAGCTTGCCGCCGAGCTCGATGCTATCCGCGCTGCCCGGGGCCTTGGGCTTGGCGGTGACCGGCACCGGGATGCCCTGGGCGAAGCTCCCGGGGCTCAGCTTGCGGTCCGACTCGACGAGCTGGTAGCGCGCGGCGCGGCCGCAGAGGAGATCGTCGCCGGGCGCCTTGAACGTGAGCCTGCCCGCGGCGAACTTGGCCCCCATCGGCACGCCGGGCGCGACCGCATCGCGCGAGTAGTCGCCCGAGTTCGCGTCGTCGTGGTGGAAGCGCGGCCAGGAGCCCGGCGAGCACGGCTTGGCCGGCGTGCGGTAGGCGAACATCAGCCCGTCGCGCGTCATCGAGAGTACCGTCTTGCGCGCGGTCACGGCCGTGTCGAGCGTTCCGAACGAGCCGATCAGGGGGTTGGCGACCATCCAGCCGGACGACAGCTTCGGCCACGTCGGCCCCGCCGGCTTGCCGCCGCCGTTGTACGCCTCCAGATCGAGGTAGGCAGATCCGGCGATCAGCTCCTCCCCCGCCTTCCCGTCGATGTCCGCCACCGACGGCCCGGTGAGGAACTGGAGGTCGTTCATGTGCGCCGGGAAGCCCTGCCGGAAGCTGCCGCTACTCGGGTTCCAGGCCGCCACGAAGTCCTCGCTGCCGGTCTGGTACTCGGGGAAGACGACGTCGAGCGCCCGCAGCAGGCCGGTCACGGGTGAGAGGAACGACACGCCGCCGGCGAAGTTGCCGAAGGCCGGATGGCCGACGGCCGGGAAGTCCGGACGGTCCACGTCGCCCGAGCCGGAGTCGGTCTGGAGCGTGGCGTAGTGGCCGCTCGAATCGGCCCCCAGGCAGGAGCTCCCGTCCTTGTTGAGGATGTAGCCGAAGCCGTTGTTCGGTATCGCGCCGACCTTCGGCCCCTTGCCGCCGTTGCCGCCGCAGTCGAGCGTCTTCGGGCCGATCACGGGCGCGCCCGTCACGCCCTCGCCCACGACCGGCAGCAGGTTGGCGTTGAGGATCGCGAGCTTGACCGGCCAGTGGCCGCCCACGCTCCAGTCCGGGGTGAGCGGCTTGCCGTCGCGGTCGCCGGTCGACTTGATCGCGAACAGCCGCCCGTTGGCGTTCGAGAGCAGGCCGGAGACGCCGATCGCGCTGAAGCTGAGGTTGCCCGACGTGTTCGGCCCGGGCTCGTCGCCGTCGCCGGTCCTGTACTCCTCGTTGGTGCCGACGACGATCTCCGGCTTGCCGTCGCCGTCCAGGTCGCCGACGGCGGGCGTGTCGATGATCGCGCCCTGGTTGGTCTCCAGGTCGTCGCTGCTCGAGCCGGTCTTCGCGGTGTTGAAGTTCACCCGGTGGGTGACGGGATCGATCGACGCGACCTTGTCGCGGTCGACCACTAGAACGGGGTAGCCGGGCAAGGTCTTCCCGTCCGGCCCGAAGGCGTACACGTGGCGGTCCATCCCGGCCACGATCACGTCCAGCGGGCCGCCGTTGCGCCCGGCCAGGTTGGCGAGCACCGGCGAGCCGATGAAGCCGTGCTGAGTGCGATTGAAGTTCCCCTTCCGCACGTTCTCGAACGGGTGGAGTGGCTTGCCGGAGTAGTTCGGGTTGGCCTCGCGCTTCCAGCGCAGGCTCCCGTCGGCGTTCCAGACGTAGACCTTGCCCTCGAAGTCGGCGACCACGACCTCCGGGGAGCCGTCGCCGTTGACGTCGCCGACCGCCACCGACGCGAGCACCGCGCCGCGCGCTCGGTCCACCGCCCCGCTCGTGAAGGCCGGGCCGATGTGCAGCGGAAGCGGGTCCGTCCGCACCGGCCATCCCCTCAGCTCGCTGCCGTCGGGGTGCATCGCGTGGACGATCCCGTCGGAGGTCGCGAACACGAGCTCGTTGCGGTTGTCGCCGTTCAAGTCGGCGAAGGCCGGCGACGACGCACCGTCGCCGGGCAGGCGACGCGGGAAGCCCTTCATCAGGTCTTGGTCGCGATGCAGGTAGAGGTTGCGGCGATCGTCGCCCGTCGCCGCCGTCTGCCCGAGCGGCGGCACCGTCGTGGCCACGACCCGAACGGTGAACCCGTACGGCTCGCTGTCCGGGCGCCCGTTGCCGCCCGAGTTCTGGCCCAGGCCGGAGCCGCTCTCGGGGCCCCTGAAGTCGTTCCTGTCCGACGGGAAGCGCGAGCGCAGGTGCGCGATGTCGATGTTGGCGACGGTCCCATCGATCCGGCCCGTGTGCTTCGTCGATCCGTCGCAGCCGCCGGCGGGGATCTGCTTCCCGCCCAGCTTCTCCATGTCGCCCGCCGGCGTCGGGTCGTTGTTCGGGTAGGAGCCGGGCGCCACGTACACGCTGCAGGTGTACGACTGGCCGCGCGCCCACACCTGCGCCCCGAGGGCGGCGGTCGCCTTGCCCGGGTCCACCTGGTCGAACCACTCCGGCGACGTGACCTCGACCTCCGGGGGGACCTGCCCCTTCGAGGCGGCGTCGGCCGCCCGGAACGCGTTGAGGCGACCGTAGCCGTAGAACTGGTCCGGGCCCTTCCGGGCGGGGTAGCTGCGACTGTCCGGCGGGGAGGCGATCGGCCGGACGCCGTTCACGTTGGCCTGGAGCGCCTGGTTGGGATCGGTGCACCCGGGCGCCGGCGCCGGGCTGCAGGACGGCTCGGGCGTCGGGGACGCGAGCGAGCTGGTCGTGAAGTTCACGTCGTCCACCTGCGACTGGCTGCCGAAGCTCCCGGTGGCCAGCAGCTGGCGCATCTCGTT
>JBJMLK010000191.1:0-3599 GCA_045805345.1 Thermoleophilaceae bacterium | reverse complement strand
GGGCGCGTGAACCTCGTGCACAACTGCGTGGACCGCTGGGCCGAGCGGCCGGAGACGCGCGACCAGGTGGCGCTGATCGGCGAGTCGGAGACCGGCGACTCGCGCTCGCTCACGTTCGCCGAGCTGCGTGCGGCCGTCGACGAGCTGGCGGCGGCGCTGCGCGCGGCCGGGCTCGGCAAGGGCGACTCCGCGGCGGTGTTCATGCCGATGGTGCCGGAGGCCGTGATCGCCGCGTACGCGATCGCGAAGATCGGCGCGATCTACCTGCCGATCTTCTCTGGCTTCGCGCCGCACGCGGTGGCGGCGCGCCTGCGCGACGCTGAGGCCAAGGTCGTGTTCACCGCCGACGGTACATGGCGGCGGGGCAAGCACGGGCTGATGAAGCAGGCCGCCGACGAGGCCGTGGCCGCGTCGCCGTCGGTCGAGCACGTGGTGGTGCTGTCGAACCTCGGCGTCGACGTGCCGATGACCGACGGGCGCGACGCCGACTGGCACGAGTTCACCGCGCCGCACACGGGCGCGCGGGTGGAGCCCGAGGACACCTCAGCGGAGGACGTGTTCATGATCGCGTACACCTCGGGCACCACCGGAAACCCCAAGGGCGCGGTCCACGTGCACGGCGGCTTCCTCGTGAAGATCGCGAGCGAGTGCGCCTACCAGACCGACATCCACGCCGGCGAGGTCTTCTACTGGTTCACCGACATGGGCTGGATCATGGGTCCGCTGTCGATGGTCGGGGCGCACGCCAACGGCGCCGCGATGGTGATGTACGAGGGCGCGCCGGACTTCCCCGACCCGAGTCGCGTGTGGGCGTCGGTCGAGCGCCACCGCGTGACGATGCTCGGCGTCTCGCCGACCCTCATCCGCGCCCTGAAGACGCAGGGGGAGGAATGGCCGGCCCGCCACGACCTGTCGTCGCTGAGGATCCTGGGCTCGACCGGCGAGCCGTGGAACCCCGAGCCCTACCGCTGGCTCCAGCGCGTGGCCGGCGGCGGCTCGGTGCCGATCATCAACCTCTCCGGCGGCACGGAGGTGGGCGCCTGCTTCCTCACGCCGTTCCCGGTCGAGCCGATCAAGGTCTGCTCGCTCGGCGGACCGTCGCTCGGGATGGACATGGACGTGCTCGACGCCGAGGGCGACTCGATTCGCGGCGAGGTGGGCGAGCTGGTCTGCCGGCAGCCGTGGCCCGCGATGACGCGCGGGATCTGGGGCGACCCGGATCGCTACATCGAGACCTACTGGTCGACCTACGAGGGCGTGTGGCGCCACGGCGACTGGGCGCGCGTGGACGAGGACGGGCAGTGGTTCCTGCTCGGCCGCTCCGACGACACGATCAACGTGGCTGGCAAGCGGCTCGGACCGGCCGAGGTCGAGTCCGTGCTCGTCGGGCACGAGGCGGTGAGCGAGGCGGCGGTTGTGGGCGTCCCCGACGAGACCAAGGGCGAGGCCGTCTGGTGCTTCGTCGTCGCGCCCGGCGCCGACGGCGACGCGCTCGTGTCCGAGCTGGGCGACCTGGTGGCGCAGGAGCTGGGCCGCCCGTTCAAGCCGTCGCGCGTGGTCCTGGTCGAGGCGCTGCCGAAGACGCGCTCGGCGAAGATCCTGCGCCGCGCGGTGCGGGCCGTGGCGGTGGGGGAGGACCCCGGTGACATGACGAGCGCCGAGAACCCGCAGGCCCTCGACGGCATCAGGGCAGCGCTCGCCTAGTCGGGCTCGACCGGTTCGAGGTCCGGCCCGACCGGTTCGAGGTCGGGCCCGATTCGCTCGTCGATCAGCTCGATCAGCTCGGAGCAGAAGCGGAACGCGCGGTCGAGCGCCTCCGGGTCGACGTTCTCGACCGTGTCGCTCTCGCTGTGGTGGTGCGGCGCGACGTCGCGCGCGTCCCGGCACGACAGGCTGATGGCCGCGTACCCGGCCGCGCGCGCCGCCGAGGCGTCCGTCGCACGGTGCGCCGTCTCGGCGCGCGCGCCGTAGCGGTCGTCCTCGGCCGCGTCCTCCTCCGCGATCTGGTCGCACAGCTCCACGAGCTCCCGGTTGTTGGCAGCCCGGATGACGTAGCCCTCGCGGCGCGCGTACCGGACGCTGCCCGCGCCCACCTCGTCGACGCAGACGAAGGCGGTGGAGTCGCGGTGGAGCTCGCGCCGGTGCGCGCGCAGCCACGCGCGCATCCCCAGCTCCATGCCCTCCTCCGCACCCGTGAGCAGGACCCAGACGTCGAAGTGGTCGAGGTCGCCTCCGTAGCGCTCGGCCAGGCGGAGCACGGTCGCGACCCCGGATGCGTTGTCGTTCGCACCGGGCACGATGGACGACAGCCCGATGTCCGCCAGCACGGGGATGCTCACGATGAGGGCGACCGTGGCCGCGAACTGGACGATCGTCACGGGCGCCGCGTCGATTCCCGCCAGGCGCAGCGCCGAGCACGCCAGCGCCACGACGATCGACCACAGGAAGGCCTCGAAGGCGCGGTCCGACACGCGCCAGCCGAACGCGGTGCCGCCGTGGCCCGCGTCGTAGTGCGCCACCAGCACCAGCGTGCCCGGCCGCCCGCCGTCCTCGCGCGAGAGCACGTTCTGGGACGCGCGCCGCGGGGTGAGCAGCCGGCGCGTGAGGCGCACGCGGCCGGTGAGATCGCCATACGCCGACGCCGCGGTCACGAGCAGAACGATCGTCGCCGGCAGCGGTGCGGAGACCGCGAGCACGCTCCCGCCGATCGCGGCCAGGGCGTGGAGCACGTAGGTCAGCGTGAAGCTCGGCCTGACCTCGATGGGCTCGGCCGACGCCTCGCGGCCCATCTCCCCGAGCCGTGCCTGCAGGTACCTGGCGGCCCGGCGCTCGGCGTCGCTGCCCGGCGCGCGCCCCTCGTGAGCGACGAGGGCCTCGATCTCGGGCAGCGGGTCCACCGCGGGGCAGTATGCCGCGACCCCATACGGGTACAGTGCAGGCGCCCCGAGTCTCCGGAGGGAGAGATCTTGAAAGCTACGCGCAGCAACCTGCCCCAATTGATCGCGGCCGCGGGCGGCGCCATCCTGATCATCAGCCTGTTCCTGGCCTGGGTCAGCGTCGGCAACCTGTCGGCGTCAGGCTGGGAGACCTTCAGCTTCGTGGACATCGTGATGTTCCTGATCGGCCTGGCCACGCTCGCGGTGGGCGTCGCGGGGGCCACGGGAGCGAACCTCCCGGTGCCTCGGCTCGGGCCCGACCTGCTCAAGTGGCTTGGCGTCATCGCGATCACGATCGTCCTGACGTTCATCTTCGAGAACGACAACAACGGCTTCGGCGCGTTCATCGGGCTGCTCGCGGCCGCCGCGATCCTCGCGGGCGGGATCCTCACCGAGCGTCCCGACCTGGCCGCGCGCGTGGCCGACGCCGCGGGCGTCGACGACGCGGGGGGACGCCCCGCGGCGCGACCGCCGGCCGGCATCGGGTCGCCGAGCTCGACCAGCACGGGAACCCCGACCGGCGGCACGTCCGGGATCGGGGCCGAGACCACAGGCTCCTCCACAGCCGGATCCGCGGGCCTCGGCGCCTCGCCGGGAGCCGGTGGGGCCGGGGTGCCGAGCGGCGCCGGCGGGGGCGCCGGCGCGGCGGGTGTCGACGACGCG
>JBJMLK010000190.1:0-7104 GCA_045805345.1 Thermoleophilaceae bacterium | reverse complement strand
CGCCACGACGCGCACCAGCCCGTCGCGCTCGAGCGCGCGCAGCAGCCGGCTGGCGTGCCCGGAGTCGAGGTCGAGCCGCGCGCGCAGGGCGCGCACCTCGGCCCCCTCGCGCCCGATCTCCCACAAGAGTCGTGCCTCCGCCAGCGGGCGGTCAGTGGCGAGGAAGCGGTCGTTGAGCGCCCCCACGCGCTGGGTGACCGCCCGGTTGAAGCTGCGCACGCGCGCTACCGCGTCGCGGTCCATTCTCTGACTTTAGTCAGCCATAGCTCCCGGGACAAACCGGGGCCGGCTCGCCGGGTTACTGTGCGGCGGTGGCGCGGCGCAGGCAATCGGTGGTCGGCGCCCACGTGGGGCGCGAGCGGCCACTCGAGGCCGCCGAGGCGCTCGGCGCCGACTGCGTGCAGATCTTCCTGTCGGATCCGCAGAGCTGGCGCAAGCCGCCGGCGCGCGAGGACGCGGACGAGCTGCGCGCCTCGCCCATGCCGCTGTACGTGCACGCGCCGTACCTGATCAACGTCTGCTCGCCGAAGAACAACGTGCGCCACGGCGCGCGGAAGATCCTCACGCAGACGTGCGAGGCAGCCGGCGAGGTGGGCGCGGCGGCGGTGATCGTGCACGGCGGACACGCCGAAGACGGGATCGATGAGGGCGTGGCACGCTGGGTGCGGACGCTCGAGACGCTCGCGTCGCCGGTGCCGGTGTACATCGAGAACACCGCCGGCGGGGAGAACGCGGTGGCGCGCAGGTTCGACGCGCTGGCGCGGCTCTGGGAGGCGGTTACTTCAGCGAGCACGAGCGTGGAGCTGGGCTTCTGCTTCGACACCTGTCACGCGCACGCGGCGGGCGAGGAGCTCTCGGATGCAGTGGAGCGCGCGCTGGCGATCGTCGGCCGGATCGACCTGCTGCACGCGAACGACTCGCGCGACGCCGCCGGGTCCGGCGCCGATCGGCACGCCAACCTGGGGAGCGGCCAGATCGACCCCGAGGCGCTGCGGGCGATGATCGGCGCGGCGGGCGCGCCGGTCGTGGTGGAGACGCCCGGCGGCGCTCGCACGATGGGCGCGGACATCGAGTTCGTGCGCGGGGCGCTGTCGTGATGAACCCGCTCGCCCGCGGTCCCGACGCGATCAGCCCCACCGCGCACTACACCGGATACGTGTGGGGGCGCAACGGGCTGTCGCACCCCGAGCTGACCACCCACGAGGGGCTGGTGCTGTGGAGCGCGGTGGCGCCGGCGATGACCGCCAGCCGCGTGCTCGGGGGCCCGACGCTCGAGGGCATGCTGCTCGCCCGGCACCGGATCATCGACCACCTGCTCGCGGACGCGATCGAGGACGAGCGGGTGACGCAGGTGATCGAGGTGGCGTGCGGGCTGTCGCCGCGCGGCTGGCGCTTCGCGGAGCGATTCGGTGATCGGGTCACGTACGTCGAGACCGACCTTCCCGCGATGGCGGGGCGCAAGCGGCGGGCGCTCGAGCGCATGGGCGGCGAGACCGAGCACCACCGCGTGGTGGACCTCGATGCGCTCCGCGACGACGGCCCCGGCAGCCTCGCCGCGGTGGCGGGCACCCTCGACGCGGGCGCCGGGCTGGCCATCGTCACCGAGGGGCTGCTCAACTACTTCGGCACCGACGACGTGCTAGGCATGTGGCGGCGGTTCGCACGCGCACTCGAGCCGTTCAGCGCCGGGCTCTACCTCGCCGACCTCCACGTGGCCGGCGCCAACGAGGGCGTGTTCGCGCGCGGGTTCGAGGCAGCGCTCGGCCTGTTCGTGCAGCGCCGGGTGCAAGCCCATTTCGCCGACGAGGAGGACGCCGTGGCCAAGCTGCGCGCGGCCGGCTTCGACCGCGCGACCCTGCACCGCGCCGATCGCCATCCGGCGGCGGGAGACGCGGGGCGCGACCCGGCGGCGGGGCGGGTGCACGTTGTGGAAGCGATGGCGGTCTAGCCGATCGCCCGCCGGCTCCCCGGCGCGCTACGGCAGCCTGGCGGCGGCGACGGCTGCCCGCCCGCAGACGGCCGACGCTGCTAGTGAGGTAAGCAGTCGGGGCGACTGGATTTGAACCAGCGAACCTCCGCGTCCCAAACGCGGCGCTCTAACCAGGCTGAGCTACGCCCCGTCGGGTCAAGTCTAAGCGCGGGCAGCCGATGTAAGGCATGGATTCCGAGCCTTCATGGAGGAGGGCCCAGATGTCTCCCGCCGCTATGCCACAGCTTCGCCGTCGTTTCTTCCTGCTCGCCGCGCTCGCCGCGCTGGTCGCGCTTGCCGTCGCGCCCGCGGCCGCCAGCGCCCGGCACTGCAGGCACACGCACGCCGACCCGAACCACATCTCGCTCCACAAGGCGCAGGTGGCCACGCTCTGCCTGCTCAACAACCAGCGGCGCCACCGCAGCCTCCCCCGCCTCCACGAGAACCACGACCTGGACCTCGCCTCGATGCGCCACGCGCGCGACATGGCCCGCCGCAACTACTTCGAGCACGGCGACTTCGTCGGCCGGATCAAGCGCGCGAACTACCTCGACGGCGCCGGCGCCTGGACCGTCGGCGAGAACATCGCGTGGGGCGGCGGCACGTATGCCACGCCGGCCGCGATCGTCCGGATGTGGATGGACAGCCCGCCGCACAAGGAGAACATCCTCTCGAGCCACTTCCACGAGATCGGGATCGGCATCGCCCGCGGCACCCCGAGCGCCAAGTACGACGAGGGCGCGACGTACGCGACGGACTTCGGCGCGCGCGGGTAGTAGCGCCTCGCTAGCCTGCCCTCGGCCATGGCCGAGGTACGACCGCTCAAAGCACTCCACTACGACCTGAAGGCGGTCGGATCGCTCGACGCCGTCACGGCTCCGCCGTACGACGTGATCGACGCCGCGATGCGCGCCGAGCTGGTGGCGAAGAGCCCGTTCAACGTGGTGGAGGTGGACCTGCCGGTGGCGCCCGGCGGCGGCGACCCGTACCTCCACGCCTGCACGACCTTCGAGGCCTGGCGCCAGCAGGGCATCGTCACGCACGATCGCGAGCCGGGCCTCTGGCCCGCGACCCAGGACTACACGACGCCCGACGGCGAGCGCCGGACGCGTCGCGGCTTCCTCTGCCGCGTGCGCGTGGAGGACTACGGCCCGGGCCGAATCCGCCCACACGAGCGCACCCAGCCCGGACCCAAGGAGGACCGCCTCAACCTCACGCGCGCGACCCGCGCCAACCTCTCCCCCATCTTCAGCCTGTTCCCCGACCCGGCCGGCGCCGCCTGGCGAGCGCTCGAGCCGTCGACCGCCGCGCCGCCGTTCGGCAGCGCGACCGATGCCGACGGCACGACCACGACCATCTGGCGCTGCGCCGACGAGGGCGCCCTCGCCGCGGTCACCGACGCGCTCCGCGACGCCGAGCTGCTGATCGCCGACGGCCACCACCGCTACGAGACGGCCCGCGTCTACGCCGAGGAGGTCGGCGGCGAGGGCGAGCACCGCTACACCCTGATGTTCCTCTGCTCGATGTCCGACCCCGGGCTCACCGTGCTCCCCACCCACCGCCTGCTGACCGGCCTCGACGGCAAGCGGGACGCGCTCCGGGAGGCGATCGACGCGAGCTTCGACGTCGAGCCCGTCGACCGTGAGGCCGCGGCGCCCGCCGCGCCCGGCACCGGCGGCGAGGGCGGCGGCTCGATCGAGTTCGGCTACGTGGACGGCGAGCGCTCCGCCCGCCTGACGCTCCGGGACCCCGCCACGGCCGACCGCGTGCTCGCCGGCAAGCCCGACGCCTACCGCCGCCTGGACACCGCCCTGCTCGAGGGCCTGATCCTCAAGGAGGCCCTCGGCCTGAGCGAGGACGACATCGCCCGCCAGGCCGGCGTCACCTACGCGAAGTCGACCAGGGCCGCCCTCGACGCCGTGGCGCACGGCACGGCGGGAGCGGCGTTCCTGCTGCGCGCCACCCCGGTGGAGCAGGTGCAGGAGGTGGCGGCGACGGGCGAGTCGATGCCGCCGAAGTCCACCTTCTTCCACCCGAAGGTCCCGACCGGCCTCGTCTTCAACCCCTTGGAGTAGCGTTGGAAGCCATGCGAGCCAGCGCCCGCCGCAACGGCGGCAAGTTCCAGCACGACATCGAGATCCGCAACCACGAGATCCACGCCGACGAGCCCGAGGAGAACGGCGGCGACGACGCCGCGCCGAGCCCGCAGGAGCTGCTGGCGGCCAGCCTCGCCTCGTGCACCGCGATCACCATCGAGATGTACGCCAAGCGCAAGGGCTGGGAGATCGGCGACGTGGCCGTGGACGTCGACTACGAGCCGGCGCAGCGCGGCTCGCCCACGAAGTTCAAGATGGTGCTCAACGTGCCCAAGGAGCTGCCGGAGGACCAGCGCGAGCGGCTGATGCAGATCGCCGCGAAGTGCCCAGTGCACCGCACCCTCGAGGGCGAGGTGATGTTCGAGGAGAGCATCGAGGTCGTCTGACGGACGTCACGCCGGACCAGCTGCGCGGCCTGCTGCTGTCTCCCGAGGAGGCCGCCGAGATGGACGCGCCGGGCAACACGGACGCCGCCGTGCTCGTGCCGCTGTACCTCGACTCCGGCGACCTGCACGGCGTCTTCACCAAGCGCCGAGACGACCTCCGGCGCCACGCCGGGGAGATCTCGTTTCCCGGTGGCCGCCAGGACTTCCCCGACGAGGACCTCCGCGTGACCGCCCTGCGCGAGGCCGAGGAGGAGATCGGCCTCGAGCGCGCGGACGTCGAGCTGGTCGGCGCGCTCCCGCCGGTGGGCACGTTCGTGACCGGTTACCGCATCCACCCGTTCGTCGGGGTCATCAAGGCGGGGCACGCCTGGACGCCGCAGCCGAACGAGGTCGAGGCGGTGCTCGAGATATCGGTGCGCTCCCTGATCGACGGCTACCAGCTGAAGCGGCTGCTGCGCCGCGGCGTGCCGATCAAGACCCCGACCTACACCGTCGGCGCGAGCTTCATCTGGGGCGCGACCGCGCGCATCGTGCAGCAGCTGCTCGAGCGGCTCGAGCCCGTGGTGGCATGAGCGGGCCCGAGGCCCTCGCGCCGCGGCGCCGCCGCTACCGCTGGCTGGTGGCGCTCGGCTTCGTGCTCGCCGTCGTGGCGATGGTCCTGGGCTTCCTGATCGCGCTGGCCCCGATCGGCATCGGGCTGATCCTCGCCACCAGCGGCCGCCGCAACGCCGGCATCGCGATCGTGATCACCACCGTCGTGCTCGTCGGCGTCCCGCGCCTGATCGTCCTCGCCGTACTGGACGGGAGGACGTACCGGATCCCGGGCAGCGCGATGGAGCCGGGCATCGACATCGGCGACCGGATACTCGCCCTCGGCGACGACACGCCCGAGCGAGGCGACGTCTTCGTCTTCAACCCGCCCGTGGGCGCGCAGAGCGGCGGCAACCAGTGCGGCGCGCCGCACCCCCGCTCGGCTGCCTGCCCCCGGCCCACACCCCGGCGAGCCGAGGACCTCACGTTCATCAAGCGGGTCGTCGGGCTGCCCGGCGAGCGCCTGAAGATCGTCCGCAACCGCGTCTACGTGAACGGCACGCGCCTGCGCGAGGACTACGCGCGCACCACCCCCTGCTTCGCCGTCTGCAACCTCCCGCGTGAGATCACGATCCCGCCCGGTCACTACTTCCTGCTCGGCGACAACCGCGGCGAGAGCAACGACAGCCGCGACTGGGGCCCGGTCCCGAGGTCGTGGCTCCTCAGGCGGGCGGTGCTGCGCTACCTGCCGCTCAGCCGCTTCGGCGGCTCGCTATGAGCTCGGGCCCGGGAAGGCCGCCATCACCAGATAGGGCTGCCCCGGGGTCTTGATCAGCGCGAGCGTGCGGTACTGCTCGCCCGTCCGGAGCCCGAAGAACGTGAACGTCGCGTTCCCGCCGAGCGGCAGGATCCGCGGCTCAGGCCCGTCCTTCAGCTGCTTCGCGAGCGGCGCGTACTGGCCGAGGGTCGTCGCGCAGGCCTGCTGCTGGTCGAGCCCCGGCGTGAAGGTGACCTTGTAGAACCGGGCGCAGTCGCTGCGCCTCACCGCGGTGGCGAACCGCTGCACGGCGGCGCGCGCCGCGGCGGCGCTCCCGGGCCGCGTGCCGATCGTGGGCCCCGGCAGCAGCGGGGAGACCGGGCCGGTGAACGCCCAGCGGCCGCGCGGGCCGACCGCCACCGTGTACACGCCGCGCGCGCCGCGCGGCGAGACGACGGTTCCCGGCGGGAGCTTGGGGTCCTTCGTCTCGGAATCCACGAACTCGATAGCGCCGCCGCTGCCGTAGCGCTGCGCGCCGGTGACCTTGAAGCCGGCGAACGCCCGCCTCGCGGGGGCGTCGCAGTTCAGCCGCATCGCGCCGCCGCGGCTCAGCTCGCGCAGCTGACCGCACTGCCCCCGCTGGCCCGCCTCGATGGCGCTGGCGAGCCGGCCCGCGAACGCGTGGATCGACTCGCCCGGCTCGGGCGGAGGGGCGCTGCTCGATTGGTCGGAGCCACCGCCGCAGCCCGTGACGACCGCGGCGGTGACGGCGAGGAGCGCTCCCCGCCTCAACCCTTCTCGATCGGAACGTCGACCATGTTCCCCCACTCGGTCCACGAGCCGTCGTAGTTCTTCACGTCGCCCTCGCCGAGCAGCTCGTGAAGCACGAACCAGGTGTGGGCCGAGCGCTCGCCGATCCGGCAGTAGGCGATGATCGGATCGCCGGCGATCACGCCCTTGCCGCCGTACAGCTCGCGCAGCTCGTCGGCGTCCTTGAAGGTGCCGTCCTCCTTCACCGCCTGCGCCCACGGGACCGACGCCGCGCCCGGGATGTGCCCGGCGCGCTGCGCGCCCTCCTGCTCGTAGCCCGCCATGGCGATCAGCTCGCCGGAGTACTCGGCCGGCGAGCGCACGTCCACGAGCTTCGCCCCGCCGTCGAGCTGCGCCATCACCTCGTCGCGCTTGGCGCGGATCGACTCGTCGCCCGGCTGGGCGGAGAACGTCGCGGGCTCGAAGTCGGGCACGTCGGTGCTCGTCGGCCTGCCCTCCGAGATCCACTTCTCGCGCGGGCCGTTCACGAGCAGCACCTTGTCGTGCCCGTAGTACCTGAAGTACCAGTAGGTGTAGGCGGCGAACCAGTTGTTG
>JBJMLK010000189.1:0-7123 GCA_045805345.1 Thermoleophilaceae bacterium | reverse complement strand
TCAACGCGCACATTGACTTCTTCGAGGAGGTCGCGAAGTACCGGGCGGCCCGCCGGATCTGGGCGCGCGAGATGCGCGAGACCTACGGCGCGCGCGACGAGCGCTCGCTTCTGATGCGCTGCCATAGCCAGACGGCGGGCGTCTCGCTCACCGCGCAGCAGCCGCTCGTGAACATCGTCCGAACCGCCACGGAGGCGCTGTCGGCCGTGCTCGGCGGCACCCAGTCGCTGCACACGAACTCCTACGACGAGGCGCTCGCGCTCCCGACCGAGGAGGCGGTACGCATCGCGCTCCGCACCCAGCAGGTGATCGCGCACGAGACCGGCGTGGCGAACACGATCGACCCGCTGGGCGGGTCGTACTTCGTCGAGGCGCTCACCGACGGCATGGAGGAGGCCGCGTACGAGTACTTCGCGAAGATCGACCAGCTGGGCGGCATGGTCGAGGCGATCAAGCAGAACTACCCGCAACGCGAGATCGCCGACGCGTCGTTCCGCTACCAGGAGGAGGTCGACCGCGGCGAGCGGATAGTCGTCGGCGTCAACCGCCACGCCGACCTCGACGAGAAGCCGATCGCGACTCTGCGGATCGACCCCGCGCTCGAGCGCAAGCAGGTCGACCGGCTCAGGTCGGTGCGCGGCCGCCGCCGCGGGGCCGACGTCGAGGCCGCGCTCGGCCGGCTCAAGGAGGCCGCCGCCGGCGACGCGAGCCTGATGGAGCCGATGATCGACTGCGCCCGCGCCCACGCGAGCGAGGGGGAGATCGTGGGGGCGCTCCAGGAGGTCTTCGGCACCTACACGGAGACCCCGGTCTTTTGAGTGGCCGGACTAGACTCGCCGCGCCGTGAACGCCCCAACCGGTACCAAGAAGATCCGCGTGGTCGTGGCCAAGCCCGGCCTCGACGGCCACGACCGCGGCGCGAAGATCATCGCGCGGGCGCTGCGCGACGCGGGCATGGAGGTCATCTACACCGGCCTCCACCAGACGCCCGAGCAGATCGCCGAGACCGTGCTCCAGGAGGACGCGCACGCGGTCGGCCTGTCGATCCTCTCGGGCGCGCACATGACCCTCGTGCCGCGCGTGGTCGACCTGCTGAGGGAGCAGGGGGCCGACGACGTGGTGGTCACGATCGGCGGCACGATCCCGGCCGAGGACATCCCCGAGCTGAAGAAGCTCGGCGTGGCCGAGATCTTCACGCCCGGCTCGTCCACCCAGGAGATCATCGACTTCATACGCGGCGCGGTCGGCTGAGCCGGCCCTGCGTAAGCGCCACGCCGGCCAGCACCACCGCTGCGCCCACGGGCAGGTTCCACGTCAGCTCCTCGCCCAGCACCGCCACGCCTAGCACCGTGGCGAACAGCGGCACCACGTAGGTGACGGTCGACGCGACCTGGGCGCCGGCCCGGCGAATCAGGTCGTAGTTGAGGACGTACGCGATGCCGGTCCCGCCGGCGCCGAGCGCGACCATCGCCAGCACGGCGTCGAGCGGATAGGAATCAGGCGCGGAGGTGGTGGCCAGGAACGGCGCGAGCTGGAGCGTGCCCAGCAGGACCTGCGCGGCGGACAGCGCGACGCCCGACTCCGGCCGGTCCGACAGCACCCGCCGGGTGTACGGGTACGCGAGGCCGTAGCAGGCGGCCGCGGCGAGGCAGGCGGCGTAGCCGGACAGCTCTCCGCCGAGGTCACGCCACGGCCCGAGCACGAGCAGCACGCCGGCGAAGCCGACCCACAGTCCGAGCACGCGCTGGCGGGTGGGCCGCTCTCCGGGCAGGATCGCCAGCGACACCAGCATCACCCAGAGCGGCGTGGTGGAGTTCGAGATCCCGGCGACGATCGACGACACCTTCGTCTCGCCGAACGCGAACAGCGCGAACGGCACCGAGTTGAAGAGCGTCGCGATCAGGAACAGGTGCAGCCACACGCGGCGCCCGCGCGGCAGGCGGTCGCGCCGGACGACGAGCATCGCCAGTAGGGCCAGTGCGCCGAGCGCGCAGCGCGCGAACGCCACCTGGAGCGGTGCCAGGTCCCGCACGCCGACCTTGATGAAAAGGAAGCTCGAGCCCCAGATGGAGCTGAGGAGGAGGAACACGGGAAGCCACGTGCGCTCGCGCGTCTGCATCCGTCATGGATACAACGCGGGACACTTCGGGCCCGTGAGACGCGCCGCGACGCTCGCGTCGGTTCTCGTCCTCGCAGCCGGCTGCGGCGATCGCCGGGCGCCGGCGCCGGCCGCTCCCGTGGTCGCGAAGACCCTGCACGAGTGGGTCGCCGCCTTTCGCGCGGAGGACGCCGACGCACTCTGCTCGCGGACCTTCATGGCGTACGACGTCGGCCGTTCGGCTGCGCGCGTGCACGAGGACTGCCTGGCCACCTACGGCGACGGCCTGCGCACGCTCAAGGGCGAGCCGCGGATCGTGAAGATCCGCCGGATCGCGATCGAGGGGCCGATGGGGCGCCGAGGCGGCATCGTGCGCACGGCGCGCGCGGACGTGACGGTCCGCTACACGACCCCGGCGGGGCCCCAAAGCCGCCCCTGGCACGCGCGCCTCGTCCTCTACCGGGGCCGCTGGCGGGTGCTCCAGGGCGCCGGCTGACCGCGGCCGGGTCAGCCCCGCTTGGCGAGCCGCCAGCGGCCGCGGTTCCCGGCCCCGTCGATCACGCGCACGTAGACGGACTTCGGGTTGCCGGCGACCTTCAGGCGATGCGCGAACGGCCGCACCTTCGCGGGCCGGCGCAGGCTGCGGGCGAGCTGCATCCTCTTGATGCCCGACGCCTTGTCGTGCGCCCGCACGACGAGGGTGGAGACTCCGTCAGCGGCCGTCAGGCGCGCCGACTCCAGCTCCGGCGGCTGCTGGTCGAACACGATGTCGTCGAACAGCTCCACCGGCCGTGACTGGTGGAAGTCCCACGACTGCGTAACCCGCAGGTAGACCTTTCGCACCGTGCGCGAGGGTGGCCCGCTCGTGTCGAGCCGCCAGCGGTAGACGCCGCCCTTGCTCACCCGGATCGCGCGCCCCTCGTCGAGCGTGTCCACGTCGTTCGACAGGCGGAAGCTCGTGGCGCCGGCGGGCGGCTCGAAGCTGATCGTGACGTTCGGATCGTTCGTGGCCAGCTCGCCGTCGTTGATCGAGATCGTGGGGAACTGGTCCTTCGGCGGCGGCTCGCGCGTGCCCTTCTGCGTCTCGACGAGCGAGAGCGTGCGCGCCTGCGCGTTCCAGTGCAGCACCGAGAGCACGACGTCGTTGCCCCCCCTGTTCTCCGACGCCACGTACGCGAACGTGCCGTCGGGTGACCACGCGATCGCGTAGGGCTTCTCCGCGTCCGGCAGCGCGGTGCGCCCGTACGACCGCTCGGACACGACGCCGTCGTCGGTCACGGCCCCCTGGACGAGGATGCGTGAGTGCGGGTACGCCCGCGGCGCGCTGAACACCGTCTTGCCGTCGGGCGAGGTGCCGAGGACGTCACCGACGGGGCAGGTGGCGGCCGCGCAGTGATCGGCGGAGCCCGCGATTCGCGTGAGCTCGCCCGTGGTGGTGTCGCGGTCGAAGACGTCATAGGCCTCCGGATCCCAGCTGTGCGCTCCGGCGTAGAGCCGGCCACCGTCGGGTGCGAGCACGAGCGGACCGACCTGCGTGGTGGGCGTGACGCCCGAGGTCGGGGTGAGCGCCCCGGTGGCGGCGTTGCGGTCGAACCGCCGGATACCGCCGTCGCCGCTGGCGTAGAGCTGACCCCCGGGCGCCAGCGTGATCGCGTCGATCGCCGCCATTCCGTGGTCCTCCTGCCAGAGCGTCTGTGCGAACGAGAGCTGCTCGCCGTCCGCGCCCGTGGAGAGCACGTGGATCGCCGGGTCGCCACTCGCCTGGCCCATGTACGGCGACCAGTGCCCGCCCTGCGAGACGTAGAGGAAGCGCCCGTCCGGCGACAGCGCCATCCCGCTGATGAGGTCGAACGACTTCGCGCCGGCCTCTAGGAAGGTGCGCTCGTAGGTGAGTACGCCCGACCCGGGATCGCGCGAGAAGATGCGGATGGAGTTCTGATAGTTGCCCTGCACCGCGGCCGCCTCGTAGAGCACCGTGCCATCCGGCGAGAGCGCGAGGAACGTGCCGCCGGGTTCCTCCCAGTCGAGCTTCTGGAGGGCGCCGGCCGGCCCCCGGTCGTACGACCTGAGCACCGCGCCCGTCGCGTACACGTTCGAGCCGTTCCTCGACGTGACCACGTCCATCGCCGGCGCTGGGCCCGCCGTCGCCAGGCCGATCGACGCGACCGCAACCGCGATGGCGATCCGGGCTCGCATCAGCCCTCCACCTTGCGCCAGCGCGAGCGGTTCCCCGCACGGTCACGCACCCGTACCAGTGCGTCCCCCGACGGCACGCTGTACTTCGCCTTCGGGCTGTAGCGGCGCCAGCCGTCCGGGTGCTTCGGGTCCTTGGCCAGCTGCACCTTCGCGACGCCCGAGATCTTGTCCTTCGCTCGAACGGCGAGCTTCTTGCCGCCGCTCTCGAGGCGCGCCGCGACCACCTCCGGCGGCGACTCGTCGAGCACGATGCTGTCGCTGATCCTCGGCCAGAACGTGCCCGACTCGTAGATGCGGCCGTACACGGTCTTCGCGAGCTTGTCCGGCCCCGTGCTGGCCAGCACCCACTCATACCGGTCGTCCTGCGTGATCTTCATCCGCTTGAAGTCGCGGAAGCCCGCGTCGTTCGAGAAGTCGACCGCCTCGCCGACGAAGTGATGCATGTTGATCGTGACGTGCGGGTCGTTCGTGTACTCGTCGCCGTCGTTGATCGCCATGTAGTCGGACCAGTTCGTGGGGGCGCCGAGCGGGCCGACGAAGAGGGACGCGAAGCTGAGCCGGTCGGTGGCCGGGTCTCGCTCGAGCACGGCGACCCTTCCGCGGCTCTGCCATCCGCCCTCCTCGCCGCTCACGTACAGGAAGCGCCCGTCAGGAGAGAGCGTGAGGCTTCGCGCGTAGCGGAGGCCGCGCATGCCGTCGAGTCCCTCGTGGTAGCGGCGAACGAGGGGCGTCGCCTCCGGACTCGTCCCGAGCTCCCCGCTCTGAGGGTCCCGTTCGATAGCGCCTGTCAGCGGGGAATAGTCCGGCGGGGGCGCCCCGGCGGTCGGGATGGCCACCTGAATCAGGCGATTGCCCGGCGGATCGATCGCGTAGGCCGTCTGGTTGCTGGGCGCGACCACGACCTGCCCGTCGCTCACCTCGTCCGGCCCGTAGAACCCCCAGCTCTTGGCGAAGAGCAGCGTGCCGCCGTCGGCCGACCGCTCCAGATCGGCCGCGTAGCAACCGCAGCTCAAGGTGTCCGTGAAGCCGGCGTTGCTCAGGTGCCCGTCAGCGTCCCGCCGGAGCGTCGTAATGCCGTCGCTCACCGTGACGTAGAGGAACCTGCCGTCGCCGCTCATCTCCAGCCCGCGTGGCGACTGGAGGTGCGCGCCGCCGGTGCCGTCCTTGAGGTCGCCGCCGTAAGCGAGGGCTCCCGTCTTTTCGTCGGGCTCGAGTACGACGATCCGATCGCCGCCGGTGGCGTAGAGCTGGCGCGAGTTCGGGCTTGCCTGGATGTCCAGCGGCCGTGAGGGATCGTTCCCCTTGTAGACGCCCGTCTGCGTCAGGCGCCCATCGGCGCCGCGGCGGTAGGAGACGATCCCGAACTGCGACGACGGGTCGTCGCTCGCCTGGTAGAGGAAGCGCCCGTCGGGCGTGATCTCGAGCGTCCTGCCGCCGCTCTCGACGAAGCCGAGCTTGGTGAGCGCCCCGGTGGTCTCGTTTCGCGCGAACTCGATCGTCAGGTTGTCCGCGGCCACGTAGGCGTTCTCGCCGTCGGGCGAGATCGCCAGCTGCCCCGCCCTGTTGAACGGCATCGGGGAGTCGGAGACCGGCGGGGCCAGCGCGCCCGCCGTCGCCGGCCAGGCGCCCGCGAGCGCGCCGAGCCCGGCCGTCAGCCAAATTGCGAGTCTCCCGACCAACTCCGTACCTCCGGCCCCGGTCCCTGCGCCAGCGGGGCCAATCGCTTCGCGCTACTCAATCGACCCTAAGCGCGATCTTCTGGTCGCGCAAGCGCCCGGCGGCCGCTTAACAATGCGCGGCCGGACTCCGCAGGTCGAGGTCCGTTAAGCCGGAACCGAACGCGGGTACGTATCCTCTGGGGAGGCGATTGACTCGTCAGTCAATCGTTCAGGCGGTCAGTAGAATCCGCCGCCGCACCGAACCAGAAGGAGCCATTCTTGAAGATCTGCGTCCTCGTGAAAGAGGTGCCGGACGCCGCCGTCGAGAAGCGCATGGACACGAACACCAAGCGCCTCGACCGCTCCGGCGAGAAGAATCTCAACCCCTTCGACACGCACGCCATCGAGGCCGCCATGCAGGTCAAGGAGGGCGGCAAGGCGGACGTCGAGGAGGTCGTGGCGGTCACGATGGGCCCGGAGAGCGCGGTCCGCGCCCTCCACAAGGCGGTCTCGCTCGGCGCCGACCGCTCCGTGCACCTCACCGACGAGGCCCTGGCCGGCTCGGACGTGTGCGCCACCGGCTACGCGCTCGGCCAGGTGCTGAAGCAGGAGTCGCCCGACCTGGTGCTCCTGGGCCAGCAGTCGGACGACGGCGAGTGCTACACGATCGGCGCCGTGGTGGCCGACCACCTGCAGATGCCGTCGCTCACCCAGGTGATCAAGATGGACGTCGAGGAAGGCAAGCTCCGCTGCGAGCGCCAGGCCGAGTACGGCTACGACACCGTCGAGGTCGAGCTGCCCGCGGTGATCTCGGTCGGCGACGCGATCAACGAGCCGCGCTACCCGTCGCTGAAGGCGATCATGGGCGCGAAGAAGAAGCCGCTCGACACGAAGTCCGCGGGTGACGCGGAGGTCGAGACCGGCAAGGTCGGCGAGGAGGGCTCGCAGACGCGGGTGCTCGCCATCAACCCGCCGCCCCAGAAGGAGGCCGGCCAGATCATCGAGGACGAGGACACCGACGAGACCGTCGAGAAGATCGTGTCCTGGCTCGAGGAGAGGAAGTTGCTCGCATGAGCGGGATCCTGACCTACGTACTCCACTACCAGGGCGAGTTCAACAAGCACTCGCTGGGCGCCGTCTCCGAGGCGGCCAAGCTGGCGGGCGAGATCGG
>JBJMLK010000188.1:0-3223 GCA_045805345.1 Thermoleophilaceae bacterium | reverse complement strand
GCAGCGGCGGTCCACGAGCGAGTTCATCTTCATCACGATCCGCGCGTCCTCGCCGGCCTCGTGCGCCGCCACGGTCTTGTCGATCTCCTCGAGGATGCCGTCGCGCAGGTGGACCGGCGACACCAGCGCCTTGCGGAACCGGCGCGGGCGCCCGAACCCGGTGAGCGTGTTGAAGAGGTCGGCGACGTCGGCCGTGATGTCCGGGTCGACGGTGAACAGTCCGAAGTCCTCGTAGAGCCGCGCGGTCTTGGAGTTGTAGTTGCCCGTGCCGACGTGCAGGTAGTTGCGCACCCCGTCGCCCTCGCGCCGCACGACCAGCAACGACTTGGCGTGCGTCTTGAGGCCGGGCACTCCGTGCACGACGTGCGCGCCCGCCTCCTCCAGCGCGCGCGCCCAGACGATGTTGCGCCGCTCGTCGAAGCGCGCCTTCAGCTCGACCATGCACACGGCCTGCTTGCCGCGCTCGGCCGCCCGGATGAGCGACGGGATCAGCGACGACTCGTCGTCGGTGCGGTACACGGTGAGCTTGATCGCGAGCACGTCCGGGTCCTCGACCGCCTGGGCGAGGAATCGCTGGACGCTCGCCGCGAACGACTCGTAGGGCTGGTGCACGAGCAGGTCGCCGGCGCGCATGGCCTCGAAGACGTCGGCCTTCTGGCCCTCCTCGGCCTGGAACGGCTGAGAAACGACGGGCACCCACGGGTCCCCGCGCAGCTCGGAGTGGCCGTCGATCCCGTACAGCTCCCAGATGTCGGTCAGGTCGAGCATGCCGTCGACGGCGTAGACCTGGCGCTCCTCCAGCTCGAGCCACTCGACCAGTCGGTCGCGCATCTCCGGATTCATGTTCGCGTCGACCTCGAGCCGGACCACCTCGCCGAAGCGGCGCCGGCGCAGTTCCTGCTCGACCGCCTGGAGCAGGTCGTCGGCCTCGTCGGACACGGTGAAGTCGGCATCGCGGGCCACGCGGAACACGGCGTGGTGGAGGATCTCCATACCCGGGAAGAGGCGGTCGAGGTGGCGCTCGATCACGTCCTCGAGCGGGACGAACGTGCCGTTCCCGATCGACACGAAGCGCGGCACGACCTCCTTCGGCACCTTCACGCGCGCGAACGTCTCGGTGTCGGTCACCGGGTCGCGGACCCAGACGGCCACGCTCAGCGACAGGTTGGAGATGTACGGGAACGGCCGGCCGGGTCCGACCGCCAGCGGCGTGAGCGCCGGGAAGATCTGCTCCTGGAAGATCTTGTCGACGCGCTCGGACTCGTCGGCGTCGCAGTCGGCGCACAAGACCACCCGGATGCCGTGCTCGGCCAGCCCGGGCCGGACACTGCCCTTCCACTGCTCCACCTGGCGCGCAGCCTGGTCGCAGACCAGCTCGCGCAGGCGATCGATCGTCTCGCCGGCCGACAGGCCGTCGGCGCCGCGGCCGCCGATGCCGGCCTCGACCTGGTCGTGGAGGCCCGCCACGCGGACCATGAAGAACTCGTCGAGGTTCGAGGCCCAGATCGCGAGGAACTTGGCGCGCTCGAGCAGCGGCGTGGACTCGTCCTCGGCCAGCTGGAGCACGCGGTCGTTGAAGTCCATCCACGACAGCTCGCGGTTCGCGTAGAGCGAGCTGTCGCTCAGGTCGCGGGCGGGCGGCGTCTCCGGCTCGCGCTCGTCGGTCGCCGCGGGAGGACTGACGTGCTCGGTGGCCGCCTCCTCCGGGGGCGTCCGCTCCGTGGCTGTCTGCCGGGCCGCTTCCACCTCAGGTCACCTTACTCTCGATCCGGCCCGCAAATCCACCGCGCTCGAGCCGCCGCCAGTAGCGCGCGAACTCGGAGTAGAGCACGTCGCGGCGTGCCTGGAGGTAGGCGGCGTAGGTGGTCAGCCCGGTGTAGTCGCGGCGGTGCGGCGCCTCGCGGATCGCCGCCGGGTCGAGGTCCTTGGCGCCCCGGCCCGCGGTGTCCGCCATCGCCACGGCGTCCTCGCCGCGCAGCCGCGCCACCTGCGCCTCCACGCGCGGCACGCCCTCGTCGCAGTCGTGGATCTCGCCGAGCAGATCCTGGATCCGCCGCGCCTCCTTCGCGCCGCGGCGGGCGGGCGCCCCGAGCACGGGCTCGGCCATCTCGAGCACGTAGCGGAGCCGCTTCGCCGCGATCCGCATGTCGTGCAGGTCCTCGGCGGTGGCCGGCGCGGCGCCGTCGCGCGCGAACGAGCGGAGCTCGTCGAGCCGCACCGACACGATGCGCCGCAGGTTCTCCTCTAGCGGGCCGCCCGGGTCGAGGCCGTCGACCTTGCGCGCCTTCACGCGATCCTCGCCTCCGCGGCGAGTGCCAGCAGCCGGCCGCGCAGGTCCGCGGCATCGATCTCGTCGAGCTTGCGCGCAAGCGCGTCGTTGGCCGCGCCCTGCTCCGCCCGCAGGTCGTCCGCGAGGCGCTTCAGGCCCGGTCGCTCGGTGGCCGTCAGCGACCGGGCGGCCTGCTCGAGCGCGGCGATCGCCACGTCGCGGTCGCGCCGCTCGCCGAGGGCGTCGGCCAGCGACTTGACCTCCTTGAGCAGCCGCCTGTGCGCCTTCCTCGGGAAGCAGACGGCGAAGATCTCGAGCGTCGCGCGGAGCCGACGGGTGGCGACGCGCATGGCGTGCACGCGCTCGATCTCGCGTACGTCGAGCACGCCCTCGCGGTGCTCGAAGACCTCCTCGGCGCGCACCTCCACGGCCATGGCGGCGCCCGCACCGAAGCTCCCCGCCTCGCCGAACCCCGGTATGTCGCGCGCCTTGGCCATCAGCCGGCCGCGCCCGTCGCCATCTCCAGGATGCAGCCCTCGCGCAGCCCGCCGCCGCCGATCTTGAGCCGCCAGCCGACGGCGTCGGATACCGCGTCGATGATCAGGACGCCGGCCGGCAGGAGCCGCACGCGCTCGGCGTCCAGCTCGAAGCGCTCGGCCACCTCGGCCGACGGCGCGGTGGACAGGATCCGCACCGCGCGCTCGAGCGCGTCGTGCGACAGCTCGCCGCCGGCGATGCGGCGCAGCGACGTCGCGCTTCCTCCGACCGCCACGGCGCGCTCCACGGCCGGGGCCTCGAGCCCCTCGAAGCAGCCCTTCGCGTGCTGGTCGGCGGCGCGGAGGTCGTGCGGCGACGGCGGGTCCGAGCGGAAGTAGCTGTCGGCAAGGAAGCCCGACCCGATCGAGAACGAGGCGAACCACGAGACGCCGTCGTCCAGGGTCCCGGCGGCCAGCT
>JBJMLK010000187.1:0-17399 GCA_045805345.1 Thermoleophilaceae bacterium | reverse complement strand
CGGCAAGCTCCGCGCGTGCGTCTACTCGGCCGACCACGCGGTCGTCCTGCCGCAGCAGGGACGCTTCCGGATCGCGGGGCAGAACGGGACGGCGGATATCAACTCGCGCCTCGTGAGGCTGGCCGGTCGGTACGTCGCGTACAGCTCGAAGTGGACCGCGGACTCCGACTCGGCGCACTCCACGATCCGACAGCGCGTGTACGTCTATGACGCGCGCTTCCCCGACCTCAAGAACCGCAGCGACGAGCACGGCGACGGAGCCGTCGAGGCGCTCGTGCTGAAGCCCAACGGCTCGGCGGGCTGGACGTTCACGAGCTACCCGGGTTCGGCGCTGCCGGACACGATCACCTACGTCTACAAGATGGACACCACCGGCGATGGCGAGCAGCAGCTCGACGAGTCGCGCACGTTCGGCGATCCGCCGCACTACTCGATCGACGCCGGGTCGCTCGCACTGAGCGCGAACGGCAAGCGCCTGTTCTGGGTGCGCGACCCGGACGGCCCGCAGACGGCGGCGATCCGGTAGCGCGGGCCTACAGCCGCTTCTCCACCGCCCGGACCTTGTCGTCGAGTGTCTGGTCCGGGCGGTCGCGCCGCTCGTCGAGCTTGAGCACCGTGTAGACGCGCGGCACGTCCATCTCGAATGGCACCGCATGCAGCTCGCCCACCACCGCGAGGATGTCGGCGGTCGATCCCTCGAGCGAGGTGCCCATCGCGTGCATGCGGAATCGGACGCGGTTCTGCGCCTTCAGGCGGCGCTGGATCTCGGCTATGTACTCGCTGGCGCTCGCGTCGGCGCGGCCCAGGGCGATCACCGTCAGGTCGGCTGTCGCCACGCGGCCGCCGCCCTCAGGACAGGCTCGTCCAGACCGTCTTGATCTCGAGGTAGGCGTCGAGGTTCGCGTGGCCCATCTCGCGGCCGAGCCCCGACGCCTTGTAGCCGCCGAACGGCGCGGCGGGGTCGCCAGGGCCCCAGACGTTCACGTAGATCGAGCCGGCCTGGAGCATCGCGGCCAGCCGGTGGGCGTTGCCGATGTCGCGCGTCCACACTCCCGCGGCCAGCCCGTACTCGCTGGCGTTGGCCCGCGCGGCCACCTCCTCTAGGTCCTCGTACGGCATCGCCACGAGCACCGGCCCGAAGATCTCCTCGCGCGCGATGCGCATGTCGTCGCGGACGCCCGTGAACAGCGTGGGCCTGACGAACAGGCCGTCGCCGCCGTTCCCCGTGCCGCCGCCGCCGTTTCCGCCCACCACGGCCTCGGCGCCCTCCTCGAGACCCGACTGGATGTAGCTCGTCACCCGCTCGTGCTGCTCCTTGGAGACGACCGGCCCGAACTGCGTGCTCGGGTCGAGCCCCGGGCCCACGCGCGCCTTCTCCGCCCGGGCGGCAAGCCCGGACACGACCTCGTCGAACTGGTCGCGGTGCACGAACAGCCGTGAGCCCGCGTCGCACGCCTGGCCGGTGTTGAAGTAGATGCCCTGGAATGACCCCTTGATCGCCTTCTCGAGGTCGGCGTCGGGCAGGATGATGTTCGCGCTCTTGCCGCCCAGCTCGAGCGTCACGCGCTTGAGCATCCGGCCGGCGGTGGCGCCGATCTCGCGGCCGACCGCCGTCGACCCCGTGAATGCGATCTTCGCCACGCCCGGGTGCTCCACCAGCGCCCGGCCGGTGTCGCCGTCGCCCGTCAGCACGTTCACGGTGCCCTCCGGGAACCCCGCCTCCTGGATCAGCTGGCCCAGGCGGATGGCGGTGAGCGGCGTCTGCTCGGCGGGCTTCAGCACCACGGTGCAGCCCGCGGCGAGCGCCGGCGCGATCTTCCACGCCGCCATCAGTAGCGGGAAGTTCCACGGGATGATCTGGCCGCAGACGCCCACCGGCTCCTTGCGCGTGTAGACGAGCATGTTCGGCCACGACACCGGGATCGTCTCGCCCTCGATCTTGGTCGGCCAGCCGGCGTAGTAGCGCAGGTGGTCCACCGAGCCGGGCACGTCGACCTTCGACGCCACCGAGACGGGCTTGCCGTTGTCCAGCGCCTCGAGCTGCGCGAGCTCCTCGGCGTTCGCCTCGATCAGGTCGGCGAGCTTGTTCATGAGGATCGAGCGCCGCGAGGCAGGCAGCTTGCCCCACGCGCCGTCGAGCGCCTGCTGCGCCGCCTTCACGGCGCGGTCCACGTCCTCGGCGCCCGCGTGGGCGACGGCGGCGATCGTCTCGCCGGTGGCCGGGTCGATCGTCTCGAACGTGCGGCCGTCGGCCGCCTCGGCCCAGTCGGCGCCGATCAGGAGCTTGTGCGGCCCGGCGCCGGCGAAGGCGCGCGCGGCGTCGCCGAGCTGGGCTGTCGTATCGGTGGCTGACATGGGGCCGAAGGATACGCTGGCCCGATGGGACGGCTCTTGGTCGCCGCGCTGGGGGTCGGGCTAGCCGCCGGCCTCGCCATTGGCCTCACGCGCGACCCGCAGGGACCGGTGATGCCGCGGCTCGAGGCGGCGATCACGGGGGACGCGCGGGCCCGCTACGGGAAGCCCGTCATCCGCACCCGCTGCGAGCGCTTCCAGTACGACCGCACGAAGTTCAGCTGCACCGCCGTCCAGTTCGAGACCAAGCTCAGCTACACCGGCAAGCTCTACATCGCCCAGGTCTTCCCCGACGGGCGCTACCGCTATCACCCGTACGGGATTCCGATCTGGAAGGGCGTCTGATGGCTCATCATGCGGAGGTGACGTGGCGCGAACACGGGTGCCAGCGCGTGTCCACGCTCGAGGAGCTCGACGGGCTGCTGGATCGCATCGACGCGGAGGCACGGAGGCTCGGGCGCCCGCAGAACGTCGAGCTCACGGTCGACGGCGCGGGCACTCTCGGCATCGTGCTCGGGCACGACCGCAGTGTCCTCAACCACATCCCCTCGGACCTCGATCCGCCGTACCTCGCGAGCCTGGGCGCCGAGGACCAAGACCGCGCGTTCACCTTCTATGTACGCGGCGACCACCACACGGAGTCCCACTGGCGTCACACCGTCCCCGCCGGCGAGGCACGCGATGCCGCTCGCGTCTTCCTTCTCACCGAGGCCCTTGACGACCGTGTGCGGTGGGACGTGGTGTGACCTCGTCGCGCGAGGACCGATCGAGCGGCGCTAGGTCCGCAGCAGGATCTTCAGCGCCTCGTGGCGGTCGTACGCCGCGTACGCCTCGGGCGCCTCGTCCAGTCGCATCTCGCGCGAGACCAGCGGCGCGACGTCGAGCTTGCCGGAGGCGAGCAGTGCCAGCACCGAGTCCAGGTGGCCCATCACGTTCGCGTGACCGGTGACGATGTTGAGCGACTTGATCCAGACCACTCCCATGTGGACCTCGGTCCGCTCCGCGTAGACGCCGACCACGGAGACCGTGCCGCCCTTGCGCGCCAGCCGGCATGCGGTGTCGAGCGCCGCCGGGTTGCCGACGGCGTCGACCGCCACGTCGACTCCGCCGACCTGGGTGCCCGCCTTGACAGCCTTTCGGGGGTCCTCCTCGGTCGCGTGCACCGGCTCGGCGCCCAGCGCGCGCGCCGTCTCGAGTCGCTCGGCCACGGTGTCGACCGCGATCACCTTCGACGCCCCGGCCGCCTGCGCGGCCATCACCGCGCACAGCCCGACCGGCCCGAGGCCGATCACGGCGCAGGTGTCGCCGGGCTGGAAGCCGGCCGAGACGATCGCGTGGTAGCCGGTGCCCATCACGTCGCCGGCGAACAGCGCGGCGGCGTCCGACAGGCCGTCGGGCACCCGGCGCAGCGTGAGGTTGGCGCGCGGCACGAGCGCGAGCTCCGCCTGCGTGCCCTGTAGCGACCCGAGCGTGGCGCCGTGGCCGAACACCCGCGCCTCGTCGCACTTCTGGTAGATGCCGCGGCGGCAGAAGAAGCACACGCCGCACGCGGTGTGGAAGGTGCCGAGCACGCGGTCGCCCTCCTTGACCCCGGTCACGCCGTCGCCGGCCGCGACCACGGTCCCGACGTACTCGTGGCCGATCGTGAAGCCCTGCTCGATCTGCACGCGCCCGTGGTAGATGTGCAGGTCGGACCCGCATACGCCCGACGCGTCCACCTTCACGACGGCGTCGTCGGCGGCGATCGGCTCGGGCTCCGGGCGCTCCTCGAGCGCGACCTTGCCCGGCTCCTGGAAGGTGACGGCGAGCATCAGCGGCCCATCCTATGAGGCCGGCGCGCCCGGCTCCTGGTCGGCGGACCGGGCCGCCGGGGGCGGCGCCCCCCGCCTGAGCAGCGGAGCCAGTCGATAGCGCTCCTCGCGGAGCGCGTCGAGCACGGCCACCACGTGGTCGGTGCCGATCGCGCGCCACCACTCCACCGGGCCGCGCGGGTGGTTGAGCCCGAGCGTCATCCCGGCGTCGACGTCGTCCGGCGAGCCCACGCCCTCGCCGATCGCGAACGCCGCCTCGTTCACGAGCTGGGCGGCGATGCGGCCGAGCACGAGACCGGGCGCGTCGGCGACCCATTCCGCGAGCAGCCCGAGCTGCGCGAAGAAGCGCTCGACCTCCTCGTTGCGCTCACCTGTCAACTCGACGAGGGCCCCGATCGGGGGGAGGAGGTGGAAGCCGGTGCGGGCACCCGTCTCGGCCAGTGCGCGATCGGCGACGATCGCCAGGTCTGCACCGCCGACACCGAGGTCCGCCGCCGGCCCCGGCACCGCCGCGTCGATCACGAGCTCCGGCTCCTCGAGCCCACCGAACCCGGACGGCTCGCGCGCGTCGAACCCAGCCTGCGCCGCGCGCTGGCGCAGCGACCGCGCGAGCGGGCCGGCGCCGTCGATCGCCACACGCCGCCCGTCGCCTCCACCCATCTCGGGGGTGGGGGGGTCGTCCGGCCGGCCGGGGGGGTAGTCGTACCACCCACCCCCCGTCTTTCGGCCGAGCTTGCCCGCCGCCACCATGCGCGCCTGGAGCGGGCTCGGCTTCCAGCGCGGCTCGCCGAAGCTCTGCTCGGTGAACGACTGCGCGACCTCGTAGCCGACGTCGATCCCGACCAGGTCCATCAGCTCGAACGGGCCCATCCGGAAGCCGCCGCCGAGCCTCACGATCCGGTCGATCTGCTCGTGCGTGGCCACGCGCTCCTGCAGCAGTCGCAGCGACTCGGCGCCGAACGGGCGGTTGCAGCGGTTCACGAGGAAGCCGGGCCCGTCGGTGACGACGATCGGGTGGCGCCCCATCGCCTCGGCCACCTCGGTGACCACCCGCACCGCCTCCTCGCCCGTCTGCTCAGCCGGGATGACCTCGACGAGCTTCATCACCGGCGGCGGGTTGAAGAAGTGCATGCCCACGACGTTCTCCGGTCGCGCCGCCGCGCCCGCGAGCGAGGTGACGAGGATCGACGAGGTGTTGGTGGCGATCACCGCGTCCGGGTTGCGCTCCGACACGGCGGCGAACAGCTCGCGCTTGAGATCCGGCCGCTCCGGCACCGCCTCGATCATCAGGTCGCATGCGGCGAGCGCGTCGAGCTCGCCCGTCAGGGTCAGCTCGGCCGGCTCGCCGTCGAGCCGGCCCTTCGCCGCCGCCTTCTCGAGCCCCTTGCGGACGTACTCGGCGCCGCGCTCGCGCGCCTCCTCGAAGGGGTCGTAGAGGACGGTCTCGATCCCGGCCTGGCAGCCCAGCTGGGCGATGCCGGCGCCCATCGTGCCGGCGCCGGCGACGCCTAGTCGCACGCCCCTCAGCGCCCCCGGAACTCCGGACGGCGCTTCTCGATGAACGCCGTCATCCCCTCCACGCGGTCCTCCGTGGCCATCGCAAGCTCGTAGAGGCGCCGCTCGTACGCGATGCCCGCGCTGAGCGCGGTCTCGTCGGCCGCCTGCACCGCCTGCTTGCCGAGCCGCACGGCCACCGGCGGCCGCCGGGCCACCACCTGCGCGAGCTCGATCGCCTCGGACAGCCAGTCCTTCTTGCCGGTCACGCGGTTCACGATGCCCATCGCGTGCGCCTCGGCGGCGTCCATGCGGCGGCCGGTGAGCACGAGCTCCATCGCCCGCTGCTTGCCGACGGTGCGCGTGAGCCGCTGCGTGCCGCCCGCGCCCGGGATGATCCCGAGGGTGATCTCCGGCTGGCCGAACTCGGCCGTCTCGGAGGCGACGATCATGTCGCACGACAGCGCCAGCTCGCAGCCGCCGCCGAGCGCGAAGCCCGACACCGCGGCGATCATCGGCGTGCGGCACGCCGCGATGCGAGTCCAGAACGCCGCCGTCGGCGTGGTCATCGCCTCCTGGAAGCTGCGCTCGCGCATCGCCTTGATGTCGGCGCCGGCGGCGAAGTAGTCGTCGCTCCCGGCCACGACGATGCAGCGAACGTCGTCGTCGGCGTCCCACTCCTCGACGACGAGGGTGAGCCGCTCCATCAGCTCGGCGGACAGGGCGTTGCGCGCGTCGGGCCGGTTCAACCGCGCGACGCCCACCGCTCCGTCGCGCTCCGCGAGAACGACGTCAGACGCCGCCATCGCGCCTCACACCATCGCGTTGATGCCGGTGGCCGCGCGCCCGATGATCAGCTTCTGGATCTGCGACGTGCCCTCGTACAGCGTGGTGACCCGCGCGTCGCGCAGGTAGCGCTCCACCGGGTGGTCGTCCACGTAGCCGGAGCCGCCGTGGACCTGGATGGCGTTGTTGGCGCTGCGGACGGCCGCCTCGGTGGCGTAGAGCTTGGCGATCGAGGTCTCGGTGGTGTTGGGCAGCCCGGCGTCCTTGAGGTACCCGGCGCGCCAGACCAGCGCCCTCGCGGCGTCGGTGTCCACGACCATGTCGGCGATCATCTCCTGCACGAGCTGGAAGCTCGCGAGCGGGCGGTCGAACTGCTTGCGCTCCTTGGAGTACGCGACCGAGGCGTCGACGCAGCCCTGGCAGATCCCCACACAGCCGGACGCGACGGAGAACCGGCCCGAGTCGAGCGCCGACATCGCCACCTTGAAGCCGTCGCCCACGTCCCCGAGCAGCGCCTCGTCGCCGACCTCGATCGCGTCGAGCGACAGCTCCGCGGTGTCCGACGCGCGCAGCCCCAGCTTGCCGTGGATCTCGCTCGACGTGAACCCGTCTGAGTCGGTCGGCACCAGGAACGCCGCCAGACCGCGGTGCTTCTTCTCGGGATCCGTCTGGGCGAAGATCAGAGCGACCTTCGCGAAGTTGCCCATCGAGATCCACTGCTTCTGGCCGCTGATCTTCCAGCCGTCTCCCGTCTTCTCGGCGCGGGTGGAGAGGTTGGCGGCGTCGGAGCCCGTGTTCGGCTCGGTCAGCCCGAAGCAGCCGAGGATCTCACCCGTGCAGAGCTTGGGCAGCCACTCGTGCTTCTGCTCCTCGCTGCCCCAGCGCTGGATCGACGAGCAGACGAGCGACGTCTGGACCGACACCACGGTGCGCGCGGAGCTGTCGCCGCGGCCGATCTCCTCGACGATCAGCCCGTAGGTGCGGTAGTCGAGCCCGCGGCCGCCGTACTCCTCGGCCACGATCGGGCCCAGGTAGCCCATCTCGCCCAGCTTGCCCACAAGCTCGAGGTCGAAGCGCTCGTTGCGGTCGTTGTCGCGCGCCCGCGGGACGATCTCGCGGTCGGTGAAGTCGCGGGCCGTCTCGCGGATCAGCTTCTGCTCGTCGGTCAGCTCGAATTCGATCACGAGCGCGGCAGGCTAGCGGACAACCCCGAGCGCGACGGGCCGCTTCCATGCGGCCCGAGCGCGCGGGGTAGGGGCCAGGGGCAGGGCTGGGGGAACCGGTAGCCGCCCCTGGCGGTGTTGCGTCCACTACAACGCGCGTGCGAGGCGGTGGTTGGAGGGATGTGTCAGAGCGGCGAGAGGCGGGTGGCCGCCGCCTTCCAGACCGCCACCACGCGGTCGCCGGCGGCGAGCCCCAGGCGGGTGGACGACGCCGTGGTTATCTCCGCGGCCAGCGGCTGCGGCGCGGCCAGGCCCACGCGGGTGCGGTTGCCGACGGCGGTCACGGCGCTCACCTCCGCGACGAGTCGGTTCAGGGCCGAGCCGTCGGGCGGCGCGCTGCGCTCGATGGCTATCTCCCACGGATGGACGCTCACCGCCACGCGGCCGTCGGCGCGGTCCACGCTCGTCACCGCGCCGCCACCGTCCAGGTCCACGCGCGTGAGCTCGTCGCCGGCCGGACCGGCGGTCCCGGTGAGCACCACCGCGCCGGTGAAGTCGGCCACGAACGCCGACCCGGGCGCCGCGGCGAGCTGGCCGGGTGGCCCGCGCTGCACCAGCCGGCCGCTCTCGAGCACGGCCATCTCGCCGGCGAGCAGCGCGGCCTCGGCGAAGTCGTGCGTGACCACGACGACCGGTATCGCCAGCTCGCTCAGGGCCGCGGCCAGCTCGCGCGCGGCGTGCGCGCGCGTGCGCGAGTCGAGGCTCGCGAGCGGCTCGTCGAGCAGCAGCGCGCGCGGCGTCGCGGCCAGCGCGCGGGCCAGCGCCACCCGCTGTCGCTCGCCACCCGACAGCTCGGGCGGCCGCGCCTGCGCACGGTGGCCCACGCCGAAGCGCTCCAGCAGCTCGACCGCGGTCGCGCGGTCGGACGCGTAGGCCACGTTGCGCCAGGCGCTCAGGTGCGGGAACAGCGCGAGGTCCTGGAAGACCAGCCCGCAGCCGCGGCGCTCGGGCGGGACGTCGATGCCGCGCTCGCTGTCGAGCCAGGTCACGTCGCCGCACTCGATCCTCCCGCGCGCTCCCGGCGCGAGTCCGGCGATCACGCGGAGGAGCGTCGTCTTCCCGGCGCCCGACGGTCCCGCGAGCGCGAGCGGGACGCCGGGGGCGACCGTCAGCTGGGCGCCGGGCGTCTCAACGCTGAGCATCTACCGCCTTGACCGAGAGCAGCACCGCGAACGAGACGGCGACCAGGACCGCGGCGACCGCGAGCGCGGAGGTGAAGTCGGTGGCGAAGCGCTCGTAGATCAGGAGCGACGCCGTCTGCGTGACCCCGCGAAACGAGCCCGCGAACATCAGGGTGGCGCCGAACTCCCCGAGCGCCCGTCCCCACGCGAGGGCGGCTCCCGCCACGAGCCCGCCGCGCGCGACCGGGACCGCGACCCGCGCGAAGGTCCGCGCCGGGCCCGCGCCGAGCGTGCGCGAGGCCTCGAGCAGCGACGGGTCGACCGCGGCGAACGCCGTCTGCGCCTGGCGCAGGTAGAACGGCGCCGCCACGAAGGTGAGCGCGGTGACCACCCCCGCGGTCCGGAGCACGAGCCCGGCGTCCACGAGCCCGCTCGGGCCGAGCGCCGCCAGCAGGCCGACCCCCGCCACCGCGGGCGGCAGCACCAGCGGGAGCTCGACCAAGGTCGTGACCAGCGCGCGGCCGGGAAAGCGGCAGGTGGCGAGGAGGTAGGCGGCGGGCGTCCCGACGGCGAGGATCAGCGCGAGTGCAATCGCGCTCGTCTCGAGGCTGAGGCGGAGCGCGTCGAGCGCGGCGGCGTCGCCCAGGCTCTCGACGAGCTCGCGCGGCCCGGTGTGCACGAAGATCGCCACCACCGGCAGCGTGAGGAAGGTGAGCGCCACCGCGAGGGCGAGCGTCGCCAGGAGGCGGAACGCCGATATGCCGGTCGGCCGGCCGCGGCTCGTCGTCACGGCAACCGGAACCCCGCTCGCGTCAGGGCCCGCCGCCCGCGCGCCTGCACCAGCCCGCGGACGAACGCGCTCGCCGCGGCGCTGGGCTTCACGACGGCGACGGCGTAGCGCACGTCGGCGTCGGGGACGCTGACCGCACGGAGGTGCGCCGCGAGCGCGTCGGTCGCGTAGACGAAGCCGGCGTCGACCGCGCCCTGCTCGACCTTGCCGACCACGCCCGTCACGTCGGGCTCCTGCGTGCGGACGTTCTGGAGCACGCGGCGGCCGACGTCGCCCTGCGTGGCCAGCACCTTGTGCGCGTACTTGCCCGCGGGGACCGTCGGCGAGCCGATCGCGACCTTCACGCCGGGCCGGGCGGCGTCGGCGAGCGAGCGGATGCGCCCGGATCGCACGGCGAGCACGAGCCGGTTGCGCGCGAACACGACGGGGCGCGCGACGAGCCCGTGCCGGTGGAGGTCCTGCGGCAGCTCGGTGTTGGCGGCGGCGTAGACGTCGGGCCTGACACCCGAGCGGATCTGCGCGGCCAGCTGGTCGGACCCGGCGAAGGAGTAGTGGTTGCGCGGCTCGTAGGTCTCGAAAGCGCCCTTGAGCGAGGCGGCGGCCGAGACGGTGAGCGGCCGGCGGCCGCCGCCGCTCTCGTCGTCGCCGCAGCCCGCCGTGGCGAGCACCGCCACCACGGCGCCGAGCACGGCGAGCGCTCGTCTCAAGTGGCCCGGTCGATCATGACCGACGTCGCCTTCACGGCGGCCGTGGCCTCCACGCCCTCAGTGAGGCCGAGCTCCTCGACGGCGTCGCGGGTGATGGCCGCGGTGATCCGGAACGGCCCGGACTCGAGCTCGACCAGCGCCATCACGCCGTCGACCTCGACCGACGTGACCACGCCCGGGAAGCGGTTGCGCGCCGATAGCGGCTGGCTCGTCAGGTGTCGCGACGGGCGTGGCCGCAGACGCTCGAGCTCCGAGGCCGGCACGAGCCGCCGGTTGCGCGAGTCGCGCGTAGTGGTGAGCTTGCCGGCGCGGTCCCAGCGCCGTAGCGTGTCCGCGCTGACACCGAGTAGCTTCGCGGCCTCGCCGAGCGGAATGTCCCGTGCCATCCGGGACAAGCATTGCATATGCAAATCCCGCTCGACCGTGCATGATCAGGGCGCTCGAGTCGACATCTGCCTATGCACCGCATATGCAAACGGGGTGTGACCCGGTTGAGGGTGTCCGCCGGCGGCGCGGGTAAATCCGCATCCATCGCAAGCTTGCCCGCCGCCGCCCTCGTCGCCGTCTTCGCCGCTTCGGCCGCGGTCATCTGGATCGCGGGCGTCCATCTGGCGTCGAGCACGGACACGCTCGACGGGCGCCTCGGGCTCGGGTCCGCTCTGGGCGGGCTGATCCTGCTCGCCTTCGCCACGAACCTGCCGGAGGTCGCGATCACCGTCACCGCCGCGGCCAGCGGCCACGTGGCGCTCGCAATCGGCAACCTGCTCGGCGGGATCGCGATCCAGACGGTGGTGCTGGCTGTGCTCGACACGGCAGTTCGCGGCGACCGCCCGCTGAGCTACCTGGCCGGCTCGCTGGTCGTCGTCCTCGAGGCCGGACTCGTGATCGCGGTGGTCGTCGTAGCGATGATGTCGACCCTCCTGCCGGAGTCGGCCGCCATCGGCGCCGTCAGCCCCGGATCGATCGCGATCGTCGCGATGTGGGGCGCCGGCCTCTTCATCGTCGACCGCGCCCAGCGGGGGATCGCATGGCGCGCGGAGGCGCCGGAGGCGGATCCGGGCCGCTCGCGTCCGGCGCGCCGGAAGGAGGAGGGGACCGGGCGCCACCGCCGGCGCTCGACCAGAGCGGTTGTGGCGATCTTCGGCGCCGCGGCGCTGGCCACGCTCGCCGGTGGCGTCGCGATCGAGCAGTCCGGCGACGCGCTCGCCGGGAAGCTCGGACTCGGCGGCGCCGTCTTCGGGGCGACGGTCCTCGCGGCCGCCACCGCGCTGCCGGAGATCAGCACGGGCTTCGCGTCGGTCCGGATCGGCGACCACCAGCTCGTGTTCTCGGACATCTTCGGCGGGAACGCCTTCCTGCCGGTGCTGTTCCTGGTCGCGGACCTGATCGCGGGCCGCCAGGTGCTGCTGGGAGCCGCCGACACCGACGTCTGGATGGCGGGTCTGGGGATCCTCCTGACCGCGATCTATCTGGTCGGCATCGTGATGCGACCGAAGCGGCGGCTGTTCGGCCGGCTCGGGGTCGACTCGCTGGCCGTGATCCTGATCTACGCGCTGGGAATCGTCGGCCTGGCCGTGATCAACGGGGCCTGACCGCGGCCGGCCCGAGCGCGGCGGGCTAGGCGGCCGGGTTCTCCACGACCATCGCCAGGCCCTGGCCGACGCCTATGCACATCGTCGCCAGGCCGTAGCGGCCGCCGCGGCGCCGCAGCTCCCAGATCAGCGTGCCGAGCAACCGCGCGCCCGACGATCCGAGCGGATGCCCGAGCGCGATCGCGCCGCCGTTCACGTTGAGCTTGTCGTGCGGGATGCCGAGCTCGCGGATCGACGCGAGCACCTGCGCCGCGAAGGCCTCGTTGAGCTCCACGAGGTCGAGGTCGTCCACGCTCAGCCCGGCCAGCGCCAGCGCCTTCCGCGTGGCGGGCACCGGACCGACGCCCATGTAGCCGGGGTCGACGCCCGCGGCGGCGGTGGCGACCACTCGCGCCAGCGGCTCGCGCCCCAGCTCGCGCGCGCGCTCCTCGCTGCACACCACGAGGCACGAGGCGCCGTCGTTGAGCTGCGACGAGTTGCCGGCCGTCACGCTGCCGCCCTCGCGGAACGCAGGACGCAGCCCGGCGAGCTTCTCGAGCGACGTGTCGGCCCGCGGCCCCTCGTCCGAGTGCACCGCCACGGGCGGCCCCTTGCGCTGCGGCACCTCCACCGTCACGAGCTCGTCGTCGAACCGGCCCGCCTCGGTGGCCGCGACCGCGCGCCGGTGCGACTCGAGCGCGAACGCGTCCTGGTCCTCGCGCGAGACGCCGTAGCGCGCGGCCACGTTCTCGGCGGTCTCGCCCATCGCCTCGGTCGAGTAGCGCTCCTCCATCCGCGGGTTCACGAACCGCCAGCCCAGCGTGGTGTCGGCCATCTCGCGCGGCCCGCGCGGGAACGAGCGGTCGGGCTTGAGCATCACGAACGGCGCGCGGCTCATCGACTCGACGCCGCCGCCCAGCAGCAGCTCGCCCTCGCCCACGCGCACCGCGCGCGCTGCCTGGCTCACCGCCTCGAGGCCGGACGCGCACAGCCGGTTGACGGTCACGCCGGGGATCTCGACCGGCAGCCCGGCGAGCAGCACCGCCATGCGCGCCACGTTGCGGTTGTCCTCGCCGGCCTGGTTGGTGGCCCCGAGCACCACGTCGTCGATCGCGTCGCGCGGCAGGTCGCCCCGTTCCACCACCGCCTCGACCACGCGCGCCGCGAGGTCGTCGGGTCGCACGGTCGACAGCACGCCCGCGTAGCGCCCGATCGGGGTGCGGACGGCGTCGACGATCACTGCGTTGCGCGGCTCCATGGACCGGCGATCCTAGATGAGAGCTACGCTGCGCCAATCAACGATCCGTTCTTCGGCATCGCGGTGGTGGTGATGGGGATCCTGATCTTCGGGATCTTCCTCGCGATCGGCAAGTGGCATCCGACCTCGGGCGCCGAGGTGCTCGACTGGAAGCCCACGCGCTCCTACGAGGACGAGATCGAGCTCGAGCTCGAGGACGTCGACCAGATGATCGAGGCGCAGAACGAGCGCCGCCGCGCGAGCGGCCGCCCCGAGATCAGCGAGGACGACATACGCGCCGAGGTCGCGGCCGACGAGCGCGAGCAGGCGCAGCGCGCGTCCGACTTCCGCGGCGACGAGCCCGCCTAGTCCTCCACGTTCGCGCCCGCTTGCGCGCCCGCTTGCATTCCCCACGGGCGCCGGTTAGGGTCGCTCGGACGCAGTCGGAGGGCTGACGGTGCGACACCACGAGGAGATCGAAGTGCTGGGCATGGAGGCCCGCCGCCGCGGCCGTCTCTGGGCGCTCGTCGCCGTCGCGCTGCTGGTCGTGGCCGCCGCGCCCGCGCTGGCGCTGCCGGGCCTGCCCCTAAATGACGACTTCGGCGCCGCCTCGAAGCTCACGGGCGCCCGCGCGAGCACGCTCGGCACGAACGTGCTCGCCACCAGGCAGCCCGGCGAGCCCGGCGCCGCCCGCGCGTCCGTCTGGTACCGCTGGACTCCCGGCCGCAGCGGGCCGGCGCAGGCCAACACCTGCTCGAAGGCCACGACCTTCAACACCCTCCTGGCGGTGTACACGCGCGACGGCGCGGTGCCGCCGTTCTCGAACTTGACCAAGGTCGCTGGAAACGACGACCGACCCGGCGGCGCCTGCTCCGGTAACCGGAGCCTCGTCGACTTCGACGTCAAGGGCGGCACCACGTACTACGTCGCGGTCGACGGCGTGGGGGGCGCCACCGGGGCCTTCCGGCTCAACATCGGCGAGGTGTCCGACTTCGCCGGCAGGACGAGCCAGGGAAACGCGATCCGCTTCCGGGTCTCCGACGACCGGAAGCGGGTCACGGGCATGAACGTGCAGCTGACCGCCAGCTGTCAGCTGACGGCCGGGCCGTCCACGTCGGACACGTTCCCGCTCGGCAGCCCGACCAGGTTCAGGCTGCGTCACGGCCAGTTCGGCAAGACGCTCAGGCGCACCAACAACCAGGGCGTGTACGAGGAGAAGCAGGTTCGCGGCGAGCGGAAGGGCAGCGCGTTCAAGGGATTGGCGCGCTACGAGACGAGCAGTCTCGGCGGAAGCTGCGACAGCAGGCGCGTGGACTGGACCGCGCGCCCGGCGACGCTGTCGGGCCTCGGCGGCTGACGCCTAGGCGGCGCGCAGCGAGCGCTCGCCGCCGGTCGCGACCATCCAGTCGCGCAACAGCCGGTTGAAGCGCCCCGGCAGCTCGATGTGCGGGTAGTGCCCGCAGTCCTCGAACACGTGCACGTCGGCGTCGCGGTGCAGCTCTCGGAAGGCATGCGCGTGCTCCGACGGCACGAGGCCGTCGTGGCGGCCCCAGACCATCCACTTCGGCACGTCGATCGCTGCCGAGTCCTCGAGCAGCGTGCCGGTGTACGAGTCGATGCAGCAGCGGCCGGCCGCCAGCAGCCGGTCGAAGTCGCGCGGCGCCCGGTGCATGCGCACGATGTGGTCGATCGTCTCGCGCATCTGCCGGGCGTCGTGGAACAGCCGCCAGTCGAGGAAGCGCGTCATGCCCTGCTTGATCAGCAGCGGCGTGACCGGGCTCGGGATCGACAGCGCGGCGCTCCAAACGCGGCCGTAGCCGGCGAGCGCGTGCCACCACCACGGCGGCGCCTTGCCGAGGCCGGCCGGGGCCACCAGCCCGAGCCGCTCGACGAGGTCCGGCCGCTGAAGCGTGAGGTGCAGCGCGATCGCGCCGCCCAGCGAGTGACCGATCACCGTGGCGCGCTCGATGGCGAGCCGCTCGAGCAGCTCGGGGAAGAACGGCTTGTAGAAGTCGAGCAGCTTCGCCACACCCGGGTCCGCGGAGCGGCCGAAGGGCGGCACGTCGACTGCGATCACGCGGTGGCGCTCGAGCAGGCCGGGCACCACGCGCCGCCAGCCGTCGGCGGTGTCGCCGTAGCCGTGGATCAGGAGGACCGGCGGCCCCTCGCCGGCGTCGACGACGTAGGTGGGGACACCCTGGACGTCGAGCAGCGTGTGCGGAAGGTCGCGGCCCTTGGCGTCGTGCAGCCCGGGATGTCGCGGCCTCTTGCTCACGCCACCCCCTCTATCGGCTGTCTTCCCGCATTTTGCGAGCTTCCCCTCGATTCCTTTCTACCACGGCGGGCGGCGATGCGAAACAGCTGGTGGCCTAGCCTGGCGCCATGGCCCGGGTCCTGATCGTCGGCTGCGGGTGCCGCGGCCGCGAGCTGGGCCGGGCGCTTCGCGAGCGCGGCCACTCCGTGCGCGGTACGAGCCGCGCCGAGGCCGGGCGCGCGGCGATCGAGGCCGACGGCCTGGAGGGGGTCGTGGCCGACCCCGCGCGGCTGGCCACGCTCACACCGCACCTCCAGGGCGTGAGCGTGCTGTGCTGGCTGATGGGCGGGGTGCCCGACCCCGTCCTGCACGGCGAGCGCTTCGAGACCCTGCTCGAGACGCTCGTCGACACGCACGTGCGCGGGGTGGTGCACGAGAGCGCGGCGGCGACGGCCGTGGCCGACCGCGCGCGGGCGACCTACGCGATGCCGGTCGAGCTGGTGGCCGAGCCGCCCGCGGACCCGGCGCGCTGGCTCGCCGCGGCGCTCGGGGCGGTGGACGCCGTGCTCGCGGCGTAGCGGCGCGCGGCCTCCACGAACGCGGCGAACAGCGAGGCCTGCTCGGGCCGGTCGGTGATCGCCTCCGGGTGCCACTGCACGCCGAGCTCGAAGTCCGCGCCCGGCAGCTCCACGGCCTCGATCACGCCGTCCGGGGCGTGCGCGACCGCCCGTAGGCCCTCGCCCAGCCGATGCACCGCCTGGTGGTGGAACGCGTTCACCTCGAGGTCGTTGATGCGCCCCAGCGACCGCGCCAGCAGGCTCCCGGGCTCGACGGTCACCTCGTGCCACACCGCCGGCTGGTCGGGACCGGAGCGCTGGTGGTGCACGGTGGTGCCCACCTCGCTGGGCAGGTCCTGGTAGAGGTCGCCGCCGCGCGCGACGTTGAGCACCTGGCAGCCGCGGCAGATCGCGAGGATCGGCAGGCCGAGCCGCTCCGCCTCGCGCACGACCGCGACCTCGAAGCGGTCCACGTCCGGGTGGGTCTCGCCGAGCATCGGGTGTGGGTCGGCGCCGTACATCGAAGGGTCGACGTCGGGTCCGCCGCTCAGGCAGACGCCGGCCAGCCCGGCCACGAACGACGGCGCGAGCCCGGGCTCGAGCGGCGGCAGTACGACGGGCGCGGCGCCCGCGGCCGCGAGTGCCGAGAAGTAGCCCTTGCCGAGCACGACCTCCTCGCGCCCGGCGTCGGCGTGGGGCAGCAGCTCGGTGGGCGCCGGACGCCGGGTCTCCGAGGTGGTCAGGCCGATCAGCGGGCGCATGCCGGACATCTTGGCGGCTCTGATTGAATGCTCGAAGCCCTACCCGACTTCGATGATTTTCTGACGGAGGTACCGAGTGGCCGCATACGCCAAGGACGTGCTGGTGGAGACCGACTGGGTCCAGCAGCACCTGGAGGACGAGACGATCAGGATCGTCGAGGTCGACGAGAACCCGGCGCTCTACGAGGAGGCGCACATCCCGGGAGCCATCGGCTTCGACTGGAAGAAGGACCTCCAGGACCAGGTCAAGCGTGACTTCCTGGGCCCCGAGGAGTTCGGCGAGCTCATGGGCAGCCGCGGCATCTCGAACGACCACACGATCGTGCTCTACGGCGATCGCAACAACTGGTTCGCCGCCTACACCTACTGGTACTTCAGGTACTACGGGCACGACAAGGTGCTGCTCGTGAACGGCCCGCGCGAGAAGTGGATCTCGGAGGGCAGGCCGACGAGCACCGACGTGCCCGACTTCGAGCCCGCCACGTTCTCCGCCCAGCCGGGTGACGAGTCGATCCGCGCCAAGCGCGACGAGGTGATGGCGCAGCTCGACGGCGGGGCGAAGCTCGTGGACGTGCGCTCGCCGGCCGAGTACTCGGGCGAGCTGATCGCCATGGCGGGCTACGAGCAGGAGGGCGCGCAGCGCGCCGGGCACATCCCGGGCGCGGCGTCGGTCCCGTGGGCGCAGGCGGTGAAGGAGGACGGCACCTTCAAGGACGCCGACGAGCTGCGCGAGCT
>JBJMLK010000186.1:0-8711 GCA_045805345.1 Thermoleophilaceae bacterium | reverse complement strand
CGGCGTCAACGGCAGCGGCAAGACGACGTCCATCGCCAAGCTGGCCAAGCGCTTCCAGGACGAGGGCAAGAAGGTCCTCGTCGCCGCCTGCGACACCTTCCGCGCGGCCGCCGTCGAGCAGCTGGTGGCGTGGGGCGAGCGCGCCGGCTGCGACGTGATTCGCGCGAAGGAGGGCTCCGACCCGGGCGCGGTCGCCTACGACGCGGTCGAGGCCGCCCGTGCGCGGGGCCACGACGTGGTGATCGTCGACACCGCCGGCCGCCTGCACACGCAGGACCACCTGATGGAGGAGCTGGCGAAGGTGCGCCGCGTGATCGAGCGCCAGCTCCCCGGTGCCCCGCACGAGACGCTGCTCACGATCGACGCGACCACCGGCCAGAACGGGCTCCGCCAGGCGCTGCTCTTCCGGGAGGCGGTCGAGGTCACGGGCATCGTCCTGACGAAGCTCGACGGCACCGCGAAGGGCGGCATCGCGCTCGCGATCGCGCAGGAGCTGGGGGTGCCGGTCAAGCTGATCGGGATCGGCGAGGCGCTCGAGGACCTGCGGCCGTTCGATCCCGACGACTTCGCCCGCGCGCTGCTGGAGGCGTGACGCCCGGCGACGGGACCCGCGCCGTGCACGCCGGCCTCCCGGCGCCGCGCCAGGGCGCGCCGCTCCTGCCGGGCCCGACGTTCGCGTCCTACTACCACCTCGAGGGCGACCCCGAGGGGGCCGACTACGTCTACGGCCGCTACGGCAACCCCACCTGGACGCTCTACGAGCGCGCGCTCGGCGAGCTGGAGGAGGGGACGGCCGTGGCGTTCGCGTCGGGGATGGCCGCGGCGAGTGCGGTGCTGCTGCCGCTGCTCCGCCACGGCGACGTGCTGGTTGCGCCGGCCGACGGCTATCCGGCCGTGCGCACGCTCGCGACCGGCCAGCTCGCCGAGTGCGGGGTGGAGGTGCGGCTGGTGGCGGCCGCCGACGTGCCGCCCGACGACGTCCTGCACGGCGCGAAGCTCGTCTGGATCGAGACGCCGTCGAACCCCGGGCTCGAGTCGGTCGACATCGCGGCGCTCGCGGACCGCGCGCACAGCGCGGGCGCGCTCGTCGCGGTCGACAACACGCTCGCCACGCCGCTCGGCCAGCTGCCGCTCGCGCTCGGCGCCGATTTCAGCGTGTCGAGCGACTCCAAGCACCTGACCGGCCACGGCGACCTGATCCTCGGGCACGTGGCGGTGAGCGACCCGGCGCACGCCGACGCCCTGGTCGCGTGGCGCACGCAGACCGGCGCGATCCCGGGCCCGTTCGAGGCGTGGCTCGCGCAGCGCTCGCTGGCCACGCTCGAGCTGCGGCTGGAGCGGCAGTGCTCGACGGCGCTCACGCTCGCCGAGCGGCTGCTGTTCAGGCCCGACGTCGGCGACGTCCGCTACCCCGGGCTGCCCGGCGACCCCGGCCACGAGGTGGCGAGCCGCCAGATGCGCCGCTACGGCACGGTCGTGGGCTTCACGCTCGACTCGCGCGAGCGCGCCGAGCGCTTCCTCGCGGCGTGCCGGCTCGTGGCGCAGGCGACCAGCTTCGGCAGCGTCCACTCGAGCGCCGAGCGGCGGGCGCGCTGGGGCGGCAACGACGTGCCCGAGGGCTTCATCCGCTTCAGCGTCGGCTGCGAGACGCGCGAGGACCTGCTCGCGGACGTGGAGCAGGCGCTGGACATCGCGGGTGGGTAGGCGGCCGCGGCCGGTCGCGGATATACGATCCGTCGCTCATGCCGGACTGGGTGATCTGGATGGTCGCAGCCGCCGTTCTGCTCGGTGGCGAGATGCTCACGCTCACGCTGTTCCTCGGACCGCTGTCGCTGGCGGCCGTGCTCGCGGCCCTGGTCGCGCTCGCCGGCGGGTCCGTGGAGCTTCAGGTGGCGGCGTTCGTGGCCGGCGCCGTCGCCTCGCTGGCGGTCGTCAGGCCGATCGCCCGCAGGCACCTGCGCGCGCCGCCGCACACCCGCACGGGCGCGGCGGCGTTGATCGGGCAGTCGGCGCTCGTGCTCGAGCGAGTCGACCGCGAGAGCGGGATGGTCAAGATCGGCGGCGAGGTGTGGACAGCGCGCGCCTACGACGAGGACGAGGTGATCGAGGCCGGCAAGCGCGTCGAGGTGCTCAAGATCGACGGGGCAACTGCGCTGGTCTCTGAGTAACGGCGGCGGCGGGCGGGTGCGCGCTCGCGAGCGGCGCGAGGTCCAGCTCCGCCCACACGCGCGCGCCCGCTGAGGTGTCGACGCCCCAGCGGTCGGCCAGCGCGTCGACGATGAACAGGCCGCGGCCCGTCTCGGACTCCGGGTCGGGATTGCGCGGCAGGGGCTCGAAGCCGCTCCCCGCGTCGCTGACGGCCACCATGACCGACTCGGAGCCGAGCCTCAGCTCGAGCTCGATCGCCCCGTCGCGACCGGCGTGCTTGACGCTGTTGGTGACCAGCTCGGTGGCGAGCAGCTTCAGCTCGCCCAGCCTGTCGGCCGGCAGGTCGCTCGCCAGCTCGCCGATCGCCCGGCGCGCGAGCAGCGCGGCGTCGGCGCGGTGGCCCAGCTCGACGCGGACTGTCCCGTCGTCCGGCCGCGACGTGCGCAGCCGCGACTCGACGCCGATCACGAGGAGCGCGATGTCGTCGCGCGGCTCGTGCTCGGCCCCGTCGGTCACCGCGCGCTCGATGCGGCGCGCCACCTCCGGCGCCGGCGACCCGGCCGAGCGGCTGAGGAGCTCCGCGATGTCGTCGGGGGTCAGGAGCCGCTCCGGCGCGTGCGCGTCGGTCACGCCGTCGGTGTAGAGGACGAGCGAGTCGCCTGGGCGCAGCTCGACGGGCACGCTCACGATCTTCGGGTCCGGCCAGAGACCGAGCAGCAGCCCGCTGCTGCCCACCTCCTCCACGGTGCCGTCCGAGCGCAGGACCAGGGGCTGCGGGTGGCCGCCGGAGGCGATCTCGGCGCGCACCCCGTCCTCGGTCGCCACGAGCCGCGCGAAGGCCGCGGAGCAGAAGCGGTCGTCCATGCCGTTTCGCAGGATCGCCTCGTTGAGCAACTCGAGCACGCGATCCGGGCTCTGGTTGTGCATGGTCACCGCGCGCAGGGTGTAGCGCGCGAGCGCGGTGAGCGCGGCCGCCGACGGCCCCTTGCCGCACACATCGCCGATCGTCAGCCCCCACGAGCCGTCGACCAGCGCGAAGACGTCGTAGAAGTCACCGCCCATCTCGATCCCGTGGCCGGCGGGGCGGAAGCACGCCGCGACCGCGACGCCCGGGATCTCCGGCAGCTCGGGCGGCAGGAGGCTCCGCTGGAGCGTCTGCGCGATGTGGCTGCGCTCGCGGTAGAGGCGGGCGTTGTCGATCGCCACGCCGCAGCGGCGGCCGAGCTCCAGGCCGAGCACCACGTCGTGCTCGTCGAGCGTGCGGCCGGACTCGGCGGTGACCAGCGCGAGCCCGCCCACCGCGCGCCCCTCGGGGGTGCGCAGCGGCACGATCACCACCGAGCGGAGTCCGAGCGCCTCGATCGTCTCGCGGTACTCGGGCTCGAGCGCCTCGATCGCGCCGGCCGGTATCTCCTCGAGGAACTCGGGCTCGCCGGTGCGGATCACGCGGCCGAACCCGCCCTCGTCCTCGAGCCGGCTCGGCCAGCGGTCGGAGAGCTCGAATGCGAGCGCCGAGCGCTCGGGATCGGAGTGCGCCGCGGCCACGCGCCGGATCGCGCCGTCCTCCTCGAGCAGGTCGATGGCGCACCAGTCGGCGATTCCGGGCACCGCCAGGCGCGTGACCGCCGCCAGCGTCTCGTCGAGGTCGAGCGAGGCACCCAGCAGCGCCCCGGCCTCGGCGAGGAGGTGGTCGTGCTGGTCCCTGCGCTTGCGCTCGCTGATGTCGCGGATGAAGCCGGTGAACAGCGGCGGGCCGTCCAGCTCGATGCGGGTGATCGTGAGCTCGACCGGGAACTCGGTCCCGTCGGCGCGCATGCCGGTGATCTCGAGGCGGCGACCGATCACCTGGCGCTCGCCGGTCTCGAGGTAGCGCCGGAGCCCCTCGCGGTGGCGATCGCGCAGGGCGGGCGGGATGATCAGCTCGGCCATCTCGCGGCCGACCACGTCGCCGGCGGCGTAGCCGAACATGCGCTCGGCGGCGGCGTTGAACTCCACTACGCGCCCGAGGTGGTCCATCGAGACGATCGAGTCGAGTGACGCCTCGAGCATCGCCGCCTTGCGTGCCTCGCTCGCGCGGACGGCCTGCTCGGCGCGCGTGCGCTCCATCTGCATGCCGAGCTGGTGGCCGATCGTGGTCATCAGGTCGAGCAGGTAGCCGTCCGGCTCGGCCACCTCCTCGGTGAAGAACTCGACGGCGCCGATCACACCGCGGCTCGAGCGGATCGGGAAGGCGAAGGCGCCGTGCACGCCGGTGCTGCTGGCCACGCTGCCGCGGGCGAAGTTCGAGTCCGCGACCACATCGCGGATCCAGGCCGGCCGGCCGTCGGCCCAGACCCGGCCGGGCAGGCCCTCGCCGCGCGCCAGGGCCAGGCTGCGACTCGCCTCCTCGAACGCGGGCGCCGCCGTGCCCGGCGACCTCCAGCTGTGGATGCAGCGGATGCGGTCGCCCGCCGGGTCGACCTCCCACACCGCCCCGAGCCGCCAGCCGAGCGTCGCGCCGATCGACCCGAGCACGCGCTCGGCGGCGTCGGCCGCGGTGGTCGCCTCCGTGAAGGCCCGAGCGACGGCGCTCTGAACCGCGAGGCGGCTGTCGTCAGGCTCGCGCCCGCTGGGAGTCTGGGTGTTGCGATCCATCGCGATGCCCCTGCGTCGGGCGCGATTGTCCCACTTCGAGTCGTCCGGCCTTCCGGATGGGCCGTGTCCGGGCTATGCTGCCGCGCGTGTCAGCAGGGCTCGTAGTACTTCTCGCTCTCGCGTTCGTCGCCTTCATCATTGTGGCGCGCTCGATCCGGATCGTGCCGCAGGCGCGGGCGGGCGTGGTCGAGCGGCTCGGGCGCTACCAGCGCACGCTCAACCCGGGCATGGCGCTGCTCGTGCCGTTCGTCGACCGCGTCCGGCCGCTGATCGACCTCCGCGAGCAGGTCGTCTCGTTCCCGCCCCAGCCGGTGATCACCGAGGACAACCTCGTGCTCGGCATCGACACGGTCGTCTACTTCCAGGTGAACGACCCGAAGGCGGCCAGCTACGAGATCGCCAACTACATCCAGGCGATCGAGCAGCTCGTCGTGACCACGCTGCGAAACGTGATCGGCGGGATGACCCTCGAGGACACGCTGACCTCGCGCGACCAGATCAACGCCGAGCTTCGCGTGGTGCTCGACGAGGCCACCGGCAAGTGGGGCATCCGCGTGAACCGCGTCGAGACCAAGTCGATCGACCCGCCCGGCTCGATCCAGGAGGCGATGGAGAAGCAGATGCGCGCCGAGCGCGACCGCCGCGCGGCGATCCTGCAGGCCGAGGGCTACAAGCAGTCGCAGATCCTCACCGCCGAGGGCGAGAAGCAGAGCGCGATCCTGCGCGCCGAGGGTCAGAAGGAGTCGCAGGCGCTCTACGCCGAGGGCCAGTCGAAGGCGATCGCGACGGTCTTCAAGGCGATCCACGAGGGCGACGCCGACCCGAAGCTGCTCGCCTACCAGTACCTCCAGATGCTGCCCCAGATCGCCCAGGGCGAGGCGAACAAGGTCTGGATCATCCCGAGCGAGTTCACGCAGGCGCTCGGGCAGCTCTCCTCGGCGATCGGCACGACCGCCGCGGGCGCGGCCAAGCCCGACGCGCCGCCGCCGCCGCCCGCCGGGCCGCGGACGCCCTAGCCTCTAGGGAGTGTTCGACACCCTCTCAGACCGGCTTCAGGCCGCGCTCTCGGACGTACGCTCGCGCGGCAAGCTGACGGAGGACGACGTCTCGAAGGCGATGCGCCAGGTGCGGCTCGCGCTGCTCGAGGCCGACGTCAACTTCCAGGTGGTCAAGCGCTTCACCGCCCAGGTGAAGGAGCGAGCGCTCGGGGCCGAGGTGCTGGACGCGCTCAACCCGGGCCAGCAGGTGGTCAAGCTGGTGAGCGAGGAGCTGACTTCGCTGATGGGTGGCGCCGGGCGCGACCTCGCGTTCGCGAGCAAGCCGCCGACGGTCGTGCTCATGGCGGGGCTCCAGGGCTCCGGCAAGACCACCGCCTGCGCGAAGCTCGCGCGGCACCTGCGCGAGGAGCACAAGAAGGACGTGGCGCTGGCGGCGTGCGACGTCTACCGGCCCGCGGCGGTCGACCAGCTGGTGAAGGTCGGCGGGCAGGCGGGCGCGACGGTCTACGAGCAGGGAACCGACCGCGACCCTGTCGACATCGCGGAGTGGGCGCTCGAGCGGGCGCGCGCGGAGGGCCGCGACGTGCTCATCGTGGACACCTCCGGCCGGCTGCACGTGGACGCCGAGCTGATGGAGGAGCTCGCCCGGATCCGCAAGAAGGTGAAGCCGCACAACGTGCTGCTCGTGGTCGACGCGATGACCGGCCAGGACGCCGTGAACGTGGCCGAGAGCTTCGCGGAGACCGCCAACTTCGACGGCGTGGTGCTCACGAAGCTCGACGGCGACGCCCGCGGCGGCGCGGCGCTGTCGGTCAAGGCGGTCACGGGCAAGCCGATCCTGTACGCCTCGACCGGCGAGAAGCTCGACGCCTTCGAGCGCTTCCACCCGGACCGCATGGCCCAGCGCATCCTCGGGATGGGCGACGTCATGACGCTCATCGAGAAGGCCGAGAAGGAGTTCGACGAGGACCAGGCCGCTGAGCTCGAGCGCAAGATCCGCAAGGAGCAGTTCACCTTCGACGACTTCCTCGACCAGATGAAGCAGGTGCGCCGCATGGGGCCGCTCACCGGGCTCCTGAAGATGCTGCCCGGTGCGGGCGCGATGGGGCTCGGCGACATCAAGGTGGACGACCGCGACCTCGACCGGCTGCAGGCCATCATCACCTCGATGACGCCCGAGGAGCGAGCGCACCCGGAGATCATCAACGGGTCGCGCCGGAGGCGGATCGCGCGCGGCTCTGGGACCACCGTCCAGGCCGTGAACCAGCTCATCAAGCAGTTCGGCCAGATGAAGAAGATGATGCGTCAGCTGCAGCAGGGCAAGATGCCCTCGCTGTCGCAGCTGGCGGGCGGCCGCTAACGTAACGGCGCTCCCAATGGCAGTTCGACTCAGATTGACACGGGTGGGTTCCAAGAAGAACCCGATCTGGCGCGTGGTCGTGGCCGACCAGCGCTCGCCGCGCGATGGCCGCGTGATCGAGACGATCGGCCGCTACAACGCGCAGACCGAGCCGTCCGAGATCGTGCTCGATGAGGAGCGCGTGCGCCACTGGATCGAGCGCGGCGCCCAGCCCAGCGAGACCGTCCGCCGGCTGATGCGCATCAAGGGAATCGCCGCGCCCTCGGGCCGGTGAACGAGCTCGTCGAGTTCCTCGCCCGCGCGCTCGTCGACGATCCCGATGCCGTGACCGTCGAGTCCTTCGAGGAGGACGACGGGACGCTGATCTACGAGGTCACGGTCGCCGAGGACGACACCGGCAAGATCATCGGCCGCAGCGGCCGGACGATCAACGCGCTGCGTGCCGTGGTGCGCGCGGCGGCGGTGCGCGACGGGCGCCGCGTGCTCGTCGACGTCGTCGATTGAGCGGGCGGCGGGCCGGCCGCGTGGGTCGCGCGCACGGCCTCGACGGGAGCTTCTACGTGGACGGCGCGGTGGTGGAGCTGCTCACGGTGGGCGCGTCGGTGACGGTCGCTGGCGCCGTACGCCAGGTGGTCAGGCGGGCCGGCACCGACCAGCGCCCCATCCTCCGGCTCGAGGGCGTTGACGGGCGCTCGGTACGCGGCGAGGAGCTGTGGGCCGAGGGCGACTGGGAGCCGGCCGAGGGCGAGTACGACGCCCAGGAGCTCGTGGGCTGCGAGGTGCCCGGGCTCGGGACCGTCCGCCGGGTCGTCAACGCCCCGTCGTGCGATCTGCTCGAGGTGGGCGACGAGGGCGTCCTCGTCCCGTTCGTCTCCGACGCCGTCACGCGGGTCGACCCGGCCGCCGGCGTGATCGAGGTCGATCTGCGCTTCCTGGGGCGGGCGGAGTCGTGACGATCGACGTCTTCACCCTGTTCCCGGGCTGGTTCGACTGGTTCCTCGAGCAGCGGCACGTGCGCAACGCGATCGCCGGCGGGCTGCGGTTCGAGGCCGTCGACATGCGGGCCAGCACGCCGCTCGGCGCCGGCAAGGTGGACGACACGCCGTACGGCGGCGGCGCCGGGATGGTGATCCGCGTCGATGTCGTGGAGGCGGCTCTCGCGGCCAGGTACGGGTGCGACGCCGCCGAGGTGCGAGCGAATCGGCGGGTCGTGGCGCTTGCCGCGGGCGGGCGGCGGTTCGACGACGCGCTGGCGGACGAGCTGGCCGCCGGGCTCGCTGGAAGCGGGGGGGAGGGGGGCTCCGGCTTGGAGGCGGGCTCCGGTCCGGAGGGGGGCTCCGGTCCGGAGGGGGGCTCCGGCCCCGGCCCCGGCTCCGGCCGCGACCTCACCCTCCTCTGCGGCCGCTACGAGGGCTTCGACGAGCGCGTCCACGAGGGGCTCGCGTCGGACGTCGTGTCGATCGGACCGTACGTGCTGTCCGGCGGCGAGCTGGCCGCCATGGTGGTCTGCGACGCCCTGATCCGCAAGCTTCCCGGCGCGCTGGGGCACGCCGAGAGCGCGGTCGAGGAGT
>JBJMLK010000185.1:0-9903 GCA_045805345.1 Thermoleophilaceae bacterium | reverse complement strand
GGGTCGCCAGAAGAAGGACGCGATAGCCAACTGGGCCAACCGGATCGAGCTGCTGGCGATGGTCGAGGACACCAACGACGGCAAGTTCGAGTCCGTGCCGCCGCAGGGCGGCGCGGTGCAGCCCAACGCCGGTCCGGTGCGCGTGGGTCTGTTCTCGTACCAGCCCTCGGAGCAGTCGATCCGCGTTCGCGAGCTGGCCAACAAGGCCATGAGGCAGGTGGCCGAGCGCAGCGGGCTGGCGCGCTTCATGAAGCTCACCGAGACGCGCGGCGTCTACTGCGCGCACCCGCTGGGCGGCTGCCGGATGGCGCACTCGGCCGACTTCGGCGTGGTCGACCACCGCTGCGAGGCGTTCGGCAACGAGGGCCTGTTCTGCATCGACAGCTCGGCGATCCCGACCTCGCTGGGCGTCAACCCGTCGCTCACGATCGCCGCGGTGTCCGAGCGGGCCGCCGAGCACCTCACGCGGCGCGGCCACGAGCTCGGGTTGCCGAAGCGGCCGAAGGGCTTCCGCCACGGCACGCCGGCCGTGCACGTGGGGGAGAGGGTGGTACCCGAGCGCGGTAAGCACCCGCACGGGTAGCGGCGTCCGCCGCCTTACGAAAAAATCTCCGCGCGGGTCTCAAGTACGGCTCGGGGGCCGCCGATACCGGGTTCGTGATGACTCGCCGTCTTGCCATCGTCCTGACCCTCGTCGCCAGCCTCCTCCTCACCCTCGTCGCCGACGCGGGTGCGCGCCGGCTCCACCCGCAGCCGACGATCCACAAGGCCTCCACGGCGGAGCCGACGGTCAGCAAGGTCACGCCGCTGAAGGCCAAGGTGGGCGACAAGCTCACGATCACGGGCAAGAACTTCCGCGGCGCCAGCAAGACCAAGGTCTTCTTCATGCGCAAGGGCGGCGGCATCACCACCGCCAAGCCCAGCTCGGGCTCGAAGACGAAGCTCGTCGTGAAGATCCCTGCCAGCGTCACGCCGCTCCTCCGGTCCGGCGCCACCACGCGCTTCCAGATCCGCGTGCTCACGAGCCGCTTCGGCGACCCAACGAAGCTCAGCAAGTCGCCGCTGATCAGCCCCGCGCCGAGCGACGGCGATGGCGGCGGTGTCGACACCAGCTACGGCGCCGGCGACTGCGACCACGACGGGATCAAGAACCGCGACGAGACCGACGACGACAACGACCTGATCCCCGACACCGTCGAGCTCGGGACGACCAAGACCGACGAGTGCAACGCGGACACGGACGGCGACGGCGTCTCCGACGGCTACGAGTGGCAGTCGGCGAAGGACATGAACGACACGACTCCGTTCAACACGCCGGACGCCGGGTTGCCGTACCCCGGCAAGCGGCCGTGGCCGAACCCGCTCGACAAGAGCGACGCCAACATCGACCACGATGGCGACGGCCTCTCGATGATCGAGGAGTACGGCCTCTGGCAGCTCACCGCGCACCCGCTGTCGACTGCGCTGACATACAGCGACGGCAAGCAGGTCAGCGTGTCCGGTCCGGACGGCAAGGGCGTCCCGCCGGTCGGCTGGAACGACCCCAAGAAGGCCTACCTCGAGCTCCGGCACAACGGTCTCTGGACCGACGACGAGAGGGACGCCGACGGCGACGGCATCGGCAACTGGGACGAGTCGCACGGACGGCTGCTCCAGTCCTGGTGGAAGGACGCCTACAAGGACGAGACGCCGTACCCGGACGTGATGAACGGCGGCGAGCTCGAGTATCCGGGCACCGACATGCTCAAGTACGACACGGACGGCGACGGCAAGCCGGATGGCGCGGACGACCAGGACCACGACGGCCTCTCGAACTCCTTCGAGCTCTCCCGCGCCCCGTTCTGGCAGGCCACCTACGTCTCGGTCGGCCCGGTCAACGCGCACGACGGCGTCCTCACGCCCCTCGAGCAGGCCACCGTCGACGCCTACAACAGCACGGCGAACTACGCGGACGGATCGGCGATCACGATCGTCGGGCCCAACCCGTGGGCGCGCACGAACCCCTACAACCCCTGCAAGCCCGTGTACTCCAAGACCTGCCACGTGCACTGGCCCTTCGGCTGGTACAAGGAGGACGAGGACTGGATGGGCGTCGACCCGCAGTCCTACGACGCGCCGCCGGCCGCTCCCTGGCTGTACGACGGCGAGAAGACGACGATCGACTCGGGCCCGGCCGCCGGATTGACGACCACCGACGCGACGCCGACGTTCACCTTCAGCTCGAACAACCCCCGCTCGACCTTCGAGTGCAGGCTCGACTCGACCGACCCGAACGCGTGGTCCTCGTGCAGCAGCCCGTACACGACCGGCACACTCGCCAACGGCCAGCACACCTTCGAGGTGCGCTCGAAGGATCCGGACGGCAACACCGACCCGACGCCGGCGTCGCGGACGTTCTGGGTCGACGCGACGACGGTGATCGAGTCGGGCCCGGCCGCCGGATCGGCGATCACCGACTCCACGCCGACGTTCGGCTTCAGCTCGAACAACCCCGGCTCGAGCTTCGAGTGCAGCGTCGACTACGGCCCGTGGTCCCCGTGCACCGCCAACCCGTACACGACCGGCACGCTCGCGGACGGCCAGCACACCTTCGAGGTGCGCTCGAAGGATCTGGCTGGCAACACCGACCCGACGCCCGCGCGGCGGAAGTTCACGGTCGACACGACGCCGCCGCAGACGACGATCGACTCGGGCCCGGACGCCGGCTCGACGATCAACAACTCGACGCCGACATTCGGCTTCAGCTCGAACGAGGACGGCTCGAGCTTCGAGTGCAGGGTCGACTCGGGCGCGTGGATCCCCTCGTGCAGCAACCCGTACACGACCGACACGCTCGCCGACGGCCCGCACACCTTCGAGGTGCGCGCGACGGATCAGGCCAGCAACACCGACCCGACGCCCGCGTCGCTTACGTTCACGGTCGACACGACGCCGTAGCCACCCCGGGGGTAACGAAGCCGGTCTGGTCCAAGACCTGCCACCTGCACCCGCCGTTCGGCTACTACGCGGAGAACGAGGACTACGTCGGTCCTCACCCGGAGGGCTACGACCCGCCGCCGGCCGCTCCCTGGCTGTACGACGGCGAGAACTAGCCGCTCGCGCGGAGCACCATCGCCCCAGGCCGCGAGGGGTGAACCGCACGGTCGTTGAGGACGCCCCACACGGCGTACCAGATCACTGCGATCAGCAGCGCGGCCAGGGCCCTACTGGGCTGCCCGCCGGCCGTCGCCCAGACCAGCACTCCGACGGGGATGAGGCCCGCGCAGGCTACGGCGAACTGGATGTCGTACATGGCCGGGGTCTGGCAGCCGCCGTAGTCGCAGGCCCCCTGCTGCGTCACGTAGGCGAATAGCACCGCCAGGAGCGCGAGCACTCCGACGGCGCAGACTCCCGCGATGGCCCAGCCGGGAGGCTCCCGCGTTTCGCTGGGTCTGGGGGGTCGGCCCATCGGCCCATTTTTAGCGCGCCGCCCACAGCGCGGGGTAAGGTTCGCGCCGGCATGGAGCGGGCCACCGTGGAGAGACGGCGCGACCTCGTCGCGCTTCTGATCCTCAACTTCGCGGTCGTCCACCTCGCGCTCGGCGCCTGGCAGCTGATCTCGCCGGGCTCGTTCTTCGACGTGCTCGGCCCGTTCGGCACCTCGAACGAGCACTACACGCGCGACGTGGGCACGTTCACGCTTGCGCTGGGCGTGGCCTTCGCGATCGCCTACCGCCGCCCCGGCTGGCGCCTGGGAGTGGTGGGCTACGCGCTGTTCCAGTACGCGTTCCACGCCGTCAACCACCTGGTCGACATCGGGGACGCCGACCCCGAGGCGATGGGTCCCGTCGACTTCGTCACGATCGGGCTCACGGCGCTCGTGCTGGGGTGGATGCTCGTGCGGCTCGTGCGCGAGGGCGAGGGTGGGGGAGCGGAGCCGTGAGGGTCTTCGTCGCCGGCGCGACCGGCGCGATCGGGCGCCCGCTCGTGCGGATGCTGCTCGAGGCCGGGCACGAGGTGACCGGCATGACCCGCTCGGAGGAGCGAGCGGAGTCGCTGCGCGCCGCGGGTGCGAACGGCGTGGTGGCCGACGCGCTCGACTCCGCGGCGGTGCGCGAGGCAATGGCCGCCGCCGCGCCGGAGGCCGTCGTCCACCAGCTCACCGACCTTCCGCAGGAGTGGTCGGCGCGCACCGAGTACGGGCAGACCTCGCGGCTGCGGACCGAGGGAACGCAGAACCTGCTCGAAGGCGCGCGGGCCGCCGGCGCCCGGCGCTTCGTCGCCCACAGCATCGCTTTCATCTACAGCCCGAAGGCGCCGGCGAGGGCGGACGAGGACGCGCCGACTGTGGCCGGGTCGCCGGGATTCGGGGAGGCCGTGGACGCGGTGCTGGAGCTCGAGCACGAGGTGACGACCACCGAGGACATGGACGGACTCGCGCTGCGCTACGGGTTCTTCTACGGCCCGGGCACGTGGTATGCGCGCGGGACCAAGCTCGCGCGCGAGGTGGAGCGCCGTCGCTTCCCGATCGTCGGCAAGGGCGAGGGCATCTTCTCGTTCGTGCACGTGGACGACGCCGCGAGCGCGACGATGGCGGCGCTCGAGGAGGGGGCGCCCGGCGTCTACAACGTCGTGGACGACGACCCCGCGCCGATGCACGAGTGGCTGCCCGTGCTCGCGGGCGCGCTGGGCGCCAAGCCGCCGCGTCGCGTACCGCTGTGGCTGGCCAGGCTCTTCGGCGGCGAGCAGGCGTCGTTCGCGGCCGCGATGCGCGGTGCGTCCAACGAGAAGGCCAAGCGCGAGCTCGGTTGGCGTCCCCACTACGGCACCTGGCGGGTCGGCTTCCGCGAGGGGCTCGGCTAGTGGCCGGACCCCTGCTCGTAGTCGACGCGCCGTCACTCCTGTTCCGCGCGTTCCACGCCCTCCCCAAGAGCATCACGGACGGCGACGGCCAGGCGGTCAACGCGCTGCTCGGCGCGACCAACATGATCATGCGCGAGATCGAGCTGCACTCGCCGCGCGCCGTGGTCCTGTGCTTCGGTCCCGACGCCGCCGAGTACCGCGTGGAGCTGTTCCCGGCCTACCACGCCGACCGCCCGCCCGTGCCCGACGAGCTGGCTCCGCAGTTCGCCGCAGCCGACGAGTTCTTCGGGGCGTTCGGTTGGTACGTGATCGCGAGCGAGGACCTCGAGGCCGACGACGTGCTCGGCGCGCTGGCGCGGGTCGAGGCCGAGAGCGGCGGGGAGGCGCTCATCCTCACCGGCGACCGCGACATGTTCCAGTGCGTGGGGGAGTCGGTGAAGGTGCTGTACGTGCGAACGGGCTCCCAGGGCGCGGAGGTGGTCGACTCCGCTGGCGTGCGCAAGCGCTACGGCATCCCGCCGGAGCTCGTGCCGGACTTCATCGCACTCCGCGGCGACCCGTCGGACGGGATCCCCGGCGCGCCGGGGATCGGGGAGAAGACGGCGGCCGACCTGCTGCGCCGCCACGGCTCGCTCGAGGCGACGCTGGGCGCTGCTGCGCGCGAGCGCCCGGCCCGCGTGTCGGGCGCGCTGCTCGACGGGCGCGACCAGCTCCCGGTGTTCAAGCGCATGGCCACGCTCCAGCCGATCGAGCTCGACCGCCCGGCCGACCGCGACACCGACTGGGCCGGCGCGGCGCGGGCGGCGCGGGCGCGCGGGATGGAGCGTCTGGCGGCGCGGCTCGACAAGCTGGCGGCGTGACCGCGCGCGTCGCGCGCCTGACGCTGGGGTAGATTCCCGCGACACCGAAACGGGGGAGTGGATGAACGCTGAGGAGCTGAAGTCGGTACCGCTGTTCGCGGACCTGTCGGAGGACGCGCGGCGCGAGCTCGCGGTCTGGCTCGACGAGGTGAAGTGCTCGGCGGGAAAGACGCTGGTCGAGGAGGGTGACTACGCGTACGACCTTCTGGTGATCCTCGAGGGCACCGCGGAGGTCACGCGCGGCGGCGAGCACGTGGCCGACCTCGGGCCGGGCGACTTCTTCGGCGAGATGGGCATCCTGAGCGAGGAGGGCCGCCGTCTCGCGACGGTGGTCGCCAAGACCGACATGAAGCTCCTGACGCTCAAGGAGTACGACGTCGACCGCATGCGCAAGAAGGCGCCGGAAATGATCGGCGACCTCGTGGAGGCGATCAAGGAGCGCAGCGGGGGAGGCTGACGGCGCCGGCCGCGCGTCTCACGTTCGGTCCCTGCGCGCACTCCGTGCGCTCGATAACGCAGGTTATGGAAACCGGCCAGGAAAATGGCCGATAACGGGGCCTACGACGTGCTGGTGTCCACCGGCGGGCCCGCCCCGGGATCCGGCAGGCGCAGCCATTCGAGTATCCGGCCGCGGTGCACGATGAATGCGGTCGCCGCGACCAGGCCGACGCCGCGGCCGCAGTCGCCGCCGCGTCGCTCGGTCAGGCGGAACGTCGCGACCGTGTAGCCGTCCTTGTGTCGCGTTCGCAGGAGTCGCGCTCCGCACGGCAGCGACTCGTTGAAGACGCGAATCGCCTCGCGGGTCGTCAGCCGCTGCGGCGCCCCGCCGTTCGCGACTGTCGCTGGTACGGCGAACAGGCGCGAGGCAGCCGCGACGTCGCCGGCGCGCAGCGTGTTCGACCAACGGCGGATGACCGCGGCGTCACGGTGCTCGGGCTGGTTGGCGGAAGCCGCTCGGTCGCGCCTGGCCGGCGCGTTCCCGTCCGCGCAGCCGGCCACCAGGAGGATCGGGAGGATCAGCCCCGCGACACGGGCCCGTCTCATCGGCCGGCCAGCGCGGCGATCGCCTCGGGGATCGGCGTCTCGCCCCCGACGAGCTCGAAGGTGGCACCTATCGATCCGGGATCGTCGAGAACGGCCAGCAGCGTGGCCGACACGTCCTCGCGCGGGATCTCGCCGCGATCGACCCGCTCGGCGGCGTGCACACGCCCGGTTCCGGGGTCGTCGGTCAACGAGCCCGGCCGCACCACCGTCCAGTCGAGCCCGCTCGCGCGCAGCTCCTCGTCGGCCCTGGCCTTGGCGCGCAGGTAGACGGAGAACACCTCGTCCCCGTCCGGCGGCTCCCGCGTCCCAATCGAGCTGAGGATCACGTAGCGCCGCACCCCCGCCGCGCGCGCCGCCACGATCAGCTTCGCCGCACCCGCGTAGTCGACCGTCCATTTGCGATCCGCGCCGCTGCCCGGTCCGGCTCCCGCCGCGAACACGACGGCATCGGCGCCCGTGATCGCGTCCACGAGGTCGCACCCGGCCTCCATGTCGCAGACCACCGGCTCGACGCCCGCCGCGCGCAGGTCGTCCTCCTGCTCCGGGCGCCTGATCAGCCCGCGCGCCCGGTCGCCGCGCTCCGCCAGCAGACGGCCCAGCTGCAGCCCGACCTTGCCGTGCCCGCCGGCGATCGCCACGTCCACGGCCACGAGCCTACCCGGATGCCGCGAGCGCGTCCCGCACGCGCGCCGCCACGGCCGCGCCGGCCACGTGCATCGGCTCGGTCGTGCGCAGCGCACGACTGAAGAGGAACGCGCCCTCCAGCGCGCAGAGCATGTGGAGCGTGAGCTCGCGGGCGCCGTCCACGCCGAGCCCGGCGGACGTGAACAGGGCCACGCCGCCGGCGATCCAGCTCTCGAACACGTCGGCCGTGGCCTTTCGAAGCTGCTCGTTGGTGCTCGCCACCTCGAGCGCGACCGTGGCGATCGGGCACGCGTCCTCGTAGCCCGTCTCCTCGAGCGTCTCGGCCGCCCCCGAGAAGAAATCCTCTACGGCGGCCACGGCGTCGCCCGCCTCCCCCGCGATCGTGACGAACAGCTGGAGGTACATCGCCCCCGACCAGCGGATCACCTCCTCCCCCAGCTGCTCCTTACCCCCCGGAAAGAAGTGGTACAGCGAGCCAAATGGCGCTCGCGCGTCGGCCGCGATCTGCTTCACGCCGGTTCCCATGTAGCCCTGGCGGCGGAAGAGCTCCGCGCTCGTGTCGAGGATCCGCTCCTTGGTGCCGGCCATCGCGAGGAAATGTTAACGTCCTGACTAGAACGATCTATCAAGTGGAGGCCGGAAGATGGCGGAGCTGGAGCTCGCGGCGGGGCGGATCGAGTACGAGGACACCGGGGGCGACGGGCCTGTGCTCGTCCTCCAGCACGGCGTCGCGATGGCCGGCTCCGAGTGGCGCGAGGTGGTGGCCGACCTCCGTTCCGACCACCGCTGCATCGTCCCGGAGCTCCCGCTGGGCGCCCACCGCCGACCCGTACGCAAGGACGCGGACCTCTCCTTTCCGGGACTCGTACGGCTTCTGACCGAGTTGCTCGAGCGGCTCGACCTGCGTGACGTGACGCTCGTCGGCAGCGACTTCGGCCTGTCGGTCATGACCGCGGCCGAGCAGCCGGCACGGCTCGGGCGACTCGTTCTCGCGTCGTGCGAGGCGTTCGATAATTGCCCGCCCGGCCTGCCCGGCAAGAACATGATGCTGCTGGGCCGGATCCCTGGCGGCGTCAGCGCCATGGTGCATTCGCTCCGCGTCCGGCCGCTGCGCCGGCTGCCGCTCGCGTACGGGTGGATGTCGAAGAGGGTCACGCAGGAGAGGCTCGACGAGTGGCTGCAGCCGCTCTTCCGGCAGCGTGCGATCAGGCGCGATCTGCGCAAGTTCATCCACGCCGGAGAGCCGAGCCTCGTCGCGGCCGCCACTGAGCGGCTGCGGTCGTTCAACCGCCCGGCGCTCGTGGTCTGGTCGAAGGAGGACCGCGTCATGCCGCCGGAGCACGGCCGCCGGCTCGCCGAGCTCCTGCCGCAGGGCCGGCTCGTGGAGGTCGAGGACAGCTACACGCTGATCCCGGTCGACCAGCCCGCGGTGCTCGCGCGCGCTATCAGGGACTTCGTGCGTGAGACCGCGACCGAGCCCGCGGGAGCGGTTCGATGAGGCGCCTGGCGCTCGCGGCGCTCGCGCTCCCGGCCGCGCAGGCGGCATACGTGACGGCGTACCGGAGGCTCCTGCGCAGCACCGCCGGGCGGCTCATGGCGGGCGACGTCGACGCGTTCCTCCGCTTCTACGCCGACGACGCCACGCTCACCTTCCCGGGCAAGAACTCGTGGGGGCCGGTGTATCGCGGCAAGGACGAGATCCGCGGCTTCCTTGAGCGCTTCCTCCGGGTCGGCCTCCGCGGCGAGCCGCGCGAGATCGCCGTCACCGGTCCGCCCTGGGACACGACCGTCTTCGTCCGCTTCGACGACCGCGCCACCGCGCCTGACGGCACGGTCGTCTACGAGAACCGCGCGGTCATCCTGCTCAAGGGGCGGTGGGGCAAGGTCGTGGCCGAGGAGGTCTTCGAGGACACCGAGCGCGTGGCCGCCTTCGACCGCTGGCTCGAGGCGAACGAGCCGGCTGCTGCGGCTGCCTAGGCCTGGTCGCCGACTGCGCGCTCGAGCGCGGCCACCCGAGACTCGAGCTGCTGGACACGCTGCTCGAGGTCGCCGGCAGCCGCGGGTGGAGCCGCCGGTTGGGGGGTCGCTTCCGGCTGGGGGGTCGCCGCCGGTTGGGGGGCCGCCGCCGGTTGGGGGGTCGGAAGGTCCTCCCCCTCCCCCATCAGGTGGGTGTACCGCTCCTCCTTCTGGCCCGGCCGTCGCTCGAGCCGAGCCGCCAGCCCGCGCCCGATGAGCCGGTCGAGCGTCGCGTGGACCGCATCGAGGTCCGCGAACTCGTGCATGCGCTCGCTCCGCTGCTTCAGCTCGCCGGGCGTCTGGGCGCCGCGCAGCATCAGGACGCACAGGAGCGCGAGCTCGTCGCGCCCGGTCTCCAGCGCGTCGTCGAGCAGGTGCCGGAACTTGGCCGCGCGGCTGGCGTGGCCGCTGGTCAGCCGCGTGAACCCGCGCCGCCGGAGGCGGTCGAGGGCCTCGCGGATCGAGTCCTCGTCGTAGTCGACCACCGGGTCCCGGT
>JBJMLK010000184.1:0-5582 GCA_045805345.1 Thermoleophilaceae bacterium | reverse complement strand
GCTGCGCGACCGGTTCCCGGAGACGATCCGCCTCGTGGCCGGACGGCTCGACGGCGAGGTGGTGGCCGGCGTGGTCCTGTTCGCCACGGCGCCGGTCCACCACGTCCAGTACATGGCCGCGAGCGAGGACGGCATGCGCACGAGCGCGCTCGACGCGGTGGTGGAGCGCTGCATCGCGCTTGCAGAGGAGGCCGGCGCGCGCTACTTCGACTTCGGCACGAGCATGGCCGGCGGAGGCCGGCCGCTCGACCACGGGCTGCACCGCTTCAAGGCCGAGTTCGGCGGCGGCGGCGTGGTGCACGAGGTGTACGAGAGCGCCACGGAGGCGGCGGGGTGAGCGCGCCGCTCGCGAGCGTCGGCATCCCGTCCTTCAACCACGCTCGCTGGCTCCCGGCGGCGATCGAGAGCGTCCTGGGCCAGACGCTGCCCGACGTGGAGCTGGTGATCGCGGACGACGGCTCGACCGACGGCAGCCTCGAGATCGCGCGCCGGTACGCGGTCGAGCATCCCGGCCGCGTGACGGTGCTGACACATCCCGGTCACGCGAACCGCGGCATCGGCCCGACGGCGAGCCTTTACCGAAACCGCCTGCGCGGCCGGTACATCCTCGGGCTCGCGTCCGACGACGTGCTGTACCCGGACGCGCTCGAGCACGGCGTGGACTTCCTCGAGCGCCACCCGGAGGTGGGCTACGTGTACGGCTGCGCCGTCCTGATCGACGAGGAGGGGCGCCGGGTCCCGAGCGCGCGCCGGCTCGGAACCGACGTGAATCGGTCGGGGCACCCCGTCGAGCGCATCGTCCAGGGCAACGTGATTCCCGGCATGGCGATGGTGATCAGGCGCGAGTGCCTGGCCCGGGCGGGCGACGAGCACCCGACGCTCGTCTACAGCGACTGGGAGTTCTTCGCACGCGCGGCCGCGCACTGGGACGTCGGCTTCATCCCGCGCCCGCTCGCGGGCTACCGCGTGCACACCACCAACACGAGCATCAACGTCTCGCGCGAGACCAACCTCGAGCGGGCGCTGGCCGTCACGCGCGTGCTGCGCGAGGAGGCGCCCGAGGTGGGAGGCCGCCTGGCGGAGCCGCGGGTGCGCGCGATGCTCGAGCTGCAGATGGGGTTCCTGCTCTACGCCGACGGCGACGAGACGGCCGCGCGCGGGCACCTGCTCGCGGCGCTCGACCGCGACCCGTCGCTGAGCGGCGACCCGCGCCGGCTCGGCGACTGGCTCTGGGCGCGCCTACTCGACCGGCTGCTGCCGGACGACGGGCGCGACTTCGTGGGCTGGGTCACCGACACGCTCGGCCCGAGGCTCGACGCGCGCTCGGCGGGCGGACTGCAGCGGGCGGCAGCGGCAACGCGGCACGAGGCCCGAGCGATCCGCCTGGCGCACGCGCGGCGGCCGCTGCGGGCGCACGGCGCGGCACTCGCAGCGGCCGCGCGAAGCCCGCGCCGCCTGGCCGACCGGCAGTTCGCCTCGATACTGCTCGAGTCGGTGGGCGGCGGCCGCGCGGGCGACTGGTTGAGGCGGATGAGGACGAGCACCCTGCGCAGCCCGTGAAACAGGGGGCCAGCCCGCTAATTCACCAGCTCTCGAGCTCCGCCCAGCCGAACCCCGTCGCGCCGCGTTCGTTGCCGCAGTGCAGCATGAGCACGCGCTCGCCGTGCTCGACCACACTGGCGTACGCCACGGCGGCCGAGTCCCAGCCGTCGGCGGACACGTCGATGCCCGCCTCGCCGTCGCGCCGCTCCCATCGCAGCCCGTCGTCCGAGACGGCGACGCCGATCCGGTAGTCCCGCGACGCGGACCGCGCGGAGTAGAGCAGCCGCCAGGGATCGCTCCCGGGAAGCAGCCACGGCCGGCCGATCGCGTGCTCGTCGCCCTGCAGCGTCACGCAGGTCCGGCCGGCGGCGGGCCAGACCACGCCGTCGTCCGACTCCACCACCCGCAGGTCGTAGACCGGCACCGCGCGTCCGTCGTCGGTCCGGGTCCAGCCGGCGCCGGCCGCGTAGTACATGCGAAAGCGGCCGTCGAGCGGGGCCACGAACGCCGAGGACCGCGTGAGCGGCTCGGCGTCGCTTCGGTCGAGAACCGGCGCGCGGCTGCGGCGCTCGAAGGTCTCGCCGCCGTCGGTCGAGACGGCGAGCCCGAGGAACTGGAAGTACGGGACCCTGGTGCCGAGCTGGTAGCCCGTGTAGTAGAGCCACAGCTCGTCGCCGACGGGCAGCACCATCGTCGGCACCACGCCGTTGTCGTCGAAGCAGCCCGGCTCTCCGATGTCGAGCACCGGGTCGGGCGCCACGCGCACGACGGTGGAGGGATCCTCGAGGAGGACGTCGACGTAGCCGACGCGCCCCACCGTCCGCTCGTCGCAGCACGCGACGTAGACCCGCAGGACCTCGTCGTCGAGCCTGTGCGGGGTGGGCGGAAACGCGTACCGCCGCGCCCAAGGGCGGGTGCCGTCGGGCGCGAACACGTGCCCGCGCTTGCGCCACCTCACCCGGGCAGAGCCCCCATCGCGCGCCCGTACTCGCCGTAGTCGCGGATGTACTCCGGCTCGTGGTAGCGCTGCGAGGCCAGCACCACGCAGATCGTGCCCGACGCGAAGTCCACGAGCTCGGTCCAGACCATCGGCGGAATGTAGAGACCGACGTGCGGCTGGCGCAGGTCGACGGTGCGCCGCTCGCGGCCGTCGTCGAGCACGGCGCGAAACGACCCCATCGCGGCCACCCAGACCTGCTCCAGCTCGCGGTGGGCATGCCCGCCGCGCTCCGCCCCGGCCACGACGTCGTAGAGGAAGAACACCCGCTCGATCTCGAACGGCACCTCGCGGGAGCCGTTCACAGCCGTGATGGCCCCCGACTCGCTCTCGATCCGCGGGAGCTCGATCGTGCGGCAATCCGCCAGCGGCGAGGTCATGCCGCACCCTGCGCTGTCAGGTACTCGGCCTTGTCGCGCACGTAGTCGGCGGGATCGTACGCAGCCGACGCCAGGATGAGGCAGACGGCGTTCGTGGAGAAATGGTCGAGCTCGCGCCAGATCATGTTCGGCACGTAGAGGCCGACGTAGCCGCGGTTCAGGAGGTGGCTGCGGCGGCGCACGCCGTCGTCCAGGTGGACCTCGAAGCTTCCCGAGAGGGCCACGATCACCTCGTGCAGAGCGCGGTAGGCGTGCCCGCCGCGCTTCTCGCCGCCCGGCACGCCGTAGATCCAGTACGCGCGCCGAATCTCGAACGGCACGTGCTCGCGGCCCTCCACGAACGTCAGGTTCCCCCGCGGGTCGTGGATCTTCGGGAACTCCAGCAGCCGGGAGTGCTCGACGGTCTCGCCCATCGACCGCCTCAGCCTCCGCTCACCAGCTCTGCCACCCGCTCCACCCGCTCGCGGTCGAGCTCGGGGTAGATCGGCAGGCTCAGCACCTGGCCGGCGTACGCCTCCGTCACTGGCAGCTCGACGGCGGACGCGCGGTAGGGCGGCTGGCGGTGCGCCGGGACGGGGTAGTGCACCGCGGCGTCCACCCCGTTCGCGCGGAGGTGGTCGAGCAGCGCGTCGCGGCGCGGCGAGCGCACCACGTACTGGTGGAACACGTGCTCGCCGCGCGGCGAGGCGCTGGGCGTCGTGACCGGCGCGCCCTCGAGCGCCCGGTCGTACGCCGCCGCGAGCTCGCGCCTGCTCCCGTTCCAGGCGTCGAGGCGCGCGAGCTTCACCCGCAGGATCGCCGCCTGCAGCTCGTCGAGCCGGCTGTTCGGAGCCGGGCCATCGTGCACGTAGCCCTCGGTCAGGCCGTGGTTGCGCCTGCGGCGCAGGCGCTCGGCGAGCGCGGCGTCGCCGGTCGTGACCGCGCCGCCGTCGCCATAGGCGCCGAGGTTCTTCGTCGGGTAGAAGCTGAAAGCGGCGGCGTGGCCGAGCGCGCCGGCCCTCCGCCCCTCGTAACGCGCGCCGTGGGCCTGGCAGGCGTCCTCCACCAGCATGAGGCCATGGTCGCGAGCCAGCGACCGCAGCGGCTCCATGTCCGCGCACTGCCCGTACAGGTGCACCGGCAGAAGGGCCCGCGTGGCCGGTCCGATCGCACGCGCGGCGTGTTCGGGATCCATCGTGTGGGTCTCGGGATCGACATCCACGAAGACGGGGGTGGCGCCCGCCAGCGCGACCGCGAACGCGGTCGGCACCGCCGTGTGCGCGACGGTCACCACCTCGTCGCCCGCGCCGATCCCGCTCGCCTCGAGCGTGAGCCGGAGGGCGTCGGTGCCCGAGCCGGTGGCGACGCAGTGCTCGACGCCGCAGTACGAGGCGAACTCGGCCTCGAAGGCCTCGACCTCCGGTCCCAGGATGAACCGGCCGCGCGCCAGGACCCGCTCGATCGCGGCGTCGAGCTCCGGCCCCAGCGACGCCCGCTGGGCCGCGAAGTCGACCCGCGGGATCTGGAGCGCCGTGGCCACGCGGCCGCGAATTCTTGCGGAACTGGGCGGGCGGGCGTGGCGCGGGCGCGCTTCGTACGATGGGCGGGTGCGGCGGGCGCTCCTAACCCTGGTCTGCGGGGCGACGCTCTGGCTGCCGGGATCGGCGAGCGCCGACGTCAGGCTCACCCAGTTCGGCGGGACCTTCGACCACGCGGTCGACGTGACCGCGCCGCCGGGCGACGCCCACCGCGTGTTCGTGGTCGAGGAGAGCGGCCAGGTCTTCATCTTCCGCGACGGGCAGCAGCTCGCGACGCCGTTCCTTGACGTCTCCGACCGCGACCTCTACCGCGTCGGGCTGACCTCGATCGCGTTCGCGCCCGACTACGCGGAGACCGGCCACGTGTACGCGCTGTACGACATCCACGCGCCGACCGCCGACAACTCCGAGGGGATCCGGGTGGAGCTCGACGAGTTCACGGTCAAGCCGGACGACCGGGACCAGGTCGACCCCGCCTCCCGCCGCAACCTGCTCGACCTCGACTACACCGACGGCACCGACCACGACGCCGACTACATCGAGTTCGGGCCCGACGGGCTCCTCTACATGACAGTCGGCGAAGGCCTCGTCACCCCGGAGTTGGCACAGGACACGAGCTCCCCGCGCGGGAAGGTGCTGCGGATCGACCCGCACCCCAACGGCGACTCCGCGTACACGGTCCCGCCCGACAACCCGTATTCCGAGGGCGGCGGGCTGCCGGAGGTCTTCGCCTACGGCGTCCGCAACCCGTGGCGGTTCGGCTTCGACGCGAACGGCCACATGGTGATCGGCGACGTCCAGGAGGGCGGACCCGAGGAGCTCAACCTGCTCGACATCGCCGGCGGCGGCGGCACGAACTTCGGCTGGCCGTGCTTTGAGGGCACCAACCCCAAGAACCCGTGCGACCCGGAGCCGACCAACACCGTCGCGCCGATCCTCTCGTACACGCACACGGGCAACCGCTGCGCTGTGATCGCCGGGCGCGAGGTGCGTGATCCGAGCCTGCCCACCCTCGTGGGCCGGTTCACCTGGGGCGACTTCTGCACCGGCGAGCTGAGGTCGCTGCTTCCCACCTCGCCGGCCGCGACCGACGATCAGCCGATCGGCGCCGTGACGGTCCACGCCCCGTTCTTCACGCTGTCCTCG
>JBJMLK010000183.1:0-4328 GCA_045805345.1 Thermoleophilaceae bacterium | reverse complement strand
GTCGGGGAAGCGCGCGTCATAGACGTACACGCGCTGTCGGATCGTGGAGTGCGCCGAGTCGGAGTCCGCGGTCCACTTCGAGCTGTACGCGACGTACCGACCGGCCAGCCTCACGAGGCGCGAGTTGATATCCGCCGTCCCGTTCTGCCCCGCGATCCGGAAGCGTCCCTGCTGCGGCAGGACGACCGCGTGGTCGGCCGAGTAGACGCACGCTCGGAGCTTGCCGCCACGCTCGTAGGCAACAGAGCTCTTGCTCTGCTCGACGACCTTGCCAGAGCTCGCCGCCTTCAGGCATTGCTTGCGACTCGCTCCGGCGGGAGCCGCCAACGCGGCTCCAACGAGCGCAAACGCGGTCGCGACCGCGAACAGCTTCCTTGCCGATCCCCTCATGAGCCCCTGCCTTCCTGTAGCTGTAGCGCGGCACCCTAACCGGGCAACGACGCCGCCGTCAATGGCCCGGCGCGAGCAGCTCCGCGACGGCCTCACGATGCGCCGCCGTCGTGAACGTCGCCGGCTCGGCGAACTCCTCCATCGCCAGCGCGTGGTCCCAGGTCATGTCGGTGGCGGCGCGCAGCTGTGTCTTCATCATCGGCACGACGTGCGGCGGCAGCGCGTTCACCCGCTCGGCCCAGCGCAGCGCGGCCGGCATCAGCTCGTCGTGCAACACCAGCTCGTTCGCCAGCCCGGCCTCGAACGCCTCGGCGCCCGAGAGGTGCTCGCCCGCCGCGAACAGCCCGAACGTGCGCTGGTAGCCCAGCCGCCGTGTCAGCAGCCAGCTCGTTCCCACCTCGGGCAGCAGCCCGATTCGGCCGAACGCCGGCACGATCCGCGCCCGCTCCGACACCACCATCACGTCGCACGCGAGCGCGAACGCCAGCCCCACGCCGGCAGCGGCGCCGTTCACGGCCGCCACGAACGCCTTGTCGGTCCGGACGATCGTACGGACGATGCCTCCGAACCGCTCGCGGATCCAGCGCCACAGCTCGGTGGTGCCGCCCTCGCCCTCGCGGATCATCGCCTGGGCGTCGCGCGCCATCATCCGCAGGTCGCCGCCCGCCGAGAACGCCGGATCGGCGCCGGTCAGCACGATCGTTCGCACGCCCGGGTCGGCGACGAGCGCCGCCAGCGCGTCCTGCAGCTGCAGCGTGAGCGCGGCACTGAGCACGTTGAGCTTCTCCGGGTCGTTCAGCCGCACCAGCGCGGCGCCGTCGATCGGGCGCTCCACCACCACGAGCTCACGGTCCACCGCGCGCGCCTCCTCCACCAAGTCCAGGTACCTCACGCCCTCACCGCCCTCCACGCCGTTTCGCCCAACTCGACAACCGCCTCCTCGAGCGGCTCGCGATCGCGCCGCCGCACCCACTGCCGAGCGAACTCCTGACACGGACCGATCAGCACCGCGTAGAAGAGCTGCGTGCGCAGGGGCCGCAGGCGCCCCGCCCCCACCTCCTCCGCGATCCACTCGCGCGTCGCGTCGATCACCGCGCGGTTCATCCCGCGCAGCTCGTGATCGGTGGCGCGCGACACCTCCGCCTCGCGGCTGGAGAGCAGGTACGCCGCCAGCCGCGGGTTGTCGGCCACCCAGCGAAGGTGGTTCGCGACGATCGCGCGGACCGTCGCCTCGGCGTCGCCGCGGTCCCGCAGCACGCGCAGAAAGCGCTCGTGGTAGTCGCGCAGGCCATCGACGTACAGCGCCGCCGCCAGCTGCTCCTTGCCGCCGAAGTGGTGGTAGATGCTGCCGATGCTCGCCCCCGAGCGCTCGCGGATCTCCTCGATGCTCGCCCGGTGGTAGCCGCGCTCGGTGAAGACCTGGAGCGCGGCGTCGAGGATCGCGCGGCGGCGGCCGGTGGGGCGGGCCGCTGAGGCGGTTCCCGGCATAGGTCTAGAATAGCATTCTAGAACTGAGCTCTACAGGATGCAGCAGGCCGCGCCGCCGCTAGGCTGCACGCCTCCATGAAGCGCCTCCCCACCCGGCTCGACGGGCCGATCCTCATCGAACCCACCGTCCACGGCGACGAGCGCGGGTTCTTCCACGAGACCTACCGCCGCAACGTCTACGCCGACCTCGGCATCCCCGAGGAGTTCGTGCAGGACAACCACTCGCGCTCGAGCCACGGGATCGTGCGCGGCATGCACTTCCAGATCGGGCGCGGCACCTCGAAGCTGGTCCGCTGCGGGCGCGGCGCAATAGTCGACGTCCTGGTCGACCTCCGCCGGGGCTCGCCGACGTTCGGCGAGTGGGAGGCCTTCGAGCTGACCGACGAGAACCTCCACCAGCTCTACTGCCCTATCGGCTTCGCCCACGGGTTCTGCGTGACCAGCGACTTCGCCGACGTGATGTACAAGATCGACTCGTACTACGACGACGCCACCGAGCGCGGCATCAAGTACGACGACCCGGAGGTCGGCATCGAGTGGCCGGACATCGAGCTGATCCCGTCCCAGCGCGACGCGACGGCGCCGCTGCTGTCCGAGATCGCGGACGAGCTGCCGTTTACGTACGAGGCGAAGTAGCACGGACAGGCCGGTCGACATCGTGCGACGCGGCTCGGAGGCATTCGAGCGCGGCGACTACGCGGCCACGTTCGCGACCTGGCATCCGGACGTGGAGTGGGACACCACGCACTTCGCCGACTGGCCCGACGATGCCGTCTACCGGGGCCGCGACGAGGTCATCCGCTTCCTACAGGAGGAGTGGGTCGGGGGCTGGGCGAGCTACGAGTCGCGGATGGAGGGAGTCTTCGACGCCGGCGACAAGGTCGTGGTCTTCTGGCTGCAGCGCATGGTCGGGCGCGAGAGCGGCGTCGAGGTCGAGGGACAGGCGGCCGTGGTCTGCACCGTGCGGGATGGCCTCGTCACGCGCATCGACAACTACACCGACCGCGACGAGGCCATGCGGGCGGCGGGCCTGGAGCCGCAGCGCTAGGACGCCGCCGCGGCGGCCAGCCCGGCCCGCTGCATGTAGTCCTCGAGCGCCTCGCGCCAGTGGCGCAGCGGCGTGAGTCCCAGGGCGTCGGCCGCCGGCCGCGCCAGCACTCCGTTCAGCGGCCTGTCCACACCGCCGGGCGGCACCGTGGTGCGCACGGACTCGATCGGCACGTCGAGCCCCGCCAGCTCCGTGATCGCCTGCGTGAACTCGAACCACGAGCACGCGCCCGACGCCGTGAGGTGGAGCACGCCCGCGGCATCAGCCTCGACGGCCTCGATCACCGCCGTCGCCAGGTCCGCCGTGAACGTGGGCGACAGGAGCTGATCGGCAACCATCCGCAGCTCGCCGTCCGAGCGCGCCCGCCCGAGCATCCGCGTGACGAAGTTGCCGCCCTTGGACGCGCTCCCGTGCAGCCCGTACAGACCCGCGCCGCGCACCACCAGCGCGTCGGGCGCGTACGACAGCGCGCAGTACTCGCCCGCCAGCTTCGAGATCGCGTACACGCTGCGCGGGTTCGGCACGTCGTGCTCGCGGTACGGCTCGGCGCCGGTGCCGTCGAACACGTAGTTGGTGCTCAGGTGCACGAAGCGCACACCAGCCGCGGCGCAGCGCTGCGCCATCCGCTTCACCGCTCGCGCGTTCACCTCGAACGACCGGTCCTCCTCGCGCTCGCAGACGTCGAGGTTGTGGAACGCCGCGCAGTTGACCACCACCTGCGGGTTGAGCGACTCGAGCGCCTCCGCCACCGCCGCGTCGTCCGTGATGTCCAGCTCCGCGTGCGCCGGCGCCCGCACCTCGACCGACGCCGCGCCCAGCTGCTCCTCGAGGTCCGACCCCAGCTGCCCGCCACCACCGGTGACGAGCGCTCGCTCGACCCTCACGTGATCGCGCCGAAGCGCTCCAGCCGCGGCCGCACCTCGTTGAGCAGCTCGAGCCAGCGGATGTTGTAGAAGCGCGGGTGGCTCAGCGACGCGCGGTCGGCCAGGTCGATCCGCTCGAGCAGGTCGCTCACGGCGTCTACCACCGAGTGCGTCGGGTAGAAGCCGAGGTGCGTGGAGAGCTTCGCGTTCGAGCACTCGTAGTCGCGCGTCAACGCGGGCGCCGGCACCTCCTCGAGCCGCACCTGGCGACCGAGCAGCTGGACCGACCCCGCCACGAGCATCGCCAGCTCGCGGATCTGGTAGTTCGAGTGGAGCACGTTGTAGATCTCGCCGCGCACGACGTCGGTCGGCGCCTCGAGCGCCGCGATCATCGCGTCGGCCACGTCGCGCACGTCCACCAGCGGCCGCCACATCCAGCCGCCGCCGTGCAGCAGCAGCGTGCCGCCCAGCAGGGCGTCCTTCACGAAGGTGTTCACCACCAGGTCGAAACGCATCCGCGGGCTCCAGCCGTACACCGT
>JBJMLK010000182.1:0-7048 GCA_045805345.1 Thermoleophilaceae bacterium | reverse complement strand
GAGGTCGGGAATGCCGCGCCGGTTGACCCGCGGCGGGTCGGGGGGCTTGTGCTTACCCGGGTTGCGGCCCATGACGGCGAGCCGGTTCTGGTCGGTCGGGCAGTGCCCCTGGTACGCGTAGCTGAGCGCGCCCGGGTCGCCGAACTCGGTGTTGACCTCGTACTTGTCGCACTTCGGGTCGTGCGTGGGCTTCTTGCGCGCGGTCGGCTCGGTGTAGAGGCCGGGCATGATCACGATGCGGTCGTTGTTCCGGGCGGCGGTGGCGGCCGGCTGGATCTCGCGGTACTTGCAGCGCTTCGCGAGCGCCCTGTTGATCCTGCGCAGACGCTTGGCCCGCTTACGCGACAGCTTTCGGTGGTCGGTGGGGCGGATGTCGTAGCCGTGCTTGCGCGCCCGGTGGATCGACTTCATCGCACGCTTGAGCGAGTGCTTCTGGCAGACCACGAGAGTCTCGCCCGGCGGCTTCTTGCTCAGGGCGGAGCCGAGCGAGCGGATCTTGGGCACGTGGCCGCCCGTGCCGTGCGGCTTCACGGACCTGTCGACGCGAGGGTCCGGCCAGTACGACGGCCGCTCGATGTGCGCCTGAGCGACGGCGGGCAGCACCAGCGCCGCTGCAATCGCCAAACCGGCGGTCCTCATCCCCCCGAGCATCGGGTGAACCGTAATGAACCCCGGCCGCGGATGCGCAGGCGAGCCAGGACGCCTGCGATGCATGCGGCCCGGCGGCGCGGTTGAATTGGCGCGTGACGTTCTGCGCTCGCGCCGGCGAGTGGGCGGCGGGCCTGGCGCCCGGCGAGCTTCCCGACCGGGTGGCACAGCGCGCGCGGCTGCAGGTCATGTCGATGGCGGCGGCTCGCGCGGCGGGCGAGGACGCCGCGCGGCCGTTCTCCCGCGTCGCTCCCGACGGCCCGCTCGGCGAGTTGTACGCCGCCGCCGCGGCGTCGATGGCGCACGACTGGGACGACTACCTATACATGGGCCACACCGGCCACTCGGCGGTGTGGGCGGCGCGAGCGTTCGCGCCCGACGACGACCGGGCCCTGGTCGCGCAGGTGGCCGCGAACGAGGTGGCGGGGCGCCTGGGGGCGGCGCTGCTGCTCGGCCCGCACAACGGCCAGTTCTGGTCGTCGATCCACTGCGCGTCGGCGGCCGTGGCGGCCGGCGTCGGCATCGGGCTCGACGGCGAGCGGCTCGGCCACGCGCTCGCAATCGCGCTCTACCAGCCGCCGTACGGACTCTGGCCCGGCTTCATGGGACCGGCCACCAAGCTCCTCACCGCCGCCGAGCCCGCGACGCAGGGTGCGCGCGCCGCGCTGCTCGCGGCCGGGGGCGTGGACGGCCCGCTGGATGTGGTCGAGGCGCCGCGCGGGCTGCTGCGCAACCTCTCGTTCGCGGCGCGGCCGGCGATGCTCGGCGAGCTGGGCCGCGTATGGCTGACGGACACGCTTGCGTTCAAGCCGTTCCCGGGTTGCGCCTACCTTCAGGCGGCGATCGACGCCGCGCTGCGCGCCGGGGTCGACGCGCGCGAGGTGGACGAGGTCGCGGTCGCCGCCGGCTACCTCACCGTCGCGATGGAGCGCCTCGGGCGCGACGGCGGCCTGACGCCGGTGGGCGTGGGCTTCTCGGCGGCGCGCAGCGTGGCGATCGCGCTGCTCGCCGGCCGGCTCACCCACGAGGAGCTGGCGCCGGGCTGGCTGGCCGCGAACGCGGCCGAGGTCGAGCGGCTCGCCGCTCGGGTGACCGTCCGCCACGACTGGACGCTCACGCTCGCGAGCGCCCGCGGCGTGGTGGATGCGGGCGCGTCGGTGCGCGACGTGCCGCTGCGCGCCTGGCCGCGCGTGCTGCGGCGGATGCGCGAGCTGGGGATGGACGAGGCGGCGATCCCGCCGCGCGAGCTGGCCGAGCTGGCCCGCCGCGCGGACCTGCGCCGCGAGCTGCGAGCGCTCGCGACCGCCGGCTCGGCGTGCGGCATCGCCGGCCTCGACACCGGCCGCCTGCGCATGACGTTCCCGTGCCGCCTGCGGCTCCGGATGCGATCGGGGAGCACGATCGATGTCGACGGCGACGAGCGCGGTGCGTCCGCGCGCCCGCTCGCCGAGCAGCGCCAGGTGGTCGAGGCGCGTGCGCGCGCCGCGGGACTGGAGACCTCCGCTCCGGCTAGCGCATAGAGAAAGCGCCGCCCCTCACAGGGCGGCGCCGTTCTCTCCCCTCGGGTTTTGGCTGCAGCTCGTCCCTAAGCCGCGCTCCAATTCCGCGAGTACTCCTATCGACCGTAACCGCGGGGATGCTCCGCTGTCAAGACCTGGTGGCAACAGCGAGCAGCGCGACGTCGTCCGCGGGACCCTCGCTGCCGAGCATCGCGCGCAGCACCGCGTCGCAGAATCGCTCAGGGTCGCGGTCGGCGCCACGAGCTGCGTCGGCGAGCCGCTCCATGCCGACGTCGATGCTCGCGTCGCGCCGCTCCACGAGCCCGTCCGTGTAGAGCACGAGCAGCGAGCCGGGCTCGAGGTCCACGCCGGCGGTCGGGCGGCTGCCGTTCGCGAGCACGCCGAGCGGCGTCGACAGGCCGCCGTCCAGGAACTCCGCGCTGCCATCGGGGCGCAGCACGAGCGGAGGCGGATGGCCGGCGCTCGTGAAGTCGAGGTGCGAGCCGTCCGGGCGGAGGACGGCGAACAGGACGGTGGCGATCGCGTCGCCGCCGCCGCGCTGGCTCAGCAGCAGGCGGTCGACCCGCTCGGTCGCCCGCGCCACGTCCTCGCCCTCGAGGGCGGCCGCGCGCAGTCCGTCGCGAAGGCTGCCCATGAGCGACGCGGCCTCCACGCCGTGTCCGGACACGTCGCCGATCGTGAGTCCCACGCCGCCGCCGTTCAGCGGCACCACGTCGTACCAGTCGCCGCCCACCCGCGCCTCCGCGCGCGCGGGGAGGTAGCGCGCGGCCACCCGCGCGCCGGGCACGGCCGGCAGCGAGCGGGGGAGGAGGCTGCGCTGGAGCGTCTCGGCGATGCCGTGCTCACGCTCGTACAGGCGCGCGTGCGAGATCGCCAGCGCCGCGCGGTCGGCGACCAGGCTCAGCAGCCGCTTCTCCTCGTCGTCGAACTCGCGGTCGGTGAACGATCCGACGTGGATCACGCCGATCACCTTGGCCTCGGTCACGAGCGGCGCGCCCATCAGGGCGCATAGCCCGAGGTCGTTGAGCGCGGGGCTGACGGCCCGCGTCTCCTCCTTCCCGCGCACCACCATGAGCCGGCGGCCGGCGGCGATGCGCCCGCCGAAGCCCTCGCCGACGGGGATCGACAGCCCCCGCCACGAGCTCTCCTCGAGGCCGAGCGCCGCGCGGACGTTGAGCACGTCCGCCTCCTCGAGCAGCATCACGGCGGCGACGTCGACCGCGAGGACCTGCTTGACGCGCGCCAGCAGCTCGTTCAGCAGCTCCTCCAGCTCGAGGTGGCTGAGCGCGACGTCGGTCACCTGCTGGAGCCGCCGCAGCGACTCCGACGCGCGGTCGGCCTCGAGCCGCGCCGCGCGCTCGGCCGCGTACAGCCGCGCGTGGTCCGTGCGCGCCGCCTCCTCGAGGTTGGCGATCAGCCGCTCCACGCCGCGCCGCAGCGCGCCGACGAACAGCCCGGCCACGGTCACCGTGCCGGCGGTGATGATCCACTCCTCGGCCCCGGCCTCCGGGCTCTCGCTGATCAGCACGGCTGCGAACGCGGCCCCCACCATCGCGATCTGCAGGAACGCCCGCTCCCACGGGAGGAAGTAGAAGGCGCTGATGCTCACCCAGACGTAGAACATCGAGTAGACGCCTGTGCGCGCCTCGGTGAAGTGGATGGCGAGCGTGATCAGCACGGTTCCGAACGCCAGCCCGACCTCGGGGACCCACGGGTGCACGCGCTCGCGCATGAGCCACAGCAGCGCGCCGACCGCGTATGCGACCCCGTAGACCGCGAACAGCCCCGGCACGCTCGTGCCGGGCGGCTGCGGGAACGCCATCGAGACGAGGCCGATCGTCGCGCCGGACAGGTAGAGCAGCGCGAGCAGGCGCTGGAGGAGGCCGGGCGAGACCACGCGGCCGCCGTCGTCGCGGCGGATCACGATCGACAGGAGCCGGCTCTCGAGTGCCTTGAAGCGCGCGGCCCGACGCGGCGGAGGCGGCGCGTCGAAGTCGATCACCGAGGCTTCCTCTGTCATCTCCCTCCCAGGAGGGCGAGCTTAGGCGCTGCGGGGTGGCGCGTCCGGCGAATGGCCGGATTGCTGAGCGTAGATCATCTGGTTGCCCAGCCTCTAGCGTCCGGCGTGTGTCGCGCCGGGTGATCGCATCGGCCACGATCGCGGCCTGCGCGACTGCGTGGGGCGGTATCGCGATCGTGGTGCGCGAGCTCGACATGCCATCGCTCGCGATCGCGTTCTTCCAGGAGCTGCTGGCCGCGGCGGTGGCAGTGCTCGCGGCGCTCGTGTGGCGGCGCTCGGCCCTGCGCCCGCCGCCGGCCGGCGTGATCGCGCTGGGGGTGGTGCTCGCGGCCCACTTCGCGTGCCTCTTCGCCGCCGTCCGCCAGACCTCGGTGGCGAGCGCGATCCTCGTGACCTACTCGGCTCCGATCATGATCGCGATCCTCGCGCCGGCGGTGCTGGGCGAGCGCGTGTCGCGCGTGGCCGCCGGCGCGCTCGGCGTCTCGGCCGCCGGCGTGGCGGCGATCGCGCTGGCCGGCGGCGAGGGCGGCGGATCGGTGCGGCCGGCGGGCGTCGGCCTGGCGGTGCTCGCGGCGCTGGCCTACGCGGTGGTGGTCGTCGGCTCGAAGCGCGTGATGGCCGGCGTCGAGCCGCTGCGGCTGGTGGTCTGGCAGGCGGCCGCGGCAGCGGTCGTGCTCTCGCCGGCCGCGCTCGCGGGCGGCTACTCCATCGGCGGCCGCGAGGTGGGATACCTGGTGCTGCTCGGCGTGGTGATCGCGGGCGTGACGGGCGTCGCCTACGTGTTCGCGCTGAAGCGAGTGCCCGCGACCACGGCCGGCATCCTCGGCTACCTCGAGCCGCTGTCGGCGGTAGTGCTGGCGGCGGTGCTGCTCGGGGAGCGCGCCGGGCCGTGGACGCTGGTGGGAGGCGCCGCGATCGTCGCGGCCGGCGTGGTGGTGGTGCTCGAGGGAGCCCGGCCTGAGACCGTCGCGCCGGTGGCCGTGGCTAGCGCGTCGCGCAGGTCGTGATCTCGAGCGGTCCGGCCGGGAGGTCGGAGAACGTGAGCCGAGCGCGCACCAGGTTGGACTCGACGGCCGACTGGTACGGGCCCTCGAGCGACACGTGCGCCGGGCGGTTGAACGTGCTCCGCGAGAGCTCGTCGGACACGGCCGTGGCGCTGGTGCGCGCGTTCGCGCGGGTCAGGAAGAACGAGTACTCGATCGTGTCGCCGGCGCGCGCGGTGACCGACATGCGCAGGCCGCACGGCACGGGGGCGTAGGAGATCGGCACGCGCTCCCGGTACGTCGGTCCCGGCCGGTAGCCGAGCGCGCGGATGTTCACGCCCGAGGGCAGCTTCGCGACCGTGTACTTGGTGGGCGTCGGCGGGCCGCGCCAAGCCGTGGACATGGCCACGGTGCCGCCGCGGCTGACGCTCACGCGCGACGCGAACGGCAGGCCGAGCAGCCCGCCCGTGCGCAGCACCGGCCCCGCGCTGTGCGGCCCGCCGCCGCGGGTGAACGGGCGGAGGTGGGTCACGTCGCGCCAGGCGCCGCCGGCGTCGCGCGCCTTGAACGCGATCAGGCCGAAGTCCGCCCGGATGTCGTCCGGGTGCTTGCCGCTCGTGCTGGGGCGCACCGCGTACCAGAAGCGGCCGCGGCGAACCACGTCGAGCCTGCTCTCGCCGTGCGAGAGCTTGGCCTCGAGCGGGTGGTCGGCGGGGATGGTCGCGCCCGGGGGCGGGCGTTCGGCCACCGGCAGCGACCACTCGAGCATCAGCTGGGTCATGCCGGCGAACGAGGGGCCGCCGGCGCCGGGGTCGAGCGCCGCCAGCGCGTGCCCGGGATCGCGGCGCACGACCGGCGCGTAGTTGAGTCCCCACTCGTCGACGCCGTAGACGGTGTCCAGCCGGCGCACCGCCCGGGCCGCCAGCTCGCGCAGCTGCGCGTCGAGCGCCGGCGGCGACTCGCCGAAGCCGGCCGCCTCGAGCGCGCCGAGCGCGCTGCCGGCGAGGCCCCAGCACTCCTCCTGGTTCCGGCCGAAGTAGGCCAGGTCGCCGTCGGGTGCGGTCAGGAGCAGCGACGCGCGTGCGATCTGCACGAGCGTCCGGCGCGCGGCGGGCGACGCGTCCGCGCCCAGCATCTGGATCGCGCGTGCGTAGAAGCCGAACGAGAGCCCCTGGTACACGAGCGGGTTGTCCGGCGGATCCGAGAGCACGAACGCGCGCCCGATCGGGCTGGGCACGGCGTTCGCCCGCGCCATCTGCGGGATCCGCCGGTTTATGAGCTGGCGCGAGAGCCGGTCCGCCTCCGCCCGCTGGCCGCCGAGGATCGCGAACGGGTCCTTCGAGCGGATGTCGGTGCGCAGCAGCTCGCGCACCTCCACTGCCTCGACCAGCCAGTGGTTGCCGAAGTACGTCGTGGCCGGCAGCCGGATGAGCTTGATGTGGCGGAGGTACTCCTCCCACTTCGCCTTGTGCTGGGCGAACAGCGGCTCGTGGGGGATCTCCTTGCGCGCGAGGTTGTAGGCGCCGGCGATCGCGAGGATCTCGAAGATGCTCGGGCGCGAGTGGAGCGCCGCGCGCGGCACCGAGAAGTCCAGCGCGCGCAGGCCCGAGCGCACCCGGTCCATGCGGTGCGTGCGAAGTCCGGTGAGCACCATCGTGTAGCCCATCAGCGAGTCGCCGTAGCGAGTGCCCGAGCTGACCGGGTCGCGGTAGTGGCCGGCGAAGTGCACGCCGGGCGGACGCTGCACGCCGGGGCGCAGCCAGGGGTCGGCGAGCTTGTCGACGAACGCCGCGATCGGGTTCGCCTCGGCCGTCCGGCCGGAGGTGGTGGACTCGTTCGAGCCGCCGCTCGTCAGAAGCAGCGCGAGCGCGACGACG
>JBJMLK010000181.1:0-12272 GCA_045805345.1 Thermoleophilaceae bacterium | reverse complement strand
CCTGACGACCAGCTGTCGCTCGCGATCGGCAAGGAGGGGCAGAACGCCCGCCTGGCCGCGCGGCTCACGGGCTGGCGGGTGGACATCCGCTCCGAGACCGAGTTCGCCGCCGAGGAGGCCGACATGGCCTACGAGGAGGACGAGGCCTCCGGCCGCTGCGCGGCGATCATGTCGACCGGCAAGCGCTGTCCGAACGCCGCGCTGCCGGGCTCGCGCTACTGCGGCCTGCCGGCGCACCAGGCGCTCGAGGGCAAGGACACCGACCATGTGGAGGAGCCCGCGCCGGCCGTGGCCGAGGAGCCCGCGGCCGCGCCCACCGACGACGGCGAGGCGGAGGTGCCGGAGCGCGCCGCCGAGGAGGTGGTCGAGCCGGTCGCCTCGGGCGAGCCCGAGGAGGCCGAGGCCGACACCCCGGATCCCGAGAGCGCGCCGGCGGCCGATGCGCCCGCCGAGGCACCCGCCGCGGAGGCACCCGCCGCGGCCGAGCCCGACCAGCCGGAGCCCGCCACCCAAGCGCCGCCGGCCGGGGACGACGCGCCCGCGGACAGCCCGGACCCGGAGAGCGCTCCGGCCGCTGCTGCGCCCGCCGAGGAGCAGGCGTAGCGCCCGCGCCCGAGAGGCGCTGCGTGGGCTGTGGGGAGTCCGCGCCGAAGGACCTGCTGGTCCGCTTCGTGCTGCGCGGCGACGCCCTCGAGCCCGACCCCGCCGGCACGCTTGCCGGCCGGGGCGCCTACCTGCACCGAAATCCCGCATGCGCGCGCGAGGCCGTCAGGCGCCGCGGGTTCGACCGCTCGTTCCGCACGCAGGTGGCGGCACCCGGCGAGCGCCTCTTAGAATCTGTCGGCTGATGGCGAAGAAGCGCGTACACGAGATCGCGAAGGAGCGGGGTATCTCCAGCAAGGAGGTCCTCGCCGTGCTCCAGAAGGCCGGCCTCGACGTGAAGGCCGCGGCGTCGAGCGTCGACGAGGGCGACATCGCGCGCGCTTTCGGCGGCGGCGACGCGTCGAACGGCGCCGACGGCTCCGCGCCGGACGCGCAGGGGCAGCCGCCCGCCCGCGAGGACACCCCGCCGGCCGCGTCCCGCGATTCCGCGCCGGACGCGCAGCGCCCCGCGCCGCAGGGCGATGGGGGGGACGGGTCCGCGCGTCCGCCCCGGCCCACCCGCGCCGCGCCGCCGGGCCGCTCCGGCGGCGGACGGCACAGGCGCGTGGTGATCGACTCGCAGGCCTCGCGCCGGCCCCAGGGCCCGCCGCCGCAGCAGCAACCGCGCCGCCGCGGCCGCGGCCGTCGTCGCCGCACCCCGTGGGTCGAGCCCGACCTGAACGCCCCGCCGGCGCCGGTCAAGGAGGAGCCGCCCGCCCAGATCAAGTCCGGGGCGACCGTCAAGGAGGTCGCGGAATCGCTCGGGCTCGGCGCGCCGGAGGTCATCAAGAAGCTGATGGAGCTGGGCGAGATGGCCACGCTCACCCAGACGCTCTCCGAGGAGGCCATCGTCACGCTGGCCGGGGAGTTCGACAAGAAGGTCGACATCGTCCACGCCGCCGACGAGGTGGAGGAGGAGCCGGAGTACGACGACACGGACGACGACCTGGTCCTGCGGCCGCCGGTCGTGACGATCATGGGCCACGTCGACCACGGCAAGACCTCGCTCCTCGACGCGATCCGCGAGACCGAGGTGGCCGCCGGCGAGGCGGGCGGCATCACGCAGCACATCGGCGCCTACCAGGTCCAGCACGAGGGCCACCCGATCACATTCCTCGACACTCCCGGCCACCAGGCGTTCACGGCGATGCGCGCCCGCGGCGCCAGCGTCACCGACATCGCGGTGATCGTGGTCGCGGCCGACGACGGCGTGATGCCACAGACCGTGGAGGCGATCGACCACGCCAAGGCGGCCGAGGTGCCGGTCATGGTGGCCGTCAACAAGATCGACAAGGAGGGCGCCGACCCGAACCGCGTGCGCGGCGAGCTGGCCCAGCAGGGCCTGACTCCGGCCGACTGGGGCGGCGACACCGAGTTCACCGACGTGTCGGCCAAGACGCGCGACGGGCTCGACACCCTCCTGGAGAACATCGCCACGCTCGCGGAGCTCGAGGAGCTCAAGGCCAACCCGAGCGTCGAGGCGTCCGGCACGGTCATCGAGTCGCGCCTCGACCCCGGCCGCGGGCCCGTCGTCTCGATCCTCGTCCAGCGCGGCACGCTGCACGTGAGCGACGCGCTGGTGGCCGGTGCCCATTGGGGCCGCGTGCGCGCGATGCACGACTACCGCGGTGAGCGCGTGAAGGAGGCCCGGCCCGGCGACCCGGTGGAGGTGCTCGGCTTCGACGGCGTTCCGGAGGCCGGCGAGCGCGTGCGGGTGGTCGAGAACGAGCGCAAGGCGCGCCAGGAGGCGGCTGAGCGCGCCAACCGGCTGAAGACCGAGGCCCTCGCGCGCCGCCAGGGCGTGCGCGTGTCGCTCGAGGACGTCTTCGCCCGCGCCCAGAAGGGCGACCTCCAGGAGCTCGCGCTCGTCGTGAAGGCCGACGTGGCCGGCTCGCTCGAGGCGCTCTCCGACGAGATAGCGCGCCTGCCGCAGCAGGAGATCACGGTGAACGTGGTGCGCGACGGGGTCGGCGGCATCACCGAGTCCGACGTGATGCTCGCCGCGGCGTCCAACGCGGTGATCATCGGCTTCAACGTCCGGCCGGTGGGCGACGCGCGCTCGGTGGCGGAGCGCGAGGGCGTCGAGATCCGCACCTACGCCGTGATCTACAACATCGTCGAGGAGCTGCGCTCCGCGATGGAGGGCATGCTCGTGCCCGAGGAGGTCGAGAGCACCGTCGGCACCGCCGAGGTGCGGGCCACCTTCAAGGCCTCGCGCGTCGGCACGATCGCGGGCTGCTACGTGACCGACGGGACCCTCCGGCGCGGCGCCGACGTGCGCCTCGTGCGCGACGGCGCCGTCGTCTACACCGGCCGGATCGGCTCGCTGCGGCGGTTCCAGGACGACGTCCGCGAGGTCCAGACCGGCTTCGAGTGCGGCGTGGTGCTCGAGAACTACGCGGACGTCAAGGAAGGGGACGTGATCGAGGCATTCGAGACCAGGCAGGTAGAACGCGAGCTCGAATGAGCTTCGTCTGCCTGGTCGAGATCCACCTCCACTTCCCTGACAACGGAAGCCTCAAGGGCAAGCGCAAGGAGATCGCGGGCCTGAGGGCCCAGCTCCAGCGCCGGTTCGGCGCGGCGGTCTCGGAGACCGGCCACCACGACCTGTGGCAGCGCGCCACGATCAGCGCCGCCCTCGTGGGCCGCGACGCGCGGACGGTGGAGGACGCATCGCACAAGCTCGGCCGCTACGTGGAGTCGCAGTTCCCGCAGGGCGTGCGGGTCGAGCGGGGGCTGCTCAGCGGGGAAGAGGTCCTTGGGTAGGATGGCCAGCGGCCGGATGCGGCGGGTCGATCGGGCGGTGCAGGAGGTCGTTTCCGCCCACATCGCGGAGGACTTGAAGGATCCGCGCATCGGATTCGTAACTGTCACAGGGGTGGAGACGAGTGTGGACCTGCGCACCGCGCGCGTATACGTCAGCGTCCTCGGCGGCCAGGCCGAGCGCGACGACGCGCTCGCCGGGCTGCGGTCCGCGCGCGGCTACCTCCAGGCGCTCGTGGGGGACGAGTTGCGTATGAAGCGGACCCCCACGCTCAACTTCGTGCTCGACAAGTCGATCGATACCGGGATGCGCATGGAGAAGCTGATCTCCGAGGTGGTCCCCCGGCCGAACGAGGAGGAGGAGGGTTGAGCGTCCTCACCGAGCAGCAGGAGGTCCTCGAGGAGTTGCGCTCCGCCGACCGGCTGTTCCTCACCACGCACGAGAACCCGGACGGCGACGCCCTCGGCTCGCTGCGCGCGATGCAGATCGTGCTCGAGGCGCTCGGCAAGGACTCGGTGATGTTCATGGCCCGCGACGAGTTCCCGCTCCCGCGCGAGTACCGCCACATGCCGTTCGACGACGTGCTCGCCGACCCCCCGCCCGACATGGGCGAGCGGCTCGTGGTGTTCCTGGACTGCGGGAACATGGACCGGATGCCGGTCGACTTCATCAAGGACTCGGGTGCGCGGATCGTGAACATCGACCACCACCACGACAACACCCGCTTCGGCGACGTGAACCTCGTCAAGGGCGACGCGTCGTGCACCGCGGAGATCGTCTACCGGCTCGCGCGCGGGCTGGGGGTGGAGATCACGCCGGCCCTGGCGGAGGCGCTCTACATCGGGCTCGTGACCGACACCGGCAAGTTCATGTTCGAGAACACCACGCCGGCGGCGCACAAGATGGCCGCCGAGCTGATCGCTGCGGGCGTCCAGCCGCAGGTGGTCCACCAGCGCCTGTACGAGGGGCTGCCGTTCAGCCGGATCCAGCTGCTCGCGCGGGCGCTCTCCGCCGTCCAGCGCTTCGACGGCGGCGCGTTGACGCTCACGCACCTGACCCGCGACGACTTCGCGTTCTCGGAGGCCGACGAGAGCGACTCGGAGGGAATCGTCGACCACATGCGCCAGGTGGAGGGCACGCGCGTGGCGTGCCTGATCCGCGACCTGCTGACGGGCGACGGCCGGCGCAAGGTGAGCCTCCGCGCCACCGACTCGAGCGTCGACGTCTCGGCGATCGCGCGCGGGTTCGGCGGCGGCGGCCACCGCCAGGCGGCCGGCTTCACGACCGACATGGAGCTGTCCGAGCTGATCGAGCGGCTCCGCGCCGAGGTCGGCGCCCAGCTCTGACCGGGCTGGTCCTGCACGCGAAGCCAGCCGGCGTCACGTCCCACGACGTGGTGGCGCAGGTGCGCCGCACCCGCGGCAAGCGCGTGGGCCACGCCGGGACGCTCGACCCGTTCGCCACCGGGCTCCTGCTGATCCTGGTCGGCCGGGCCACCCGCGCGCAGCGCTTCTTCGCCGCCCTGCCGAAGACCTACCGCGCGGTCGCTCGGCTCGGCTGGACGTCGGACACCGCCGACCGCGATGGCGCGCTCACTCATACTGGGCGCGTGCCCGAGCGGCTCGAGATCCCGACGGGGCCCCAGATGCAGCGCCCGCCCGCCTTCTCCGCGGTGAAGGTCGACGGCGAGCGGCTGTACGAGCGCGCCCGGCGCGGCGACGCGGTCGAGGGGGCGCCGCGGCCGGTCGAGGTCCACCGAGCCGACCTCCTCTGGCACGAGGGCGACCGCGCCGCGTTCGAGATCGAGTGCTCGTCGGGCACGTACGTGAGGCAGCTGATCGCCGGTCTCGGCGACGCCTACTGCGACGAGCTCGAGCGGACGGCGATCGGGCCGTTCAGCCTGGACGACGCCGACCCCGACCGCGTGGTGGCGCTCGAGGACGCGCTTGCCTTCCTGCCGGCGGCCGAGGTGGACGCCGCGGCCGCGAAGCGGGTCGGCCACGGGGTGGCGGTGCAGGCCGACACCGATGCCGTGGCCGGGGCCGACGCCGTCAGGCTCGTCCACGACGGCACGCTGCTCGCGATCGCGCGCTCCGACGGCGGCCTGCTCAAGCCCTACCTGGTGCTCGCGTCGTGAAGGTCGCTGCGCTCGGCGACGTCGCCCCGCGCGCCGACCGCGCCCGCCACGTGGCGATCGGGACCTTCGACGGCGTCCACCTCGGCCACCGGGCGGTGATCGGCGACGCGGACACCGTGCTCACCTTCGACCCGCACCCGCTGGCCGTGATCAACCCGGACGCGATGCCGAGGCTCCTGATGCCGTTCGACATCAAGCGCGACGTGATCGCCGGGCTCGGCGTGGACGAGCTCGTGGTGATCCCGTTCGACCGCTCGTTCCAGGAGCTGCCGGCCGAGCGCTTCGTGCAGGAGGTGCTCGTCGGCCGGCTCGGCGCCGAGCAGGTGAGGGTGGGGGAGAACTTCCGCTTCGGGAAGGGCGCCGGCGGCGACCCCGAGTTCCTCGCGGGCCGGCCCGAGTTCCAGACCGAGGTCGTGCCGATGGTCGACGTCGAGGGCGAGACCGTGTCGTCCACCCAGATCCGCGCGCTGGTGGCCGCCGGTGACGTGGCCCGGGCCGCCCGCTTCCTGGGCGCGCCGTTCATGCTCGAGGGCGAGGTCGTGAGCGGTGACCGGCGCGGCCGCGAGCTCGGTATGCCGACGGCCAACATCGTGCCCGACCCGCGCTACGTGGTGCCCGGGCACGGCGTCTACGCGGCCTGGGCGCACGGGCACCCTGCGGCGGTCAACGTCGGCGTGCGGCCGACGTTCGGCACCGGCCGGGAGCTGCTCGTGGAGTCGTACCTGCTCGACTTCGAGGGCGACCTGTACGGCGAGACGCTGCGGGTGGCGTTCGTGGAGCGGATGCGCGGTGAGCGCCGCTTCGACTCGGTCGACGCGCTGGTGGAGCGAATGCGCCAGGACGTCGAGGAAGTGCGTGCTACGGTTCGCCGCCGATGAGCCTGACCGTCGAGGCCAAGCGCGAGATCGTCCAGAAGTTCGGCACTTCAGAAGCCGATACCGGCTCCCCCGAGGTGCAGATCGCCCTGCTCACGGCGCGAATCAACCACCTCACCGAGCACCTGCGCGAGCACAAGCACGACCACCACTCGCGTCGCGGCCTGCTGATGCTCGTCGGCCAGCGGCGGCGCCTGCTCAACTACCTGCAGCGGCGCCACCTGGACCGCTACCGGTCGCTCATCCAGGAGCTCGGCCTGCGGCGATGATCGAGCCGGGTACGCCCGCTCCCGACTTCACCCTGCTGGACCAGGACGGCGAGGAGGTCACGCTCGAGTCGCTGCGCGGGCAGACGACCGTGCTCGTGTTCTACCCGAACGACTTCAGCCCGGTCTGCACCGACCAGCTCAACGTGTACCAGGAGGTGCTCGGCGAGCTCGAGGCGGCGGGCGCCAAGCTCTACGGCGTGTCGGTCGACTCGGCCTGGACGCACAAGGCGTTCCAGCAGCACCTCGGCGTGACGATCCCGCTGCTCGCCGACTTCCACCCGAAGGGCGAGATGTCCGCCAGGTACGGGGCCTACAACGAGAAGTACGGCGTCGACCGCCGCGCGCTCGTGATGATCGGGCCCGACCTGGAGGTCAAGTGGGCGTACAAGTCGCCGTCGCCGCTCGAGATACCGGGCGCGAACCTGATCTTCGACGCGCTCGAGGCCCACGCCCGCGTCTAGCGACGAGCGGCTGACGACGGCGGGCCCACCGCCGCCGGGGCCGGACGACCACGTGCGCGGCGCCGCGGACGCGCCGCTCGTGGTCGAGTACGGCGACTACGAGTGTCCGTACTGTGCCCGGGCCGACGCGCTGCTCGCCGGCATGGAGGTGCGGCGGATGTTCCGCCACTTCCCGGTGGTCTCCAAGCACCCGCGTGCGCGCGTGCTGGCAGCCGCTGCGGAGGCCGCGGGGCTTCAGGGCGCGTACTGGGGGTTCCACGACTCCCTCTACGCCGACCAGGGGCGGCTCGACGACCCGCACCTCTGGGCCCGCGCGCGCGACCTCGGGCTGGACCTCGAGCGCTTCGAGGCGGATCGCCGCTCGGAGGCGGTGGCGGCTCGGGTGGACCGCGACTTCCGCTCCGGCGTCCGGGCGGGGGTCACCACCACGCCCACGCTGTTCGCGCGCGGGCGCGCGTACCCGGGAGTGCCGGACCGGGGCCTGATTGCGCTCCTCACGTCAGGCTGAGTCCCCGCCAGAACGCTTGCTAGCCTTCCGCGGACTTCATTCCGAAGCCGAAAATGAGCAAGTGCCGCCAACCGGAGGCGGCAGAGAGGAAACATATGAGTCAGGACGTGAGCCGCGTCTCCGTCGAGGTCGGGGGTACTGAGATCTCATTCGAGACCGGCAAGCTCGCCAAGCAGGCGAGCGGGTCCGTGGTCGTAACCGCCGGCGAGACGATGGTGCTCTCCACCGCGACGGCCGGCAACCTGCGCGACGTCGACTTCCTCCCGTTGACAGTGGACGTGGAGGAGCGGATGTACGCCGCGGGCAAGATCCCCGGAAGCTTCTTCAAGCGCGAGGGCAGGGCGGGCGAGAAGGGCACGCTCACCGCGCGCATGATCGACCGGCCGATCCGGCCGCTGTTCCCGAAGGGCTGGCGCCGGGAGACGCAGCTCGTCGCGATCCCGATGTCGGTCGACCACGTGAACCCGTACGACATCCTCGCGATGAACGGCGCGAGCGCCGCGCTGATGGTGTCCGACATCCCGCTGCCGTTCCCCGTGGGCGCAGTGCGCATCGGCCAGGACGACGAGGGCGGGTTCGTGGTGAACCCCGACGAGGAGTCGATCCCCGAGAGCGCGCTCGACCTCGTGGTCGCGGGCAGCGAGGAGGCCATCCTCATGGTCGAGGCCGGCGCCCGCGAGGTGTCGGAGGCCGTGATCCTCGACGCGCTCGACATCGCGCACGCGGAGATCAAGAAGCTGTGCCAGCTGCAGCGCGAGCTGGCCGAGAAGGCCGGCAAGCCGAAGGCCGAGGTCGAGGTCCCGCAGGTCGACGAGTCGGTGCTCTCGGAGCTCAAGGACAAGTTCGGCGCGAAGCTCGAGGAGGCCACGCAGGTGGTCGACAAGCTCGAGCGCCAGGATGCGACGAAGGCCGTCGAGACCGAGGCGATCGAGGCCCTGGCCGGCGATCCCGATGACGACGACCACTCCGCGCGGCGCGCGGCGGCTCAGCTGGCGTTCGACAAGCTCGAGAAGGAGCTCATCCGGCGCCGGATCGCGATCGACAAGAAGCGCCCGGACGGCCGTGCTGCGGACGAGGTCCGCGACATCTGGATCGAGGTCGGAGTCGCGCCGCGCACGCACGGCTCGGCGATCTTCACCCGCGGTCAGACGCAGGCGTTCTCGGTCGCGGCGCTCGGCACCACGCGCGAGGAGATGCGGCTCGACACGCTCGGGCTCGAGACCTCCAAGCGCTACTTCCACCACTACAACTTCCCGCCGTTCTCGGTCGGGGAGGCCGGCTTCATGCGCGGGCCCAAGCGGCGCGACATCGGCCACGGCGCGCTCGCCGAGCGGGCGCTCGTTCCGGTGGTCCCGTCGCAGGACGACTTCCCTTACACGATCCGCGTCGTCTCGGACATCCTCGAGTCGAACGGGTCGTCGTCGATGGCGTCGGTCTGCGGCTCGAGCCTCTCGCTGATGGACGCCGGCGTGCCGATCGCCCGCCCCGTGGCGGGCATCGCGATGGGCCTGATCAAGGAGGGCGACGACTACATCGTGCTCTCCGACATCGCGGGCGTGGAGGACCACCTGGGCGACATGGACTTCAAGGTCGCCGGCACCGAGCAGGGGATCACCGCGCTCCAGATGGACATCAAGATCACCGGCGTGACCTTCGACATCCTGAGCGACGCGCTTGCCCAGGCCAAGGAGGGCCGCACGCTGATCCTCGGCAAGATGGCCGAGGCGATCGACGCCCCGCGCGAGGAGCTGTCGCCCTACGCGCCGCGGATCGGGTCGATCCAGATCGACGTCGACAAGATCGGGATGGTCATCGGCAAGGGCGGGGAGACCATCCGCGCGCTGTCCGAGGAGTACGACGCGCAGATCGACATGCAGGACGACGGCACCGTGCTGGTCTACGCCGCGAACGGCGAGCTGGGCGACGCCCTGATCGAGCGGATCCGCTCGATGACCAAGGACGTGGAGGTCGGCGACGAGTTCCCGCAGGCGAAGGTCGTGAAGACCACGACGTTCGGGGCGTTCGTCGAGCTCGCGAAGGGCACCGACGGGCTGCTGCACATCTCGAACATCAAGCCCGGCGAGCGCGCCGAGTCGGTCGAGGACGTGCTCAACCGCGGCGACGAGATCGCCGTGCGCGTGGTCGAGGTCGACCGCGAGCGCGGGCGGATCGGGCTGCGGCTGTCCGACGATCCCGAGGTCCAGGGCAAGACGCCCGAGGAGCTGGCATCGGTCGGCACCGGCGACCGCGGCGGCGGAGGCGGCGGTCCGCGCGGCGGTGGGCGGCGCGACGGCCGCGACGGCCGCGGTGGCCGCGGCGGGGATCGCGGTGGACGAGGTGGACGCGGGGGTGATCGCGGCGGCGACCGCGGCGACCGTCCGCGTTCGGATCACGCGCGCGACTCCCGCTAGCGGCGGCGACCGGCGCCCGTTGACCGGCGACGGCCACAGGCTGACCCAGCTGGACTCGGGGGTCCGGGTCGTGACCGAGGCGATGCCCTCGGTCCGCTCGATCGCCCTCGGGTTCTGGGTCGGCGTGGGCTCGCGCGACGAGTCGAACGAGCAGGCGGGGATCTCGCACTTCCTGGAGCACCTGCTGTTCAAGGGCACCGACCGCTTCAGCTCGGTCGAGATCGACCAGATCTTCGACGGGATGGGCGCCGAGGCCAATGCCGGCACGGGCAAGGAGACGACCTCGGTCTACTCGCGCTTCCTCGACCAGCACCTCGAGCGCGCGTTCGACGTGCTGTCGGACATGGTGCTGCGCCCGTCGTATCCCGACATCGACTCCGAGCGCCAGGTGGTGATCGAGGAGATCGCGATGTACGAGGACGAGCCGTCGGACAAGGTCCACGACGTGCTGTCGCAGGCGATCTTCGGCGACCACCCGCTCGGGCGGCCGATCATCGGGCGCGCCGAGGTGATCTCGAGCGTGCCGGTGCCGGAGATCGCGGCGTATCACGACGCGCGCTACACCGGCTCTCGGCTCGTGGTCGCGGCCGCGGGCAATCTCGAACACGAACGGCTGGTCTCGCTCGTCGAGTCGGCGTGCTCCGACGCGTCAAACGGCGGCGATAACGGCGCCACGGCCCCCGCGCCTGCGGCGATCAGCCCGCGCGCCTCATTCCACGAGAAGACGACCGAGCAGTATCACCTGTGCCTCGGCGGTCCGGGCATCCCGCGCGGTGACGAGCGCCGGTTCGCCCTGCGCGTGCTCGACACGCTGTTCGGGGGCTCGTCGTCGTCGCGGCTGTTCCAGGAGGTCCGGGAGAAGCGCGGCCTGGCCTACTCGGTCTACTCGTACGTCAGCCATTACGCCGACACGGGCCAGATCGGTGTCTACGTCGGCACACGACCTGACAACGTGTCGGAGGCTCTGACCGTGATCGGGGAGGAGCTGAGACGGGTCGTCGAGGAGCCGGTGTCCGGGGAGGAGCTGGAGAGAGCCAAGGAGAACGTCAAGGGGCGCATGGTTCTCTCGTTCGAGTCCACCCTCACGCACATGAACCGGCTCGGCAACTCGGTGCTGTTGGACGTGCCGCTCCTGTCGCTCGACGAGATGCTGGCCGCGATCGACGCGGTGTCGGTCGAGGACGTCGGCGCGCTCGCCGACGAGCTGCTGGCGCCCGACAGGCTGTCCGCGGCCGGCGTGGGGGCGGACGAGGCCGTGTTCAAGCGAGCGCTCGAGCCGGTCAGCCCGGCGCTGGCGGCGTGATCAACGTCGCGGTGTCCGGCGCGGCCGGGCGGATGGGCGCGACCGTCTGCACGGCGGTCGAGGGTGCCGACGACATGGCGCTGGTCGGCCGCGCGGACCCGCACCTCGAGACCGCGCTGCAGGACGTGCTCGGCGATGCCGACGTCGTCGTGGACTTCTCGGAGCCGGAGTCTGCCCTGGGCAACGCGCGCGAGTGCCTGGAGGCCGGTGTGCACTGCGTGATGGGGACCACGGGGGCCGACTTCTCCGCCCTCGAGGGAATCGGCGACGGGGCGAATCTCTTCGTGGCGCCGAACTTCGCGATCGGGGCGGTCCTGATGATGCAGGCCGCGCAGCTCGCCGCTCGCCACATGCCCGAGTGCGAGATCGTCGAGCTGCACCACGACCGCAAGCTCGACGCCCCGTCGGGCACCGCGGCCCGGACGGCCGAGCTGATCCGCGAGGCGGGCGGCAACGTGCACGAGCCGATCCACTCGGTGCGCCTGCCCGGCCTGGTCGCCCACCAGGAGGTGATCTTCGGCGGCCTGGGGCAGACGCTCACGATCCGCCACGACTCGATCGCCCGCGAGTCCTTCATGCCCGGCGTCCTGCTGGCGGTCCGCAAGGTCGGCAGCCTGGAGAGGTCGCCGACGATCGGCCTCGAGCACCTCCTGTAGCGACCTTTTCACGCCTGTAACCCGCCTGTAACGCGCCCTCGGCGACCATCGAGGGGTGGCTACGAGGTGATGCGCTTCACCTGGCGCGACGTGATGCTGCGGCCTGAGCGGGTGGCACGGGAGCTGGCCGCGTTCCTCGCGCTTGGCTAAGCCGCCAGCTCCGCCACGACCTCGCGCACCCCGCCGTGGTGGCCGCCGCTCTCGAGCCGCCGCGCGAGCGTGCGCATGAGCGCCAGCGCCGCCGGG
>JBJMLK010000180.1:0-17061 GCA_045805345.1 Thermoleophilaceae bacterium | reverse complement strand
GGAGTTCGCGGCGATGGACGGCACCTCGAAGGCGGGCATCCAGGGCCGCCTGCTGCGCCAGCGGATCAACCAGCTCGAGACGCTCCAGGCGCTCCAGACCGGTAACGCGGAGCTCGTGCAGCCCGCCACGCCACCCAGCTCGCCATCATCGCCCAAGCCGCTCAAGGACACCGCGATCGCGGCGATCCTCGGGCTGCTCCTGGGGGTCGGGCTGGCGTTCCTGATCGACCGTCTCGACCGCCGCCTGCGCGACCCGAAGGACGTCGAGGACATCGTTCAGCGCCCGGTGCTCGGCGCGATTCCGCGCAGCCGCGTGCTGCAGCGGGCCCGGATCGGCCAGGAGGCGCTCCCGCCGGGTGAGGCCGAGGCCTTCCGGATGCTGCGCGCCAACCTGCGCTACTTCAACGTCGACCGCGACATCCGCTCGGTGCTCGTGACCTCGGCCGCGCCGGGCGACGGCAAGAGCACGGTCTCCTCCAACCTCGCGCTTGCGGCGAGCGAGGCGGGCACCCGGACGCTCCTGCTCGAGGCCGACCTGCGGCACCCGACGCTCGCGCGGCTGATGGGGCTGCGATCCACGCCGGGCCTCACCAACGTGCTCGCCGCCCACAAGACGCTCGAGGACGTGATCCAGACCGTGACCGTGCCCGGCCGCGTGCAAGGCGACATGCCGCGGCGCGACCTCGACGTCGTCGTGTCCGGCCCGATCCCGCCGAACCCGAGCGACCTGATGGAGTCGGACCGCCTGCGACAGCTGATCAAGGCGGCGGAGGCGGAGTACGACCTGGTCGTCGTCGACACGCCGCCCACGTCGGTGGTCTCGGACGCGATCCCGCTCGTCACGCAGACGAACGGCGTGATCGTGGTCGCCCGGCTCGGAACCACGAAGCGCGAGTCGCTCACGCACCTGCGCGACCAGCTGATCAACCTCGACGCCCCGCTGCTCGGCGTGGTCGTCAACTCGCTCGGCCGCGACAGCACGTCGTACGGCGGCTACGGCGCGGGCTACGGCTACTACGGGACCGGCAGCTCGGTGCCGACGCAGGAGGAGATCGCGAACGGCAACGGGAACGGCCAGCCGCCGCCCATCGATCCGACGCTCGAGCCGGCTCCGCTCACGAACGGCAAGCCGGTGAGCTCGGTCGTGCCCGAGGAGGAGCTCGCACGCGCCGCCGGCACGGAGCCGCGCCCGCCGAGCGGGCCGCTGCCGAACCGCCTCCGACGGCGCTCCCGCGACCGCTGACACGCATTGTCATTCCACGCTGGAGCACTTATCCTGAGTGTGCGGCGGCCGCCGCAAGGATGTGTGAGCGGCAACCGCACGAGTCCAATCAGCCGCCGGCCATAGACGGCCGGCCCGACACCCAACCCGAACATGTCTGAAAACGGTCAACAGCGTTCGTCCGTCGCCGAAGAACGTCCTCTGAACCGCCGCGCGGCCCTGCGTGGCGGAGCCGCGCTGGGCCTGCTTGGCACGGCGGGGCTCGTCGCCTCGCAGAAGGCGAGCGCGGCGCCGGACACGTACGTGCAGGTCGCGCCGAGCTCCTCGTCGGACAACGTGATCCAGGCGACGGGGGACTACACCGAGCTCGTGCTCAGGCGACCCTCCTCGGGCTCGTCCCAGAACCTCCTCGAGATCCAGGATTCCGGCGGGTCGGTGCTGAGCGGCATCGGACCGGATGGGCGCTTCGGCATCGGGGCTCCCCCGGGCTCGAACCAGCTCACGGTGGTCGAGCAGGGCTCCGGATGGGCGGCCAACATCCGGGCCGCCAAGAGCGGCCTGACGGTCCGCCATATTGCGGATCTTCAGGGAGAGGCGATCGACCTCGTGAACTTCTTCCACAAGGGAACCGGTGACGCGTGCTACATCGACCACACCGGCGGCACCCCTCCGGGATCGAACATCGTGGCGGGCGGCAACGCGGCCTTCAACGCCCTGATCCCGCTCTACACGGACCACCACGGGCTCGGAACCGACGGGACGATCCTGAACGACCGGACCGGCATGAAGGGCATGCAGATCTACACGCAGGCGCCGAACGACAACGTCATCGGCATCGCCATGCACCACTCCGGCAAGTCCTACGGCCTCTACCTCCGCAACCAGGACCCCGCCTTCCCGCAGGGACACGGCCCTGGGATTCACGTCGACAGCTGGTCGAACAGCGCGGCCCTCCGGGTCTACGCTCGCGGCGGCTCCGGCAACACGCTCACCCTCGGCAACGACACCGCCGACACGTTCACCGTGTCCCGGCCGGGGGGCGCGTTCATTCAGCCCACCGACGGCACGGTCATCCCGCTTCGCGTCCGCGGCGCGGCGGGCCAGTCGACGAGCCTGCAGGAGTGGCAGCAGTCGGACGGGTCGCCGGTGCTCAAGGTCACCAAGTCCTCTGGAGACTCCGGCACGCTGCGATTCAAGAGCGGCTCCTATCTCCGCGAGCAGACCCTCGCGGAGGGAGGGCAGGACCGTCTCTTCCTGAGGTCTGCGGCCGCCAACTCCCGCATCGACGTGATCGACCAGTCGGAGACCTTCTTCATGATGCAGATGCGCCTCGGTGACTTCAGGCTGTACCCGGGCGACAGCAACAACGTCGTCTTCAACGTGCTCGGTCCGCGCACCGGGCTCGGCGTTGCGCCCTCCACGGGCCGCCTCACCGCCACCGCGCCCGCCGCGAGCGAGTCCGTCGCGATATTCAAGGGAGCGGCCTCGCAGGGCGCCGATCTCCAGCAGTGGCAGAGCTCCGCCGGTGACGTGCTCTCGACGATCACCGAGAACGGCTACTTCACCACTCGGAAGAACACCGCTCCCGGAGACGGTGAGATCGCGCCGGGTGAGATGGCCCTCTGGTTCGACTCGAGCAACGGCCAGGCGAAGCTCATGGTCAAGGCGCGCCAGGCGAACGGCACGATCCGGACCGGCAGCGTCGCCCTGTCATGAGCCAGAAGCGGCTCCGCCTGGTGAAGGTCGTGGTTCAGCCCCACTTCGTGATCGACGACGGCGATCAGCTCGAGGAGCGCATAGGCGAGCCCGTCCAGGTCCCGGCGGCGGAATGGCCGGAGTACCCCCGGCGACTCGACGCCCTGGTGGCAGAGCTCGAATCCGCGCTCGAGGACTAGCGGCGACGGCGTCCTCGTACACTCCCCGCCCGTGAGCGACAGGCCCGTGCAGGTCGCGGTGGTCGGCCTCGGCTACTGGGGACCGAACCTCGCGCGCAACTTCGACCGGCTGCCGTCGGCCTCGCTGCGCTGGATCTGCGACGCGTCCGACGCCTCGCGGGAGCGCTGGACGCCACAGTTCCCGGACTCGCGCGTGAGCGCTGAGCTCGAAGAGGTGCTGGCCGACCCCGAGCTCGACGCGGTGGCCGTTGCCACGCACGTGCCAAGCCACGCCGAGGTCGCCACGAAGGTGCTCGAGGCCGGCAAGCACTGCTTCGTGGAGAAGCCGCTCGCCCAGTCGGTGGCCGAGGCCGAGTCGGTGGCGGACGCGGCCGAGCGCGCCGGGCGCGTGCTCATGGTCGGCCACCTGCTCGAGTACCACCCCGGCGTCGACAAGCTGAAGGAGATCGCCGACGCGGGCGAGCTCGGCGACATTCACTACGTCTACTCCAACCGCTTGAACCTGGGCAAGCTGCGCGCGGACGAGAACGCGCTCTGGTCGCTGGGCGCACACGACGTGTCCGTGATCCTGCGACTTGCCGGGGAGGAGCCGACCGAGGTCTACGCGCACGGTGAGAGCTACATGCGCCAGGGCGTCGAGGACGTGGTGTTCTGCTACCTGCGCTTCCCGTCGGGGCTCGCAGCCCACCTGCATCTCTCCTGGCTCGACCCGCACAAGGAGCGCCGCTTCACCGTGGTCGGCTCCCGGCGGATGGCGACCTTCGACGACATGGAGCTCGAGCGCAAGGTCACGGTCTACGACAAGGGCTTCGACGAGGACTTCGAGTCCTACGGCGAGTACATCGCGCGGTCGGGCGACATCTGGAGCCCGCGGATCTCGAACGACGAGCCGCTGCGGATCGAGTGCACGCACTTCGTCGACTGCGTCCGCGACGGCGCGGAGCCGCGGTCCGGCCCACGGAGCGGCGTCGCCGTCGTGCGGGTGCTCGAGTCGCTGCAGCGCTCCCTCGAGGAGACGTCGCGTGCTGCGCCCGTCTGACCGGGCCCCCGGGCTGCTTCTGGGCGAGGGCGTCGAGGTACCCGACTCGGCGGAGATCGGCGGCCACGTCGTGATCCATGCCGGCACCGCACTGGGCGCCGGCATCCGCATCCACGACGGCGCGGTGCTCGGCAAGCCGCTGTCGCTGGGCCGCAACTCGACGGCGTCGCGCGAGGGGCCCCCGCCCGTCGTGGTGGGCGACGGCGCAACGATCGGCGCGGGCGCGGTGCTCGTGGCGGGCGCCTCGGTGGGCGAGGGCGCGCTGGTTGGCGACCAGGCGCACATCCGCGAGCGCGCCGCGATCGGCCGCTTCTCGGTGCTTGGCCGTGGAGCGTCGATGGAGAACGACGCGCTGGTGGGCGCGAGCGCCCGGATCCAGTCCGGCTGCTACATCACGGCCTTCTGCGTCGTGGAGGACGACGTCTTCATGGCCCCCGGCGTGCAGACGCTGAACGACCCGACCGCGGGCCGCCGCGCGCCCGGCGAGCAGCTTCAGGGGCCGCGCATCCGGCGAGGCGCCCGCGTCGGCGGCGCGGCGGTGCTGCTGCCGGGTGTCGAGGTAGGCGAGGAGGCGTTCGTGGGCGCGGGCGCGGTGGTCACGCGCGACGTGCCGCCGCGCACGCTGGTCGTGGGAATACCGGCGCGGCCGGTTCGCGAGCTGGACTAGGCCGGGACGGCCACCGCGCAGGCCTCGACCACGCGCCCGATGGCGTCGTCGTCCAGGTCCGGGCCCATCGGGAGGGCGACGTTGGTCGCGGCGATCTCGGCGGTCGCCGGCAGGTCCAGCGAGTGGCCGCCGTAGCGCGCCATCGAGGGCTGGAGGTGGACGGGCACGCGGTAGTAGCCGCGCGCCTGCACGTCGTGGTCGCCCAGCGCTCCGATCAACTCGTCGGCGCGCTCGTGGCGCGCGACGTAGAGGTGGTACGCGTGCCCAGCGCCCTCGACGGGCTCCGGGAGGCCGAGTCCGGGCACGTCGGCGAGACCTCGCTCGCGGTAGCCGGCCGCCACGCGCCGGCGCGACTCCGTCCAGCCGTCGAGCTCTGGCAGCAGCACCCTGAGCGCCGCCGCCTGCAGCTCGTCGAGCCGCGAGTTGTAGCCGACCCGCTCGAACGTCTGCTTGTCCTTGGAGCCGTGGAAGCGCAGCATCCGGGCGGTCTCCGCGACGTCGTCCCGGTCCGTGACGATCGCTCCGCCGTCACCGAGGCCGCCGAGGTTCTTCGACGGGAAGAACGAGAACGTGGCGGCGTCGGCGAGCGCGCCGGCGCGCCGGTCGCCGAGGGTGGCGCCGGCCGCCTGCGCGGCGTCCTCGAGGACCGGCAGGCCCAGCTCGCGCAGCGCCCCGGCGTCGGCCACGTTGCCGAACAGGTGCACGGGCACGATGGCGCGCGTGCGCTCGGTGAGCGCCGCCTCGACGGTCGCCGGCGTCACGCAGTAGGTGTCGGGGTCGACGTCGCAGAAGACCGGCACGGCGCCCGCGTTCACGGCCGCCTCGGCCGTGGCGTAGAAGGTGAGCGACGGCATCACGACCTCGTCGCCCTCCCCCACCCCGAGCGCCCGCAGCGCGATCGTCAGCGCGTCCGTGCCGTTTGCGACCCCCACGCAGTGCTCCACGCCGAGGTAGTCGGCGAACTCGCGCTCGAAGGCGCCGACCTCCGGGCCGAGGATGTAGCGGCCCGATCGCACCACGTCGGCGAGACGCGCGGCGATCGCGTCGTGGTACGGCGCGAGCGAGCTGGCGAAGAGGGGGACCGCCATGGCGCGGCTAGGGTAGCGGCCGCATGAGGGTCGTCACGGTCATCGGAAACCGCCCGCAGTTCGTGAAGGCCGGCGCCGTCTCGCGCCGCCTGCGCGAGCGCCACGACGAGGCGATCGTCCACACCGGCCAGCACTACGACGACGAGATGTCGCGGGTCTTCTTCGACGAGCTGTCGATCCCGTCTCCCGACCGCCAGCTCGGCGTGGGCTCGGGGCCGCCGGCGGTCCAGACGGGACGGATGCTCGAGGCCCTCGCGCCGGTGCTGGCGGAGCTCGAGCCCGAGGCCGTGCTCGTCTACGGCGACACGAACTCGACCCTCGCCGGCGCCCTGGCCGCGGCCCAGGCGCACGTGCCCGTCGCGCACGTGGAGGCCGGCATGCGCTCGTTCGACCGCTCGATGCCGGAGGAGCTGAACCGCGTCCTGACCGACCACGGCAGCGACCTGCTGCTGTGCTCCACGGAGACCGCGGTGCGGAACCTGTCCGACGAGGGGATCGAGGACGGCGTGCACCTGGTCGGCGACGTGATGGCCGATGTGGCCCTCGCCATGGCGCCGGCGGCGCGCGAGCGATCGCGCGCGCTGGAGGAGCACGGCGTCGAGCCCGGCGGGTACGCGCTCGTCACGGCCCACCGCGCCGGCAACGTCGACGACCCCGATCGCCTCGCCCGTCTCGTGGACCTGCTGCTGGCCCTCCCGCTGCCGATCGTCTTCCCGGTGCACCCGCGGACGCGCGCCCGCCTGGACGCAACCGGGCTCGGCGAGCGCCTGGCCGCCGGCCCCGGCGTGCACCTGGCGCCGCCTGTGGGCTACCTCGACCTGCTGGCGCTGGCCGGCTCATCGCGCGTGGTCCTGACGGACTCAGGCGGGCTCCAGAAGGAGGCGTTCCTGCTCGGCGTGCCGTGCGTGACGCTGCGCGACACCACCGAGTGGGTCGAGACCGTGGAGTCCGGCTGGAACGTGCTCGTCGATCTCGACACGGGCGCCGCCCTCGCCGCCCTCGAGCGCGGCGTGCCCGCGGGCGAGCGCCCCGACCTCTACGGCGGCGGGCACGCGTCCGAGCGCATCCGCGACCTGCTGGACGGCGGAGTCACGCCGCGGCGCGCGCGCCCGGCCTAGAGCTAGAGCTGGATCAGGTTCGGCGCCTGGATTCCGCGCGTGACGCCGCGGAAGTCGACGACCACGGGCGCGGTCTCAACCACTCGCCGCACGTCGAGACCCGGATGTGCCGTGACGATGATCGCAACGTCGCAGCCGGCGAGCGCCCCGTCGAGCTCCTCATGGGCGAGGCCGAAGTCCGGTAGCTCGGGCACGAACTCGTCGCAGTAGGCGATCTCCGCGCCGCGCGCGCGCAGCAGCCGCATGATCTTGAGGGCCGGCGACTCGCGCAGGTCCCCCACCCCGGCCTTGTACGACACGCCGAGGACCGCGACCTTCGACCCGCGCACGGGCTTCGCGTGGTTGTTGAGCGCCCGCGAGACCTTCTCCACGCAGAAGTACGGCATGTTCTGGTTGACCTCGCCGGCGAGCTCGATGAACTCGGTGGGCGTGTCGTACTCACGGGCCTTCCAGGCGAGGTAGAACGGATCGACCGGCAGGCAGTGGCCGCCCATCCCGGGCCCCGGCTCGAAGCGCATGAAGCCGTACGGCTTCGTGGCAGCGGCGTCGACCACCTCCCAGACGTTGATCCCCATCCGGTCGCAGAGCATCGCGAGCTCGTTGACCATCGCGATGTTGACCGACCGGAACACGTTCTCGAGCAGCTTCGTGAGCTCGGCGGCCTCGAGCGTCGAGACCTCCACGAGCTCGTCGCAGACGAGGCTGTAGAGCTCGACCGCACGCCGCAGGCAGTCCGGCGTGAGACCTGCGACCACCTTGGGCGTGTTGCGAAGCGTGTAGTCGGTGCGGCCGGGATCGACCCGCTCGGGGGAGAACGCAACGTGGAAGTCGCGCCCCGCCGCGAGGCCGGACTCCTCGAGCATGGGCACGAGCCGCTCGCGCGTCGTGCCGGGGTAGGTCGTGGACTCGAGCACCACGAGCTGACCCTCCTGAAGCACGCCGGCGAGCGAGGTGCCGGCCGACACCAGCGCGCCCAGATCGGGCTCGCGGTTGCGGGTGAGCGGCGTCGGCACAGCGATGACGATGGCCTCGGCCTTCGACAGGTCGGCGTAGCGCGCCGTCCCGCGAAGGTGCTCGGCCACGGCGCGCAGGTGCTCTGACGGCACGTCCTCTATGTAGCTGTCGCCGGCGGCTATCGCGGCGATCTTTCGCGGGTCGGTGTCGAGCCCGATGACGTCGTGTCCGGCCTCGGCGAACGAAACCGCGAGCGGGAGGCCCACGTAGCCCATGCCGATGATTCCTAGCTTCATGCTCTTCCTGGGTCGGGGAACCGTACGGGAGGGTCGACCTAGGGTAGAGGCGGCCCGCCGGGATCGCCAGCCCTGCGCGTAACCGTTCGCCGCCGCCGGGGTTGGACCTGCGATGCCGTCGCCAGAAACCGCGCTCGAGCGGGCGGAGGAGCTCGCCGAGCAGGTCCTGCCCGCCCGCGGTCCCAAGCGGCGCATGCTCGTGATCGTCAACCCGTACGCGAGCACGGTCTCGGACCGCCTGAAGAACCTCGTGGTGTACGCGCTCCAGGGCCGCTACGCGGTCGAGGCCGTCGACACCCAGGCCCGCTCGCACGCGACCGAGATCTGCCGCGAGGCCGCGGCCGAGGGCTATGACGTCGTGCTCGCGTTCGGCGGCGACGGCACCGTGAACGAGGCGGCCAACGGGCTGGCCGGGTCGGACACGCCGCTCACCGCGCTGCCCGGCGGCTCCACCAACGTCTTCTGCCGCACCCTGGGCATCCCCAACGACGTGGTCGACGCCACCGAGCACCTGCTCGGCGTGGCCGACCACTTCCGGCCCCTGCGCGTCGACCTCGCGCGGGCGGGCGATCGGCACTTCACCTTCTCCGCGGGCGTGGGGCTCGACGCGGCGGTCGTCCAGCGGGTCGATGCCCATCCGTACCGGAAGGCCCGCTTCCGCGAGTGGTACTTCACCTGGACGGCGCTCGGGACGTTCAACCGCCGCTTCCTGGTCAACCCGCCGCGGATCCGGGTCAGCGCCGGTGGCGAGACGATCGACGGCGTGACCGTGATCGTCCAGAACTCGAACCCCTACTCGTACTTCGGCAACCGGCCGCTCCTGATCTGCGAGGGCTCGGACCCGATCAACGGGCGTCTGTCGGCGGCGGTCCTGAAGCGCGCGACGCCGCTCGAGATGCCGACCCTGATCCCCCGAATCCTGTCCGGACGCCCGGGAGCGGTGGCCAGGCACCGGCAGATCGAGAGCTTTCAGGACCTGAAGAAGGTCCGCGTCAAGTCCGTCGACGGGGAGAGCTTCCCGCTCCAGCTGGACGGCGACCACGTCGGCGACTTCGACGAGGTCGAGTTCAGCGTCGAGCCGGCGGGCCTGTCGGTTGTCTCATGACTGACACTTCTCGCTTGCCCTAGCCCAAAAGGCGTGTTCTACTGGGTGATATGGGTGGTGGCCCGGATGGCCGCCCCATTGGCCCAGGGGGACCATGGCGTCACGTCCACACATGGACACGGACACGACTCGCCACAACTCGAGGTTCGCTGACCAGGCCCGCCGGCACGCGGGCGGTCCGCCCGAGGGCGCGCGGCACGACGACATCACCCTGATCGAGCTCGGCGACGGCGGCCCGCTCCCCGAGGGCTCGGACCGGCCCGCATACGAGCGCTTCGAGGACGTCGCGGCGACCGACCCGGACCGGACCGCGATTACCTGGAACGGCCAGCGGCTCAGCTACCGCGAGCTCGACGCCCGCGCGAACCGGCTGGCCCGGCGATTGCGCGACCTCGGCGTCGGCCCCGAGCGCGTCGTGGCCATCTGCCTGCCGCGCCGACCCGACGCGATCGTGGCCGTCTACGCCGTGCACAAGGCGGGGGGCGCGTACCTGCCGCTCGACCCGTCGTATCCGCTCGACCGGCGGCGCTTCATGCTCGAGGACGCGGGCGCGGACATCGTGATCGCCGACGCCTCGCTCGAGCCCGAGCTGGGGGCGGGCGTGGCGCAGCTCGTCGAGCCGCCCACCGGGCCGGTGAGCAAGGCCGACGGCGCCGCGCCCGACTGGGAGCCACCGCGGCTCGACCACCTCGCGTACATCATCTACACGTCGGGGTCCACCGGCCGGCCCAAGGGCGTGCTGATCGAGCACGGCAACCTCGCTGCGTTCGTCGCGTGGGGCGTCGCCGCGTTCAGCCCGCAGGAGCTGTCGTCGGTGCTCGCGTCGACGTCGCTCAGCTTCGACATGTCCGGCTTCGAGCTGTTCGTGCCGTTCGCGGCGGGCGGCCAGCTCGTGCTCGTCGACAACCTCTTCGCGCTCGATCACGTGGCCGACGCCGCGGTCACGCTCGTGAACACGGTCCCATCGCTGATGGCGGCCCTGCTGACCGACCGGTCGCTGCCCGAGACGGCCACGACGGTGTGCTTCTGCGGCGAGCCGCTCTCCGCCGAGCTGTCCGAGCGCGTGCACGCCGAGCCGGCCGTCCGCCGCGTCGTGAACGCCTACGGGCCTACGGAGGACACGATCTACTCCACCGCCGCCGACGTCCCGCAGGGCGAGCGCCCGACGATCGGGCGGCCCTTCCGCGGCACGCTGGCCTACGTCATGAGCGAGGACGGGAGGCTGGCCGCGCGCGGCGAGGCCGGCGAGCTCTACCTCGGCGGCGCCGGTGTGGCACGCGGCTACCACAACCGTGAGGACATGACGCGCGAGCGCTTCGTGCCCGGCGCCGGCCACGGCGTGCCGTCCGAGCGGCTGTACCGCACGGGCGACCTCGTGCGCTGGGAGCCCGACGGCCGGCTCCAGCACCTGGGCCGGATCGACCACCAGATCAAGGTCCGCGGCGTGCGGATCGAGCCGGCCGAGATCGAGGGCGTGCTCGCGACGCATCCGGGCGTTCGCCGTGTGGTCGCCGGCACCCGGCCCGACCGCTCCGGCGAGGCGCGCCTCGTCGCCTGGTTCGAGCCGACCGGCTCCGTGGCCCCCGACGCCCGCGGTTTGCGGACGCTCGCCCGGCGCGCGCTGCCCGAGCCGATGGTCCCGTCGGCGTTCGTGCCCGTCGATGCGATGCCGCTGAACGCGAACGGCAAGCTCGACCGCGATCGCCTGCCCGAGCCGCCGGCGGCGCGCGCCCCCGCGCCGCTGCGCAGCGAGACGGAGCGCGCGCTCGGCGAGCTCTGGGCCGATGTGCTGGGCCTCGACCAGCCGCCCGGAGCCGACGACGACTTCTTCGACCTCGGCGGTCAGTCGCTGGTCGGCTTCCGCCTGTTCGAGCTGATCGCCGACCGCTTCGGCCGGGACCTGCCGCCGAGCACGCTCGTCGAGCACAGCACGATCGGCGCGCTCGCCGCGCGCATCGACTCGAACGACGGTGACGGCGACGGGGTCGTGGTCATCAACGAGGACGGCGGGGACACACCGTTCGTCTACCTCTACGCCGGGCCGGGCGGGGCGTTCGCGCTCCGTCACCTGCGCTCGCTGTTCGGGCCCGGCCGCCCCGCCTACGGGATCGAGGTCTTCGCCGAGCTGGGCACCGAGCCCCAGGGGCACGACGTGCCGGAGGTGGCCGAGCGAACGGTCGAGCTGCTCCGCGGCCGCAGGCCGCACGGGCCCTATCTGCTGAGCGGGCATTCGGCGGGCGGCGACGTGGCGTACGAGATGGCCTGCCGGCTCTCCGCGGAGGGCGAGGAGGTCGCCTTCCTCGCCCTGTTCGACCCGGCGGCGCCGCACACCCTGCGCTGGCGCGGACGGGTCACCGCGCGCGGCTCGGAGCTGATCGGCTCGGGCCCCGAGGGGCGGCGCGAGGGACTGCTCGCCGCGGTCGCCCGCCGGGCACGCCGCTCGCGCTATGACGAGGCCGGGGTCTCGGAGCCGGTGGCCGGCGTCGGAAGCCCCGACTGGATGCGCGCGCTGGCCGAGCGCGAGCGCCGCTACGAGCCGCCGCGCTACTCCGGCGACGCCGTCGTCTTCACCACCTCCGACACCGCGCGCTACACGGGCAGCAGCTCACTCGGCTGGGAGCGCTACGTGGATGGGCGACTCGAGACCGTGCGGGTGCCGGGCGACCACCTGTCGATGCTGGTCGACCCCAACGTCCACGTGCTCGCGCGCGAGCTCGCGGCCCGGCTCGAGCGCTCACAGGTCACGGCTTGAGCGCGAGCGCCGGCGGTCCGGCGCCCGGCGAGGTGCACGTCTGGTGTGCCGATCTCGACACCGCCGGCGACGCCGTGCTGCTCCACGACGCCGAGCGCGCTCGCGTGGAGCGCATCATGCGCGAGCCGGCGCGGCGCCGGGCGGCTGCCCGGCGCTCGGTCCTCCGTGAGCTGATCGCCTGGAGCACGGGCCTGGACCCCGCCACGCTCCCGATCGTCGCCGATGCGCACGGCAGGCCGTCCTGCCCGGCCGCACCCGACCTCGACTTCAGCTGCACCAGCTCCGGGCGCCGCGCGCTCTACGCGCTCGTGCGCGGCGCGCGCGTGGGCATCGACGTCGAGCTGGTAGCCGACGGGCCGCTGCCGGTCAGCCGCTACATGACGGAGCGCGAGCTGGCGGCCGGGATCGACCCGCTCCGCGCCTGGGTCGTGAAGGAGGCCGTCGCGAAGGGCGTCGGCATGGGCCTGAGCCTGCCGCCGGCCGGCATCGAGATCGAGCGCCTCGAGCCCGAGCCGGCCGTGCATCTGCGCGGCGAGTGGGCGCCGTTCGCGGGCGGCGGCTGGCACGTGCTGCTGCTCGACGGCGACGGTTGGCTGGGCGCGGTGGCCGGCGATCGCGCGCCCGAGCGCGTGGTGTGCCGTGAGTGGAGCGGCTACGCGCTCGGCGTGACGCGGTAGGCGTCGAAGACCGATTCGACGTTCCGGAGCCGCTGGATGCAGCTCTTCAGTGCGGCGGTGTCGCCCACCTCGACCACGAACCGGTTCTTCACCATCGGGTGTACCACCGTGCAGCGCGCCTCGAGGATGTTGATCCCGCTCTCGGCGAAGGTCCGCGAGAGGTCCTCGAGCAGCCGGGTGCGATCCCAGCCGTCCACCTGGAGCTCGACCCTGAACGAGGTGGCGCCCTCGCCCTCCCAGCCCACGGGCGTGAAGCGCTCCGGGTTGCGTTGGAGCGCGCGCGCGTTGGGGCAGTCGTCGCGGTGGATCGTGATGCCCTTGCCGAGTGAGATGTAGCCGAGGATCGAGTCGCCGGGCACGGGCCGGCAGCACTTGGCGAGGCGCAGCGGAACGTCGTCGATGCCCTTGACCTTGATGCCGTAGCTGCCCGACGAGGCGGTCGGCTTCGGCACCTCCTTGCGGCTCTTGGCGAGCAGCTCCTCGCCGGCGGCCGCGGGCTCGACGGCGGCCTCGCCCTGCTTGAGCCGCGTCATGACCTTGTTGACGACGACCTTGGCCGAGATCTTGGAACCGCCCAGGGCGATATAGAACTCGTCGCCCTTCCTGAACCCCATCTCGCGGATCACGTCAGCCAGGAGCGGGGAGCCGCTGATCTTCTGAGCTGGGAGGCCCGCGCGCTTCAGGTTCTCGTGGAGGATCTCGCGGCCGGTGCGCTCGGAGTCCTCGCGCCGCTCGCGCTTGAACCAGGCGCGGATCTTCGACTGCGCGCGCGTGGTCTTGGCGAGCGCCAGCCAGTCGCGCGACGGGCCGCGCTCCTTCTTCGAGGTCAGGACCTCGCAGATGTCGCCCGAGGTGAGCTCGTAGTGGAGCGGCACGATCTTGCCGTTCACCTTCGCGCCCACGCAGCGGTGGCCGACGTCGGTGTGGATCTCGTAGGCGAAGTCGAGCGGCGTCGAGCCGGCGGGCAGCGACTTGACCTCGCCCTTCGGCGTGAAGACGAAGACCTCGTCCTCGAACAGGTCGACCTTCAGGCCCTTCACGAAGTCCTCGGGGTCCTTCAGGTCCTTCTGCCAGTCGAGCAGCTGCTCGATCCACTGGATCCGGTCGCGCACCATGCCCTGTTGCGCGCCCGGCTCGCCCTCCTTGTACATCCAGTGCGCGGCGATGCCGTACTCCGCGGTGTCGTGCATCTGCCGGGTGCGGATCTGGATCTCCAGCGGCCGGCCCTCGGGCCCGATCACCGTGGTGTGGAGCGCCTGGTACATGTTGAACTTGGGCATCGCCACCCAGTCCTTGAAGCGGCCGGGGAGCGGCTTCCAGAGGGAATGGATGACGCCGATCGCGCCGTAGCAGTCCTTCACCGAGGCGACCAGGACGCGCATGGCGGTCAGGTCGTAGATCTCGTTGAACTCGCGCCCCTTCTTGGTCATCTTCGAGTAGATCGAGTAGAAGTGCTTGGCGCGGCCTGAGATCTCGGCCTCGATCCCGACCGCCTCGAGCTCCTTCTCCAGGTAGCGGCCGGCCCGCTCCACGTAGCCCTCGCGCTCGTCGCGCTGCTGGCTCACGAGGCCCTTGATCTCCTTGTACTTGCGCGGGTGGAGGGTCGCGAAGGCGAGATCCTCGAGCTCCCACTTGATGGCGTGGATGCCCAGCCGGTGGGCCAGCGGCGCGAAGATCTCGAGCGTCTCCTTGGCCTTCTCCTGCTGCTTCTGCTTCGCGAGCGCGTCGAGCGTTCGCATGTTGTGCAGGCGGTCGGCCAGCTTGATGAGCACGACGCGGATGTCGTGCGCCATCGCGACGATCATCTTGCGGTAGTTCTCGGCCTGCTTCTCGTCGCGGGACTGGAACGTGATCCCGGTCAGCTTCGTGACGCCGTCGACCAGCGTCGCGACCTCCTCGCCGAACTCGTCGCGCACCTCCACCAGCGACGCGGACGTGTCCTCGACCGTGTCGTGCAGCAGCGCGGCGCAGAGCGTCGCCGTGTCCAGGCGCATGCCCGCGCAGATCTTCGCCACTCCCACCGGGTGCGTGATGAAGTCCTCGCCCGACTGGCGCCGCTGATCCGCGTGCCGCTCGCACGCGAAGACGAACGCGCGCTCCACGCGCTCGCGGTCGATCATGCCGGTCTCGTCGTGCTCCTCGATCACCGCGAAGAGGTCCGCGAGGAGGGTGCGCTGGTCGTCGTCCAGCTCGGCGGCCGCCGCTGAGGGCGTGTCCGGCAGGCCACCCCGGGTGAAGTCGACGGGGGGACGCGCGCCGTTGCCGCGGCCGTCGGTGGCGGCGGGCGAGCCGTCGCCGTTCGGCTGCGCCTCGGCGACGGCGCCGTCGCCGGGCTTGGCTGGGGAGCGGGTGCCGCCGGCCGGCTTCGCTTCGGCGACCGCCCCGCCGGACTTCGCGCGAGAAGCGCCGCCGCCGTTGCGCTTTGCCGGCGGCGCGGCTGCGCCGGACTTGGTGGCCGCCGGGGCGCCGGCGGCGGACTTCGTCGCGGATGCGGCTACGGCGTCGCGCGGGGCGTCGGCAGCCGCGCCCGGGACCGGGCTCTCGGCGGTCGGGGCCGCCGGCGCGTGGGTCTTGGAGCGCGGCTTGGCGCTCTGCCCCTTCGGGGCGGCGCCGTCGCGCTTCGGGCGCTTCCTGCCGTTCCTATCGGCGCCGCCCTTGGCGCCGGACTTCGAGCCCCCGCTGCGGGAGCCGCTGGTGCGCCCCTTGGGGATCTTCGGCATGAATCGAGTGTAGACCCGCAGCCCGGCGCTTCGCGCGGCCGGCGCGGCCCCGCCCGGCCCGGTCGAACGTCCATTTTGCCCCCCTATGGGAGGGTGTTTTGGACGTTGGTCAGGCGGCGCGCGGAGCGATCGCGGCCAGCTCGCGCTCGGCGGATGCGAGGCGCGCCGCGCAGGCGCTGAACGTGGGCGAGCGCTCGAGGTCCGTGCGTCCCGCCGGGAGCAGGGCGAAGGTCAACGCCTCCGCGGCGCCGTCCAGCTCGACCAGGCCGAGCTCGACGAGCACTCGGACCGCTCGCGCGGCCACCCGCGGTGCGAGGCCCAGCTCCATGAGCACCGGCTCGAGCGCGGCGGGCTGCGCAGCCGCGTCGCGCAGCGCGCGGTAGAGCGCGGTGACCGCCGGGCGCAGGTCGAGCTCGGCCCGCGCGACCGCCAGCGCGAACTCCGCCTCGGCGAGTCCCCACGCCAGGTGAAGCAGCGCGCCCGGCTCAGCCGGCGAAGCGGCGACCGCCTCGACCGCGCCCGGCTCGAGCGGCGAATCGAGCGCGAGCAGGTGCCGGTGCTCGCCGGCGAGCGCCGGATCCGCGACCAGGTCGTCCCACGACACCAGTGCCGGGCACTCGACCTCGACCTCGCCCGCCACCGCGCGGACGATCCCGCCGACAACCTCCTCGAGTCCCGGACGGCGACGAAAGACGTCGGCGCAGACAATCGCGACCGACTCCCCACTCGACAACAGATCACCAGCCAGCCCAGCAAACCCAAGACCGCGGGCGTCGCGGACAGAGCGTCCACCGCCAGCGCCGATCGGGCGGGTGGCGGGGAGTCGGACCGTGCGCGCCGAGCGGAGCGAGGTGTGTGCGGGACGCGAACCGACAGGACCCGCCCGCAGCTCCTCCTCGAAGACCTCCGTAAAGCGCCCACCTGCAACCACCGGCCGACACTCCCCCGCCTCCGTAGGACACAGAGCCCGCAACACCAGCCGCGGCTCCACCGCCCCGTTCCACTCGTTCAGCTCGAGCCGGACCGCGGCGTCGTGGCGATCCTCGAGCGACGCCGGCAGCGAGCCCGCGGCCGTGCGGAACGCCACGGCGCGCGCCCGGGCCCCGCCGCCCGCGATCGTGAACCGCGAGTGCTGCTTCTCCTCCCCCATCGAGCGGACGTCGCTGACGCGCGCGGCGGGCACGAGCAGCGTGGGCTGGGGGTTGCCGTGGCCGAACGGCCGTAGCCGCTCGAGCTCCTCCGCCAGCGGCACGCCGAGCCGATCCGGCCCGACGACGGCGTCGACCCGCTCGACCGGCACGAGGTCCGAAGGCGACAGGACGGACGCGGCGTGCGACACGAACGCCTCGCGGAACGCGTCCAGCTGGCCGGCGTCGATCTCGAGTCCCGCGGCCGCGCGGTGCCCGCCGAAGCGCAGCAGGTGGCCCGAGCACGCGGCGAGCCCGGCGTGCAGGTCGAACGCCGAGATGCTCCGCCCCGACCCGCGGCCGCGCCCACCGTCGAGCGCGACCATCACGCACGGGCGGTG
>JBJMLK010000179.1:0-7548 GCA_045805345.1 Thermoleophilaceae bacterium | reverse complement strand
GCAGCCGCCGGCGAACGACGTGGCCGCCGAGCTGCTGCCGGCGGGCGGCGACTACCGCCACCACCGCGGCGGCGAGGACAACGGCGACGCCCACCTGAAGAACCTGCTGGTGCACCACCAGGCGATCGTCCCGATCACCGACGGGCGGCTCGACCTCGGCCCGTGGCAGGCGATCTTCTACGCCGAGTTCGACGGCCAGCGCCGCAAGCGGCTGATCATCAAGGTGATGGGCGAGTAGCCGGCCCTATTGGTAGTTGACGGTCAGCGTCGCGAGGTCGTGGTCCGTCTTCGTCGCCGAGCTGCTGACCCGGAAGTACACCTTCACGAGCGCCCCGTTCGCGAGCGCGGGCGTGTTGATCTCCGGCAGCGTGATGCTGTCCTGCTGGTAGGTGGACGTGGACTCGCACGAGAACGGCGTGGCGGCCGAGCCGTGCGTGCCGAGCAGCGTGGTGCCCGAGTAGACCTCGAGGTAGTAGCACGCGTTGTGCGTACCGCCGGAGACGTTCGGTCGGTAGTTCATCGAGAACGTCGCACCACTCACGCTCGCCGTCGACGGTACGTAGCTCGGGAAAGTGAGCTTCAGATAGCGCGTCGCGCTGAACGACGTGGCCCAGTTCGCCGCCGTGGTGTAGGTCGCGCCGCCGCTCGCCGCGAGGCTCCACTGCGTGGTGGTGCCCGCTCCGCCCGCCGCGGCGTCGGTGTAGCTGTTCGTATAGAGAGTGAACGAGCTGAGCGGTGTGGACCCCGAGATGGTCGCGAGGTCGATCGTGAAGGCCTTGCCGCCCGACTCACGGCCGTAGACCCGCACGCGGGCGTCATTCGCGAGGTCGGTCGTGCTCAGCTCGGCGAGCGGGGTCGAGACCGACTTCAGGGTGGTCCCGGTAGTGCAGTCGGCGGGCGTCGTGGAGCTGCCATGCGTTCCGATCACGGCCCCGGTCGAGGCACGACGAACCTCGAACCAGTAGCACGCCGTGTCCGCCGCGGCCGCTGCCGCGTAGCGGAAGTTGAACTGGGCGCCGCTCACCGAGAAACCCGCGGGGAGCACGGTGTTCGCGTTGAACTCCACGTAGCGCGTCGCGCTGAAGGCGGCCGGGAAGAGCCCGGTCGGGAACGAGAGCGCGTCAGCGAACGCATTCTGGGCCGAGACGTTCGACTCCGAACCGGACGAGGCGTCGCGCACATCCCACGCGGACGTCGTGAAGCTGTAGGCCACGGCGACCGTGATCCCGGCGCTGGCCACGTCGCCCCCGCTGCCGACGGCGTACACGGTGTGCGAGCCGTTCGAGGTGCCCGCCGGGATCATGACGGTCACGCTCGACCCTCCGCCGGAGGGCACCGGGGTGGGCGACAGCGTGCCGGACAGGACGGTGCCGGTGCTCGGGTCGTCGAGCCTGTAGGTGACCGTCTGGCCGCCGACGAAGGCGGCGACCGAGCCGTTGAGCGTCGTCGGCAGGCTGCTGACCGTGGTCGACGAGCTGAAGGTGAGTGACGGCGAGGCGACGGTCGCGTTCGAGCTCTGCGAGCTCTCGGTGCCGATCCAGTTGTTCTTGACGGGCGTGACCGTGTAGCGCCACGTGCCGCCGGGGACCGAAGTCTCCGTGCATGTGACCGCGGCGATGGTCCCCGAGCAGCCGCTCCCGATCGTCTGCGCGTTGCCGTTCGTGTCGTAGCGCTTGATGGTGTAGCCGGACACCGCGCCGCCGCCGGGCATTGTGCTGGCCGACCAGGAGACCGCGACGCTGCGGTTGGACACGCTGACGGTCGGCGTCGCGCCGCTAGGCATCGACACCGCCTTCGCGGTGGGCGTGCCGGTACCGCTGTGCAGCCAGGCGGCCGACGCCGCGGCGGGCAGAGCCGCCGCGGCGATAGCCGTACCTATGAGGACTGCCCGGAGGGAGGGCATCCGCTGAAGGCCCCTAACGAGACCTCAGCTCACGATCAGCTGGTGCCGCTGATCGTGACCGGGATCGTGAAGACCGCGCCCTGGCAGGCGTTGAGCGAGGCATTCGACATGCTCGCCGCGCCGGTGAGGGGGGTCTGGAGGACGCCGTCGACGCCGCCGCTCTTCGCGGGGATCGTGAGCGTCAGTCCGGTCTGGTTGGTGAACGTCACGCCGGTGGTCGTGCAGGCCGAGTGGCCGGCGTCCGCCGTGATCGTCCCGTTCCCCGTCACGCCGGTGACGGTGACCGGGTACGGGTTCGGGTTGTCGAGCTTGATGAGCACGTCGCCGCTCACGCCCGGGTAGAGCGTCGCGGTGGTGCTGGCGGAGACGTCGACCGTGCTGATCGCAGCGGCGGTCCCGGCCTTCGCGTAGGCGTTACCGGAGCCGTTGGTGGTCCACGCCGCGTAGACGAGGCCCACAGCGGCCATCGTCAGGGCGAGCACCCCGACGGCAACCTTCCGGCTGATCTTCTTGCGCATAGGTAGTCCTCCTCCGGGCGTGTCCTCACGCCGGGGTTCAAGGTCAGCAGCCTGACCTTCATCGACGTGCGCGCGCGATCTCTTTAGGTCCCCGGCGGCTCCGCATTACCACAAATGGGGGTAGCGGCCCGGTTCTCCCCCTAGGACCTGGCGCGGCGCAGCACGAACGACTCGCCGCCGATCCGCACCTCGTCCCCCTCCCGCAGCTGGCGGCCGCGGCGCGCCTCGGGCTCGCCGTTGACGATCGCGGGCTCCTCGGCGAGGAGCGCCTTGGCGTCGCCGCCCGCGCCCACCGCCCCCACCAGCTTGAGCAGCTGTCCGAGGCGGATCATCTCGCCGCGGATCTCCACCTCTTGGCTCACGCGACCGGGTGCGGCATGGGCTCGCCGCTCAGCGCGGCCAGCAGGTTGTCCGCGGCCATCGAGGCCATCAGCTCGCGCGTTTCGCGCGAGGCCGAGCCGATGTGCGGCGTCACGAGCGCCCTGCCCGTCACGAGGAGCGGGTGGTCCGGCCGCAGCGGCTCGGGGTCGGTCACGTCGAGCGCCGCGGCGGCGATCCAGCCCTCGCGCAGCGCGCGGACCAGCGCGCCGGTGTCCACCACCTGGCCGCGGGCCGTGTTCACGAGGATCGCGGTGGGCTTCATCGACCTCAGCTCCGGCTCGCCGATCAGGCCGCGCGTGGCCGCGGTGAGCGGCACGTGAAGCGACACGAAGTCCGACTCGGCGAGCAGCTGGCGCAGGTTGCCGCTCGAGCTGCTGGCGCCGACCACCCGCATGCCGAAGCCCTCGGCGCGGCGCGCCACCGCGGATCCGATCCGGCCGGTGCCGACGACGCCGAGCGTCGCCCCGTGAACGTCCTCCCCCAGGAACCCGCCGGGCTCCCACGTGGTCCACTCGCCCGCGCGCACCGCGGCCTCGCCCTCCAGCACGCGCCGCGCCGCGGCCAGCAGGAGAGCGAACGCCAGGTCGGCGGTGGTCTCGGTGAGCACGTCCGGCGTGTTGCCCACCCGCACGCCGCGCGCGGCGCACGCCTCGAGGTCCACGTTGTCGACGCCGACCGCCATCACCGACACCGCGCGCAGGCGCGGCGCGGCGCGGAGCAGCTCGGCGTCCACGCGGTCGGTCAGGAGGCAGAGAAGGCCGTCGGCATCACGGCATGCGGCGTGGAGGCCGGCCGGGGCGGGGGGCGACCTCCCCGGCCATACCTCCACGTCGTGCTCACCTCGCAGGCGCGCCAGCGCGTCACCCGGGAGATCGCGGGTGACGAAGCAACGCGCCAGGAGCTATGAACCTTCCGTACCCGGAGCGGCCGCAGCCAACTCCTCATGCCGGCCCTCGCAGAACTCCTCGACGATCTTCGCGTTGAACGCCGGGATGTCGTCGGGGTTACGGCTGGTCGTGAGGCCGCGGTCCACGTGGACCTCCTCGTCGACCCAGTCGCCGCCCGCGTTGCGGATGTCGGTCTTGAGGCTGGGCCATGAGGTGAGCGTCAGACCGTCGACCACGCCGGCCTCGACGAGCGTCCAGGGGCCGTGGCAGATCGCGCCCACGGGCTTGCCCGCCTCGACGAACGCGCGCACGAACGCGACCGCGTCCTCGTCGGCGCGCAGGAAGTCCGGGTTAGCCACCCCGCCGGGCAGCACCAGGCCGTCGAAGTCGTCTGCGCTCGCATCCTGCACGGTCAGGTCGACGTCGAACTTGTCGGCCTTGTCCAGGTGCTCGAAGCCCTGGATCTGCCCGTCCTCGAGCGACACGAGCTTGGTCTCGGCGCCCTCCTCCTCGACCGCCTTGCGCGGCTCCGTCAGCTCGACCTGCTCCACGCCGTCCGTGGCCAGGAAGGCAATCTTCTTTCCGTCCAGCTTGCCCATTCTCAGCGCCTCCTCGCAGTTCGTCTAAGAGGTTCGTACCGGAGACGCCGTCCGGTGAAACGCGCCTGCAAGGACCTCTGCGGCCACCCGCTGGCCGGACTGCACGGCGCCGTCCATGTAGCCGTTCCAGACGGTCGCGGTCTCGGCGCCCGCCCAGTGGACGGCGCCGACGGGCTCGCGCAGGGCGGGCCCGAACTGGGTCCACGCCCCCGGCGGCATGTAGCAGCCGTAGCAGCCGCGGGTCCACTCCTCGTCGGCCCAGCTGCGCTCGATGAAGCGGTTCGGGTCGGCTGCGCGCGGGCCGAAGATCCGTTCGAGGCCGCGAAGGATGGCCGCGCGGCGCTCGGGCGCAAGCATGCGTCCGTACTCGCGAGCCCGGGCGCCCTCGAGGAAGCCGACGAGCACGCCGGGCGCGCCGCTAGGGGGCGTGTTGTCGAACACGAGCTTGGCCGGGCCCACGTCGCTGGTCGCCTCGCCCGACAGACCGTCCTGGCGCCAGAACGGCGTGTCGTAGACCGCCATGCACTTGATCACCGACCCCTGCGGCATGCGCTGGGTGAGCTGGTCGCGGTACCCGGGCAGCGGCGGGTCGTACGCGATCCGGCCGCAGAGGGCCGGCGGGATCGCGACGATCGCCCGGCGCGCGCGGACCTCGACGCCGTCGGCATGCACGACCACCCCGTCGGCGGAGTGCTCGATGCGGCGAACGGGGGCCGACAGCTCCACCGCGTCACCGAGCTCCTGCGCGACGCGGATCGCCACGAGCTGCGAGCCGCCCACGAAGCGGTCCTGCTGCGCCCCGCCCTCGGTCTCCACGAGCAGGTCGAAGCCGCCGGCGGAGTGGATGTAGAAGAGGATGTGAAGCAGCGAGACCTCCGCGGGCTCGGCCGCCCAGACGGCCTCGGTGGCGATCTCGATCAGGGTCCGGCCGCCACGCGTGTACACGTTGCGGCGCATCCACGACCACAGCGTCTGCGAGTCGAGCCGCTCCGCCTTGGGCGCCTGCCAGGGCGCCTCGAGCGGCACCTTGCGCGCCAGGCGGTCGAGCTTGAGCTGTGCCTGCTGGACGTCGGCGAGCACGCCCGCGCCGATCTTCGGCACCCGGCCCGAGTAGCGCGTGAGCTTGCCGCCGAACTCGATCAGCCGCTCGCCCGCCACGTGCGTCGGGTACGTGTCCACCCCGACCGCGCGCGCGAGGGCGGCCATCCGGTCCTGCGTGGGCCCTATCCACTGCCCGCCGACCTCGACCACCTGGCCGTCGCCGAGCGGCTCGTTCAGGGTCCTGCCCCCCACGCGGTCGCGCGCCTCGAGCACGACCGGCTCGAGCCCAGCCGCGCGCAGCTCGCGCGCCGCGGTCAGGCCCGCGAGCCCGGCGCCGACGATCGCTACGTCAGCTTCGCGCGTGCGCTCGTATTCCATCTTCCGTTTCTACCAGCCCGGCGGTCCGCGTGGGCACGCGCAGCACCACGATCGCGATGTCGTCGCGCGGCTCGCCGCCGCCGGCCTGGAGCGCGGCGTCGAGCAGCTGCTGCGCCACGTCCTCCGCCGCGCGGTCGGGCCCGGTCGCGAGCGTGCGCGCCAGCTCGACCGGATCCTGCACGACCTGTGGGGCGGCGGCGTCGGTCACGCCGTCGGTGTAGAGGATCGCCGTGTCGCCGGGCTCGAGATCGACCGCCTCGTCGGCGAGGTTGGGGTCCGGCACGATGCCGAGCAGCGTGCCCGGCGCGCCCGGCTCCAGGACCTCGCCGCCGGCTCGCACCACGATCGGCAGCGGGTGACCGCCGCTCGCGAAGCACAGCCGCACGCCGTCCGGCGACGGATCCGCGCGCGCGTAGAGGACGGTGCAGAAGCGGCGGTCGTCGCGCTGGCGAAGCATCGCCTCGTTGAGCGTGGCGAGGACCTCGCTCGGATCGTCGGTGGTCATGGCGGCCGCGCGCACCGTGTAGCGCGCCAGCGCCGTGACCGCCGCCGCCTCGGGCCCCTTGCCGCAGACGTCGCCGATCACCACCGCCCAGCGGCCGTCGCGCGCGTCGAACACGTCGTAGAAGTCGCCGCCGACCTCGTAGCCCTCCCCCGCCGCACGGAAGCGCGCGGCCAGCTCGATGCCCGCCGGCTCGGGCAGCTCGGGCGGCAACAGGCTCTGCTGGAGCGTGCGCGCGATGTGGGCCCGCTCGCTGTAGAGCCGCGAGTTGTCGACCGCGATGGCGCAGCGCCCGGCCAGCCGCTGTGCCAGCAGCAGGTCCTGCTCGCCAAACGTCCTGCCCGACTCCGCGCTCACGAGGCTCACCGCGCCCACCATCCGCCCGCGCGCGACCATCGGGACGATCATCGCGGAGCTCATCCCCACCTCGCGGAGGATCGCGAGGTGCTCGTCGTCGACCGCGCCGCCCACCAGCATCTCGTCCGTGATCTCGGGGTAGATCTCGGGCTCGCGTGTGCGCACGACGTTCGGCACGCCGCTCTCGGCGAGCGGGTCGGTCGGATAGCGCTGCTGGAGCTCGCGTGCGAGGTCGACCTTGGACGGGTCGGTGTGCGCGATGGCCACGTGGCGGATCGCGCCGTCGTCGTCGAGCACGTCCACGCCGCACCAGTCGGCCAGCCGCGGGACCGCGAGCTGGGCGACGTTGGCGAGCGTGGTCTCGTAGTCGAGCGACGACGCCAGGATCGCCCCGGCGCGGGCGATGAAGCGCTGCGCCTCGGCCGCCTCCTGCACCTCGGTCACGTCCTCGAGCACGTTGATCGCGGCGGTCGGGCGGCCGTCGTCGCCGAGGATCGCCGTCGCCTTCACGCGCACCCATCGCTCCCGCTTCTCCCCGCGGGCCCGGAGCCGCACCATGATCGGCTCGGGCTCTCGCTCGCCCGCCAGCGCGAGGCGGCCCGGCAGCCGCTCGAGCGCCACCGGCTCGCCGTTCTCGTCGCTGAACTCGAAGTGCTCCACGATCGCGGCCACCGGCGTGGACATCAGCTCCTCCATCGAACCGAAGCCCAGCGACCTGACCGCCGCCTCGTTGGCGTAGACGAGCTGCCCGTCGGGGCGCTGGACGGTGATGGCGTCGGCGACGCCGTCGAGGATCGCCTGGAGCTCGTCGCGGGACCCGCGCAGGTCGCGCTCCGCCGCGCGCAGGTCGCTGTACAGCCGCGCGTTGTCCAGCGCGGTGGCCACGCGGCCGGCCACCTCCTCCGCCAGGGCGAGGTCGGCGGGGCCGAAGGCGGCTCCGGACTCCGCGCTGGCGAAGGCGATCGCGCCGAGCCCGCGGCCG
>JBJMLK010000178.1:0-5839 GCA_045805345.1 Thermoleophilaceae bacterium | reverse complement strand
TTGGGACGCCTCGCGCGGACCATTGTCGTCGCACCACTCGCCCTCGTACTGGTTCTGGTCCTGGCCGCGCCGGCGGGTGCGGTGCTGTCCGGCTTCAACGGGCGGATCGTGTTCGTGAGCGGGCGCGGCGGCCCCGCGAGCAACGACTCGGAGGCGAAGGTCTATCTCCGGACGATGCTCAGCAACACCGGGCTCGGGTCGGCGTCGGGGGCGGTTACGCCGACGACCGGCATCCAGCACCGGCACCCGACCTGGTCGCCGGACCGAACGAAGATCGCCTACGCGGCGGGCGTCGCGCCCAACTACGACATCTTCGTGCTCGACCTGACCACGCCGGGCGCGATACCCGAGAACATCACGAACTCGCCGACCGTCCCCGACGACCGCCCGGCGTGGGCCCCGGACGGCAAGCACATCGCCTACGAGAGCGGGGTCCAGCAGGGCAGCAACCAGACGGACATCATCGTCCAGGAGTACCCGACGAGCGGCGTGTCGCCGCTGCACCTCACCTCGACGACCAACGCCGGTGAGAACGAGGGCAAGCCGGCCTGGTCGCCGGACTCCCAGACGATCTACTACGCGAAGGGCCCGCTTACCGGGGCGGACATCGAGAAGAAGCCCGCGCACGGGGGCAGCGAGACGGAGGTGCTGAACCTCGCGACTGACAGCGCGTTCCAGCCGTCGATCTCACCCGACGGCACGAAGATGTGTTACACGCACGGCGCCGGGTTCAACGGCACCGCTGAGATCTACGTCACGTCGATCTCAAGCCTGCCGGCCGCGGAGGGCAGCGACCTGTCGGACAGCCCAGGCAACGCCGGCGACGCAGCCAAGGCGAGCTACAACTGCACGTGGTCGCCGGACGGGCAGCTCATCGCGTACGTGGAAGGTCAGCTCACGCTGGGCGACCTCGTGATCGAGTCCTCGGACGACAGCGGCTTCCCGATCCCCATCGAAAGCACCTCGGCGCACTTCGACGGCAACCCCGACTGGGCGCCCGACGGTACGCCGGTCTGCAAGTCGAAGACGGTCCACACCGGTCCCGGCAAGGCGCTCACGATCTCGATCGAGTGCAACGACACCGGCCCCGCGTACGAGCAGACGCCCGTCACCGAGCACATCTCGGATCCGCCCGACCACGGCAAGCTCGGCCCGGTCACCCAGGGCGACCCCTCGACCGTGACCTACACGCCCAACAAGGGCTTCGCCGGCACCGACAAGTTCAAGTTCAACGGCATCGATGCCGTCCAGTTCGCGGCGTCCGCCACCGTCACGGTCAAGGTCGACGACACGGCGCCGAAGCTCACGGACCTCAAGGTCAGCCCGGCGGAGTGGACGCGCAGCGCGGGCACCACGATCTCGTTCAAGCTGTCGGAGAAGGCGCAGGTCACGCTGCGCTTCCAGCGCGCGAAGGCGGGCCGGCGGGTGGGCGGCAAGTGCGTGAAGGAGACGAGCGCCAACAAGGGCTCGCCGAAGTGCACGCGGTACGTTGACGCCGGCAAGCGCACGGTGGCCGGTAAGAAGGGCAAGAACAACGTGAAGTTCCACGGGAAGATCTCCAAGACGAAGGTGCTCTCGCCCGGCCGCTACCGACTGAAGGCGCGCGCAAAGGACGGGGCCGGCAACCGGTCGGCCACTAAGACGGCGAAGTTCCGCATCCTCAAGGGCTGAGCCCGGCCCACGCGTGACCCGCTGGGCGACGTTCGACTGCTACGGCACGCTCGTGGACTGGAATGCGGGCATTCGCGCCGAGCTGGCGCGGCTGTTCGCCGGCGACCGGGACGAGCAGATGCTCGCCCGCTACCACGAGATCGAGCCGGTGATCCAGGCCGCTCAGCCCGCGACGCCTTACCGCGAGGTGATGGCGCTGACGCTCCGGCAGCTGGCCGCCGAGTCGGGTCGCGAGCTGCCCGAGGCCGAGCGCGACGCCCTCGGCCGGTCGCTGCCGCGCTGGCCGGTGTTCGAGGAGGTGCCGGGCGCGCTCCGCGAGGCGCGCGGGCGCGGCTGGTCGCTCGTCGCGCTGTCGAACAGCGACCGCGACCTGATCGACGCGTCGCTTGAGGCGGTCGGCGTGCCGTTCGAGGGCGCTGTCGTGGCGGGCGAGATCGGCTCCTACAAGCCGGCCCACGGCCACTGGGAGGCCTTCTTCCGGACCTTCGAGGCCGACCCGGCGCGCCACGTGCACGTGGCGCAGAGCCACTTCCACGACATCGTGCCCGCGCACGAGCTCGGCATCCCGTCGATCTGGATCAACCGCCTGGGGGAGAGGCGGGAGCCGGCGCCGACGCGGGAGCTGCGGGATCTGCGGGGGTTGGCGGATACGCTGGACTCGGTGGTCCCGGATAGGTAACCGAGCCCGCGGCGCGCTCCTCGCGCTGGTTCTCGCCGCGCTCGCGCTGGCCGGCTGCGGCTCCGACGGCGGTTCGAACGACCGCCACCAGCCCTCGCTCGCCGCCGGGCGGAAGGTGTTCGTCAGCGCCGGCTGCGGCGGCTGCCACACCCTGAGCGCCGCCGGCACCCACGGCGACGTCGGGCCGAACTTCGACTCGAGCGAGCGGCTCACGGTCGCCCAGATCAGGCGCCAGCTCAACCTGGGGATCGCGGGGATGCCGTCGTTCCGGGACCGGTTGACCCGGCGCCAGCAGGCCGACGTCGCCGCGTTCGTGGCCGCGGCGATGCGCCGCCGCAAGCCGCCCGCTCGCCTGCGCGTGAAGCCGACCGGCCGGCTGCCCGCGCCCGTGCAGCTCCCCGCCGCCGCGCCGCTGCCGGACGGCCGCGCGCTGCTGCTGGGCGGTCTCGACGCAGGCGACGCCTCGGTGCCGGCGATCGTGGCCGCGTCGGGCACGAGTGCTCGCGATGTCGGATCGCTGCCGGTGGCCCTGCACGACGCCGCCGCTGCCACGATCGGTCCGCGCGTGTACTTCTTCGGCGGCGGCAGCGCCTCCGGGTCGAGCGCGGAGATACGCGCCGTGGAGCCGAGCGGCAGCTCGCGACCGGACGGGCAATTGCCCGCGGCGGCGTCCGACGTGGAGGCGGCCACGGTCGCCGGGACGGCCTACGTGGTGGGTGGCTACACGGGCAGCGCCGGCCTGCGCTCGATCGTCGCGTTCCGCCCCGGGGCCGGCGCGCACGTGGTGGCGCAGCTCCCGCGCCCGCTGCGCTACGCCGCCGTAGCCGCGATCGGCGGCCGGCTGGTGATCGCGGGCGGGACGTCGGGCGTCGAGTCGCAGCAGGCGATCCTCGGCTTCGATCCGGCCACCCGACGTGTGACCACGCTCGGCCGCCTGCCGTACCCGCTCACGCACGCGTCGGCCGCATCGCTCGGCGGGGTCGTCTACGTGGTCGGCGGGCGAGTGGGGACGAGCGGCGACCAGACGAGCGCGATCCTCGCCGTCGACCCGGCCACGGGCGCTGTGCGCCGCGCCGCGCGCCTGCCCGAGCCGCTCTCCGACACGGCCGCGGTGACCAGCGGCGAGTCGGTGATGATCCTGGGCGGCCGCGACTCCGCGGGCCAGGCGAGCGACCGGATCTCTACCCTCGCCGCTTCACCATGAGGGGATCCGCACTCATCGCGGCGGCCGCGACGGCGGCCGTGGTCGCCGCCGGCTGCGACGGCGGCCTGACCGCCAGCCACGCGCCGCCGGCCAAGCCCGCGCGCTCGATCGCCGGCGCGGCGAAGGGCGGCGTGGCGGGCCTCCACTCGCGCGCGATGCGGCACCACGACGTCTACGCGGGCACGCGCGAGCACGACATGAGCGCGGAGGCGCGCCGCGCCGTGCCGCGCATCTACGTGCCGAACTCGCAGAGCAACACCGTCGACGAGATCGACCCCCACACCTACCGGGTCGTCAGGAGCTTCCCCACAGGCGCCCTGCCGCAGCACGTCACGCCGTCGTACGACATGAAGAAGCTGTGGGTCGACAACGACCTCGGCAACACGCTCACCCCGATCGACCCGCGGACCGGCAAGCCGGGCAGCCCGGTGCCGGTGGAGGATCCGTACAACCTCTACTTCACGCCCGACGGCCGCTACGCGATGGTCATCGCCGAGCGACTACGGCGGATCGACTTCCGCGACGCGCACACGATGCGGATGCACCACTCGCTGCCCGTCGACTGCTTCGGGGTCGACCACCTCGACTTCACCGCCGACGGCCGCTTCGCGCTCGCATCGTGCGAGTTCGCCGGCAAGATGATCGTCGTGGACGTGAAGGCCGAGCGGGTGGTCCGCCAGGTGCCGCTCCGCAGCGGTGGCATGCCGCAGGACGTGAAGCTCGCCCCGAACGGCCGGCTCTTCTACGTGGCGGACATGGCGTCGGGAGGGCTTTGGAAGGTCGACGCGTCCAGCTTCCAGAAGAGGGGGTTCCTCCCCACCGGCCGCGGCGCCCACGGCCTCTACCCGAGCAGGGACTCGCGGGTGCTGTACGTCTCGAACCGCAACGAGGGGTCGATCTCGGTGGTCTCGTTCAAGACGAAGCGCGTGGAGAGAAAGTGGACGCTGCCGGGCGGCGGGAGCCCGGACATGGGCGGGGTGTCCGCCGACGGCCGCGTGCTCTGGCTGACCGGCCGCTACAACGCCGAGGTGTACGCGATCGACACGCGCGACGGCCACCTGATCAAGCGGATCCCGGTGGGAGCCGGGCCGCACGGGCTGTCGGTATGGCCGCAGCCGGGGCGCTACTCGCTTGGCCACACCGGCGTGACTCGCTGACCCGCAGCGCGCGCTGCAAGCGGCGTTGCCGCGGCCGATCTTCCGGCGCGGCGCCGCCCGGGCCCTGGTAGCTTCCGCCACGAGGTGCAGCGGGGGTTTCTCTGCATCGCGGCAGCAACGGCACTCGCTCTCAGCGGTTGCGTCCGTGCGGGCGTCGGCGGCGGGAGCGTCACGCAGACGGGCGAGGCGAAGCGCGTGGTGGACGCCGCGATCGCCTACACGGTGGCCGTCGGCGAGCGCGACGCCGCGGCGGCCTGCGCGCTGATGACGCCCGAGGCGCAGGCGAAGGCCGCGCAGTCGATGGGCGACGGCGCAAGCTGCGAGGCCGCGCACGCCCAGGCGTTCACGGTCGTGAAGGCCGACAACCGCAGCGACCCGGCCGAGATGATCCGGCGCGCGGCGAAGAAGGTCTCGATTCACGGCAACGAGGCCGACCTCACCTTCACGGGCGTCGAGAACCAGGCGCCGCTGGTCTTTCGGCGCGTGGGCGACAGCTGGAAGCTCGCGGAGAGCCTGCTGCATCTAAAGAAGTCGCAGTAGCCCGGCGGCTCAGCGGCGGCGGAAGGCCGCCGCCCGCAGGCGCGCGACCGTGACGAGCGTGCTCGACCCGCCGGCGCCCGACGCCGTCCGCCTGATCCGCACGGGGATCGATCCGCGCCGCGCGATCGCCTCGCGGAGCGCCGCGCGAACCGGGACCTCGATCGTCGCGCGCGCACCCTCGGCGATCGCGAACGCCGCCGTTCCCACGCGCCGCACGCGCTCAGGCCCACCGGCGCGGAGCGCGAAGGCGCGCGCGGTCTCAACGGTCAGCCGGCCGGTGACCGCGAACGGGTTGGGGTTCGCCAGGACGACGGCGATCGAGCCGTCGCGGCGACCGGCCAGCCGGCCCGACGCCACCTCGACGGGACGCGTCCTCGGAATCAGGGTCGTGACGGCGCCGGGCTGCGACGCGGTCGGCTCGGCGTGGCCGACCGCGTCGTAGGCCACGGTGTAGAACGAGTAGTCGCCCGGCCCCTCGCCGGCCTGGTAGGCCAGGCTGCCCTCCGCGGCGGACGCGCTGCCCGCCATCGAGTAGGCCGAGTCGCGCGGGCCCTTCGCATACAGCTCCACGCGCTCCACTCCGGCACC
>JBJMLK010000177.1:0-3896 GCA_045805345.1 Thermoleophilaceae bacterium | reverse complement strand
GGGGTGGTCGACTTTAAGCATGTATGTCATGCCTAAAGTCGACCAGGCCGTGATCCTCTGCGCGATCGCGCTCGTCGGATGCGGCGACGGCGGAGACCAGGCGGCCCAGGCACCCCCTCCCAAGCCGCAGTCCTTCGGTGACGGGCCCCGCTTTCGCCCGAAGCCATACGGCCACGCCGCGAGGCACGCGCGCCCGATCGACGGCATGCGCTGCGAGCGACGCCGAGGCGCGAGCTACCTGGCGTTCGTCGAGACCTTCGTCGACGGCCGCGTGGTGATGATGCCGGCCGGGATCGGCATCGCGCCGCCGCATGGGCGCGACGGCGCCTACGTGCGCCACGGCCGCTGCGAGTACCCGCTGCGGACGCGGGAGCCGACGGGCAAGGTCGAGGTCGACGCTGCCGCCCGGGCCCGGCCGACGCTGGGCGACCTGTTCGCCGTCTGGGGCGAGCCGCTGTCGCGCCGGCGGATGCTGTCGTTCGCGGGCCGCGTGCGCGCCTACGCGGGCAGCCGCCGCGTGACCGGCGACCCGCGCCGGATCGTGCTTGGCCCACACGCCGTGGTGACCCTCGAGATCGGCCGCTACGTACCGCCGCACGCGAACTACGTGTTCCCGCCGTGAGTAGCCTGGGGCGCGTGATCGGACGCAGGGCGATCGTCGCTGCCGCGTGCGCGGTGCTCGTGGCGGCGCCGCAGGCGGCGCGCGCGGACTCCGACCCGGCCAGCGACATCCTGCCGACCCAGGACACGTTCCTCCCGTACCAGCCGAAGATCTCGCCGGACCTCAAGGCAAAGCTGCAGGGCGCGACCAAGGCGGCGAAGCAGGCGGGCTACCCGATCAAGGTCGCCGTCATCGCCACGGCCGCCGACCTGGGTGGCGTGCCGAACCTCTTCAACCAGCCGACCAAGTACGCGGCGTTCCTCGGCAGCGAGATCAACTTCAACAAGAAGGCCCAGCCGCTGCTGGTGGTGATGCCCGTCGGGCTGGGCACGTCCCAGGCGGGACCGAGGGCCACGAAGGCAATCGAGGGCATCAAGGTCGGCAGCGGCGCCGACGGGCTCGCGAACGCGGCGCTCGAGGGAGTCTCGAAGCTCGCCGCTGCCTCCGGCCACCCGATCAAGGGCTTCAAGCCGGAGTCGAGCGGCAACGGCAGCACGAGCGCGGTGATCTTCGCGATCCCGGTCGCGCTGCTGGTGATCGTGCTCGCGGTCGTCTCCTACCGGCGCGCGGGGCGCGAGGACGAGGACGAGGAGGCGCCGGCGCCCAGCTAGGTCGACGCGCGCGCTCTAGTGCGCGTGCGCGCCGAGCGTGAGCGACAGCAGGCTGAGCATCGCGAGCGTCATCCCGAGCGCGGGCCCGACGCGCGCGGCTGCCCTCACGAAGCGCGGCCGCAACCGCGGCAGTCGCACCAGCGCGGCGACGATCGCCACGACCATCAGCTCGTCGACCGTCGCGAGCACGTCGAGCGGGCCGGCCGCCTCCGGCCCGCCCGCCTCCGGCCCCAACGGCAGCCCCACCGTGCGGGTGACCAGCCAGAGCAGGGCCACAGCGGCGCTTCCCCACGCGCCGGCCACCAGCAGCCGCCGGCCGGCGCCGCGGTAGACGCGCGTGCCCCAGGTGCACTGGGCCAGGGCCAGGAGCGCGAAGAACCCCGCGAAGAGCGGGTAGTCGGAGTGGCCCACCGCGGCCACGGCGTGGATCGCCCCCGCCGCGATCGCCAGCACGGCGGCGTCCGCCTCGAGCTCGCGCCGCGCGTCAGCCCGCGTCGTCGTCCTCTCGCCTGCGCCGATCGAGCCAGTCACCTACGTACACCCACCCCAGGAGTACGAGCACCGGGCCGAGAAAGATCGGCAGCGACACGTACCAGTGCCCGATGTGCGCGATCGGCGTCACTGCCGGACCGCCGACAGGAGCCACAGCCCGAGGCTCGTGAACCCGACCATCACCACGAGCATCCAGTATTGCGAGCGGGTCGCGGTCCTCACGCGCGTGTAGAGCTTCAGAGCGCGCTCGTGGGCGAGGATCAGGCCGCACACGTGGCCGAGCACGAGCGCCGCCACCTGCACGTACCAGATCGTCCGCCCAGATATGACGCCGTAGTCGATCGTCTTGTCGGCCGTTCCGAAGACGTCCGACCCGTTGCCGAGCGGGTCCGAGATCAGGTAGGCGATCGTCTGGCCGTTGAACACGAGCAGCGAGAAGTAGTGCGCCACCGCGTACGCCCACGCGATAGGCGCCAGCGAGTGCGCGAACTTGAGCGCCAGCTCGCGCCGCGTGTGGCCGCCGCCCACGCTCTCCATCCCGCGGATCCCGAGGTGGTAGAAGGTGGTGACGAGGCCGACGGCCACCATGAGCCCGACCGTGTCGGCCGCCTCACCCGCCGCCGTGACCCCGAAGCCGATGTCGTGGAACACGTCGGTCAGGTCCGGCCCGAGCGACGCCCACACCGAGCCGTTCGAGAACCCGTCGAACGTCGTGATCCCGATCGCCGTGCATAGGAGCGCCACGCTGCCGGCGACCTCGGGCAGCCCCGGCGCGCCGGTGAGGGGTGGCCGCAGGTACAGCACGCCGTCGCGCCGGTGCAGCGGGGCGAGCCGCGCGAAGACGTTGTAGTAGACGCCGAAGCCGTCGCCGTTCTCGCCCCAGCGCTCCACGCCGTAGACGGCCATCGCGGCGAGCTGGAAGAGCGCGAACCCCAGGCACAGCCAGCCGAGCGTCTGCGGGGTCTCCGGGTAGACCAGCTCGAGCCAGCCGAAGCCGAGCAGCGTGGCGACCGTGGGCCAGCGCCCGAGCCGGTCGGGGTACGGCCGCCGGACCGGTGACCGGATGCCGGCGCGCGCGGCGATCCAGCCGATCGCCCGGCCGACGGCCCGCCACGGGTTGAACGCGCGGAACACGTCGCCGAGCAGGACGCTCACGATCACGAGCCCCACCCAGAAGTGCACGTACACGACGTTGGGCGCGAAGTTCTGGGCCTGCTCCTGGTTGCCCGCCACGCCCGAGTAGACGATCAGCACGAAGATGGCCACGCCGATCGCGCCGCACAGCGGGTCGACCCAGCGCGGGACGCGGAACAGGCGCCGCTCGCGCACGGAGTCGAAGCGCGGCTCCTTCCACAGCACCGACAGCGCGGCGAACGACGCGACCAGCACGATGCACGCCGCGTACGCGAACAGCCAAGTCGGGATCGGCAGGTCCGCACGGCCGACCAGGCCGTGCGCGCTGGCTGCCGCGGGCCACGCGGCGGCGGCCGCGACGGCCAGCGCCGTCGCGGCGAGCGCGCGCGCCCTCACGGGCTGACGGCGAGGTCGGCGATCTGCTGCTTGCGGCTCTCGAGCTCGATCTCGAACTTCCCGTCGATCTTCGCCGGGAAGTCGAACTCCACCTCGCCGCCCGCCTTGACGTCCTTCATCAGGTCGTAGCCGTGGATGTGGATCTCGTCGGCCACGTCGGACTTGACCACCAGCCGGACCTGGTCGCCCTTGTTGTAGGTCAGGTGCTGGATCCCGCCGACCGGCTTGGCGTTCTTCACCACCACCTCGACAGCGGGCGCCTTCGCGGGCTTACCGCCCGTCTCCGTCGTCACGGTCGTCGTGGTCTTGGCTCCGTGCGACTTGCTCTTGTCGTCGCTGCTGCCGCTGGCGATCACGAAGCCGACCACCGCCACGACCACGACCACCAGGAGCACGCCCAGGTTCCTGCGCTGCATGAGTTACCTCCGTCTCAGGTCGAACGAGCTACGCCATCGCGGCGAGCGGCGGGCCGCGCGCGGGCGAGGGGACCTCGACGAGGCGAAGGAGGTGGGGCTGCTGCCGGCGCGGCAGGCGCACGACGGCCGCCGGCCGCGCACGGGGCACGCGCGGCGCCGGCTCCGCCGCCAGCTCGAGCGCGCCGT
>JBJMLK010000176.1:0-4663 GCA_045805345.1 Thermoleophilaceae bacterium | reverse complement strand
GCTGGCGCGGCGAGGCCGATCCGAGCCACGTGAAGGCGATCGACGCCTACTGGATCTCCGCGGCCGAGCACGGGGCCAACGCCTCCACGTTCACCGCGCGGATCGTCGCCTCGACCGGCGCCGACGCGGCGGCGGCCCTGTCGGCGGCCGTCGGCGCGCTGTCGGGGCCGCTGCACGGCGGCGCGCCCTCGCGCGTGCTCCACATGCTGGACGCGGTCGAGAAGTCCGGCGACGCCGACGCCTACGTGAAGGCCGTGCTCGACCGCGGCGAGCGGCTGATGGGCTTCGGCCACCGCGTCTACCGCGCCGAGGATCCGCGCGCCCGGGTGCTGCGGCGCACCGCGCGCGAGCTGGGCTCGCCGCGACTCGAGGTGGCGGAGAAGCTCGAGGAGGCCGCGCTGGCGATCCTCCGGGAGCGCCACCCGGAGCGCGTGCTGGCCACCAACGTGGAGTTCTGGTCGGCGGTGGTGCTCGACTACGCCGGCGTGCCGCCCGAGCTGTTCACGCCGATGTTCGCGTGCGCGCGGGTGGCCGGTTGGTCGGCGCACATCCTCGAGCAGAAGCGCGAGGGCCGCCTGATCCGGCCGACCGCGGCCTACGTGGGGCCGGGGCCGCGCTCGCCGGCAGACGTCTGACGATGGCCCTCTGATGGAGGCGGCCGCAACAGAGCAGGCGACGCCGCCGCGCGAGGGCGTCTCGTCGTTCGCCAAGTCGCTGTTCCTCGGCGAGATCCACGAGGAGCTCGTCTTCCCGTACCCCGACCCCGACCCGGCGGAGCGGCGGCGGATCAGCCAGCTCGTCGCGTCGTGCCGCGAGTTCGGCTCGACGTACGACCAGCGCGCCGTGGAGGATCGCCGGTGGATCGGCGACGACGAGATCCGCGAGCTCGGCGAGCGCGGGCTCATGGGGCTCTACGTGCCCGAGGAGTACGGCGGCGCCGGGCTCACGCAGACCGGCTACTGCCGCGTGTCCGAGGAGTTCGCGCAGATCGACGCGACGCTGTCGGTGGTGATGGGCGTGCACCAGTCGATCGGGATGAAGGGGATCGTGCTGTTCGGCAGCGACGAGCAGAAGGCGCGCTACCTGCCGGACCTGGCGTCGGGGCGCAAGCTCGCCGCGTTCGCGCTCACCGAGCCGAACGCCGGGTCCGACGCCTACCACCTGCAGTCGCGCGCGGTGAAGCAGCCCGACGGGTCGTGGCTCCTGAACGGCCACAAGCGCTACATCGGGAACGGCTCGAAGGCCGACGTCCTGGTCACGTTCGCGCGGACCGAGATCGACGGCGAGGACCGCCACACGGCGTTCATCCTCGAGAAGGGCATGGACGGCCTCGAGGTCGGCGAGCGCTACGACACGATGGGCCTGCGCGGCAACGACCTGCGCCAGCTGTACTTCAAGGACCTCCGGGTGCCGCCGGAGAACGTGCTCGGCGAGCCGGGCCAGGGCTTCCGCACGGCGATGCACATCCTCAACAACGGGCGGCTGTCGCTCGGCACGGGGTCGGTCGGCGCGTCGAAGTGGCTGCTCGACCGCGTGATCGCGCACGTGCGCGAGCGCGAGCAGTTCGGGCGCCCGCTCGCGGACTTCGAGCTGGTCCAGGAGAAGATCGGCTGGATGGTGTCGTTCACCTTCGGCCTCGAGTCGATGGCGTACCTGACGACCGGGCTGGTCGACGCCGGGGTGCCCGACTACTCGCTCGAGTCGGCCGTGTGCAAGGTCTCCGGCACAGAGTTCATGTGGTACGCGGCCAACCGCGCGCTACAGCTCAAGGGCGGCGAGGGCTACATGCGCGACCAGCCGTACGAGAAGATGCTGCGCGACATCCGGATCTTCCCGATCTTCGAGGGTGCCAACGACGTGATGCGGGCCTTCATCGCGCTGACCGGGATGAAGCCGCTCGGGGAGGAGCTGAAGGAGCTGTCGGACATCAGCATCGGCGAGCCGATCCAGACGATCGGCGTGCTGGCCGACTACGTGGCCGGCCGGATCCAGCGCGAGGTGCGGCCCGACCGGATCACCAAGGCCCACCCGGAGCTGAGCGCGCTCGCCGACCCGATCACCGATCAGGTCAAGCGGCTCCGCTCGGTGGCCGAGGGCCAGCTGCGCGAGCACCGCGGGGCGATCGCCGAGCGGCAGTTCATCCAGAAGCGGCTGTCCGACGCGGTGTCCGACGTGTACGCGCAGATCGCGGTGCTCTCGCGCGTGACCGCGATCTTCGAGGACCAGGGCGTGGAGCCGTCCGGCCAGGAGCGCTACATCGCCGAGACGTTCTGCCCCCGCGCCGCGGGGCGGGTCAGCGCCGCGCTCGACCAGGTCGAGTCGAACGACGACGAGCGGATGACGGCCATCGCCAAGCTCGCCTACAAGCGCGGCGAGTACGGGTACGGGCTGTTCGACGACTGAGCGGCGTGTGACCCCGCGTATCCGTCGCCGGGAGCTGCTCGCGGCCGGCGCCGCCGGCGCCGCGTCCACGGCGGTGCCCGCGTCGGCGAAGCGCGCCCGGCCGCGGCGGGTGTACGACGTGGCGGTGGTGGGGGCTGGGCTGGCCGGGCTCGTGGCCGCGCGCGCGGTGCGCCGCGCGGGTCGCTCGGTGATCGTGCTCGAGGCGCGTAAGCGGGTGGGCGGGCGCAACCTGGACGTACCGATCGCGAACGGCGTGGTCGAGATGGGCGGCCAGTGGGCCGGCCCCGGCCAGACCAAGGTGCTCGGCCTGGCGAAGGAGCTCGGCATCGGCACCTTCGAGACCTACGCGAAGGGCGACAACGTCTACTACCGCGACGGCCAGCGGCGCACCTACAGCGGCGACATTCCTCCCGCGAGCCCGGCCGCGCTCGCGGAGGTCGAGTCGGCGATCCTGCGCTTCAACCAGATGGCGTCGACGGTGCCGGCGGACGCCCCGTGGAAGGCAAGCAACGCCGGCGGGTGGGACGTGCAGACGGTGGCCGGTTGGGTCGGGGCCAACCTGCACACCCAGGAGGCGCGCGACCTCGCCGGGCTCGCGGTGCGTGGGGTGTACGGCGAGCAGGCCAGCCAGATCTCGCTGCTCGACCTGCTGGCGGCGATCACCGGCGTGGGCGGCGACTTCAACACGCTGATCGGCGACGCCCAGTCGATCCGCTTCGTCGGCGGGCCGCAGCAGATGTCGCTGCGGCTGGCGCGCCGGCTCGAGAGCGTGGTGAAGCTGGGCCACGCCGTGACCGCGATCGAGCACGGCCGTGCGGAGGTCACGCTCCACGCGCGCGGGCGAAGCGTGCATGCGCGGCGCGCGATCCTCACGCCACCGCGGCCCGTGATCGGCGCGATCCGCTTCACGCCGCAGCTGCCGCCGGCCTACGACCAGCTGCTGCAACGCCAGCCGATGGGCTCGGTGATCAAGGTGCAGGCCATCTACAGGCGGCCCTTCTGGCGCGACCAGGGCCTGAGCGGCACGGCCACGTCGACCACCGGGCCGCTCGAGATCGCCTACGACAACTCGCCGCCGGGCGGCCGGCCCGGCGTGCTGGTGGGCTTCATGGAGGGCAACCGCAGCCGCGGGCTCTACGGCAAGTCGCGGGCCGCCCGCCGCGCGGCTGCGCTCGCCTCGCTGGCCCGCTACTTCGGCGAGGCCGCGCGCCACCCGGTCGACTACGTGGACATGGTGTGGGCCACCGAGCGCTACACCCGCGGCGCCTACGGCACGTTCAACCCGCCTGGCGTGCTCACCTCGCTCGGCGCGCACACCACCGGCCCGGCCGGCCTGCTCCACTTCGCCGGCGACGGCACGTCGCCCGAGTGGCCCGGCTACATGGACGGCGCGATCCGGTCGGGCGAGCGCGCGGCGCGCGAGGTACTGCGCAAGCTGTAGCTACGCGGCGTCGATCACGAGGAACGCCGCCACGCCCAGCACCAGCACCAGGGCCGCCGCGATCAGCGCGTTCCGCGGCGGGCGGCGCGCGAGCGCGAAATCGGCGCCCTTCGCGAGCTTCTCGAGCACGGTCTCGGCCCATACGAACTCGAGCGCCAAGAGCGACAGGCCGATCGGGATGACCACCACGGCCGGGCCGGGCAGCACGGTCATCGCGAGCCCGCCGAGTAGCACGATCACGCCCGCGGTCACCACGGCCGCGCGGTAGACGCGCGAGCGCTCCTTGTGCCGCTCGCGGCGCTCGGCGAGGCCCTCCACGAGCTGTTGGGCCTTGGTCGGCTTGGGGTCGTCAGGCATCACGGATCAGCTTAGGAGGCGAGGCCTGGGCGGTTTAAGGCTCGCTATAGATGCTCTAAACCGCCCAGGCGTCCTCAAAAGCCGCTGTTTGCGGTTGCGCGATCACGAGCATCCGCGGACGACGAGTTGGCCCGAGCGAGCGGCGAACCGCGCCCGCAGCACCCGCGTGGCGGGGTCGTAGCTCCACCCACGCAACGCACGCCCACCGAGCGTTACGGAGCACGGCCGCAGCCCGCCGATCAGCCCGGCCGCCAAGCGGTAGCTCACGCGGCGCCGCGAGTGCAGCCGGAGCGACCACCTTCGCCGCGCCGCCGGAAAAGCGATCAGCCGCCGCGCCGAGCGGCGGTCGGACAGGTGCACCAGGCCGCGCGCCTTCCCGTAGCCCGCGAGCGTGTCGACGTCCGGCGGCAGCAGCGTGATCGTCGCCCCGGCGCGCACGAACAGCGGCAGCTGCGCGAGCGG
>JBJMLK010000175.1:0-7966 GCA_045805345.1 Thermoleophilaceae bacterium | reverse complement strand
CCCGCGCCGAGCGGGCACTGCTCTTCACCGGCTCGCGCGGCTGGGTGGCCGACCTCACCACCGGCCGCGTGACGGCGCTTCCGCGCGGCAGCGTGGCGTCGCGCCCGGCGGGGTACGAGAACGCGCTCGAGGCATCCGTGCCGCGCTCGGCCACCGGCCCGCTGCCCCCGGCGTTCTCCGTCGCGGCCGCCACCGGGGTGGCCGATCCGGGCGGCAAGCCGCTCCTGAAGGACATGGGCCTGGGCGCGAACCTCGCCAACGTCGCGTTCCGCGCGAGTGAGCCCGCGCGCGACTGGTGGGACAAGCGCCAGGCGTTCTCGCTGCACGACGGCACGATCGACCCGTTCTTCCACGGCGTGCGCCTGGCGGCGCTTCGGGGCGGCGCGAACGAGTCCTACCGCCCCGGCCCGGGCTACCACGACCGCATCTTCACCTCGTCCGAGACGATCTCCAAGGAGGAGAGCGAGGAGGGCGTGCTGCAGCACTACGGCGTCTACCTGCCGACCGCCTACCGCCCCGACCGCGGCTGGCCGGTGCAGTGGTGGTTCCACTTCCGCGGCGGGAACGCCCACATCGCGGCGGCGGCCGTGCCGCGCATCTTCAAGGACATGGGCGAGGACCTCGACACCGTGGTGGTCTCGCCGCGCGGACGCGGCACCTCCACCTGGTACGTCGGCCGCGGCCAGGTTGACTTCCGGGAGGTGTGGGCCGACGTGCACCGCACCTTCGCCGTCGACCGCGACCGCGAGTACATCGCCGGCCACTCGATGGGCGGCTGGGCCACGTACCTCCTGTCGATCCTCTACCCCGACCGCTTCGCCGCCGGCTTCCCGGCCTCTGGCCCCGTTACGCAGGGCGCGTACACGGGCGCCGACTTCGACGGTTGCGACAACCTCGAGGCCGACGACGAGACGCCGTGCTACACGTCGGCCAACGGCGGCGACCCGCGCGCCGAGCTCACGACGCCGCTGCTCGGCAACCTGCGCTGGGTCCCGCAGGCGATCTACCAGGGCGTGGCCGACGAGTTGGTGCCGGTCAGCGGCGTGATCGCGCAGGCCGAGCGCCTGCGCGAGCTGGGCTACCGCTACCGCCTGTACCTGTTCCCGGCCCAGGAGCACTACGGCCCGCCGATCACCGACCAGTGGACCGACGGCGCGCGCTACGAGCACCGGTTCGTGCGCAACCCCAATCCGCCGCGCGTGACCTACATCCGCAGCATGCCGTTCGAGCGCGCGGTGGAGCGCGTGCAGGCCGACGGCGCCAAGCTCTCGTTCGACTTCGACAGGGCGTACTGGATGAATGGGCTCGAGCCGGCCGATCCCGTGAAGGGCGTGGCGCGCGTGGACGCCCGCTCGCTGGGCATCGCCGAGCGCGGGCACACGACCGTGCCCGAGGCCGGCGGCCCGGCCACGCCCGACCAGACCGGCCCGTACGCGATGACCGGCCAGGCGTGGCGGCTCGGCGACACGGTGCTGGCTGAGCGGCGCAACGCACTCGAGGCCACCCTCAGCGGCGCCGCCGCGGTGGGCTTCGACCTGGCGCGGATGCAGCTCGACGCCGACCGGCCGCTGACGGCGAACGTGACCACGGGCTCCGCCCTGCGGCTCACGCTGATCGGCGCGTTCGGCGAGCACCTGGCCGTTACGGTCGACGGCCGGCGCGCCACGGTGGCCCGCCACGGGCGCCGCCTGGCGGTCGCGGTGCCGTCCGGCCACCACCGCGTGGTGGTCCGCCCCGCCGCCTGAGCTGCGGCCGTCGCCGGCTCAGCGAGCGGCGGCCGGCGAGAGCACGGTCACCGTCGACCGCGCGTCGGTGATCTTCGTGGTGAAGCGCGGGTGCGCGGCCAGGCCGGCGAGCGGCACGAGGCCGCGCCACCTGAAGCCCACGTTGCGCGCGCCCTTGAGCACCAGGGTCAGCTGCCGCCCCCTGTTGCGCACGCGGATCGCCAGCGGGCCGAGCTTCTTGCCGTCGGCGTAGGCCGTGATCCGGTCCTTGGGGTTCGGCTTGCCGGGCGAGAGCTTGGGCGGCAGCGCCACGCGGACCTCCACCAGGCGCGGCGCGCGCACGCCGGCGCGGAAGCTTCCGACGAGCTGGCGGTGTCCAGCGGTCTTGCCGGGCACGAGCGAGAAGGCCGCGCTGGGCGCCTCCGGCGGGCAGCCGCGCAGGGTGAGCGGCACGCTGCGGTCCGCCGTCTTGCCGGAGTGCGCCAAAAACGACGCGCCTGCGGTCAGGTCGGCGCCCGGCGCGCAGAGGTCGACGGCGTTCTTGAGCAGGCCGCCGCTGCCGCCCGACAGCGTCAGGTCGAACCTGCCCAGCGGCACGTCCGGCTGGTTGTCGAACGTGTTGGCGAGCTTGCCGTCGATCAGCTCGGCGTTGCCGATCAGCGTCACGTCGACCGCTCCCTTGAGCTGGACGGCCAGCTGCGGCAGGCCGCCGCCCGTCGGCGCCACGAACCACACCGGCCCGGTGAGCGGCGCGTCGAGCAGCGGGGACTGCGCGGTGGCCGTGCCGACCTGCGCGTTCGCCGGGCAGGTGTCGGCCGCCAGCTGGTCGGAGCTGCACGTCGGGTGCGTGATGTCCGGCACCACGCTCGACGGCGGGATCACCGACGCACGCTTGGTGTTGGCGTCGCCCGGGGTGTTGACGATCGTCGTGGTCAGCTCGGGCGAGGCGCCCTTCGCCGTGTTCCCGGCCCCGCCGATCGAGCCCGAGAAGCCGGGCGAGTAGGGGAGCGCGTCGCACGCGGTGGGCGTGAACGACGCCGCGGCGCTGGCGGGGTGCGTCGGGTCGTCGTACGAGGTGGCCGTGACGTTCATCGTGGCGGTCCCGCAACCGGTCGGGTTCGTTAGGAAGGCGCCGTGAGCGCCCTGGCCGTTGAGCGTCAGCACCTGGCGGGTCACGCGGATCGGCACCGAGCCCGACGTGCGCGGGATGGCCGTGAACTTGGTCCGGGTGCCGTAGTTCGTCTCGGGGCCGATCGTGGCCGGCGACTCGAGGAACAGCTTGGACGCGCCGGGAAAGCTCGGCCGCACGATCACGCCGAGCCGCGCCGGCTCGCCGCCCTGCGGCACGAGGTTGTAGACGTCGCCCGGCGAGTCCTGCGGCGGGAGGTCGACCACGATTGTCGGGACCGCCGTGACGGTGGTGGTGCCGACCTTGGTCGAGGCGGGGCAGGTGTCGGCCTGGAAGTTCGCCTCCGAGCAGCGGTCGGCGGCCTTGGGGTTGCCGACCAGCCCCGGCGGCAGCGTGACCTCGAGGTCGCGCAGGTCGTCGCTCGTCGGTGTCAGGTCGAAGGAGAGGTCGACCGTCACGTTCGGGTGCGCGCCCGCGGCCGTGGTGGACGGCTGGATCTTCGCGTCGGTGATCGAGATCGCGGCGTGCGCGCCGGCGGGGAGCGCGAGCAGGGCGGCTGCGACGGCGACTGGGGCGAAGCGCCTCACCAGTCCCATTGTGGCGGTTCCGGCAAGCGGCGCGTACCGGTACGTTGCGGACGTGGCCAAGACGGCGTTCAGGGGCTTCCCGCGCGAGGCGCTCGACTTCCTACGCGACCTCGAGGCGGACAACGACCGCGACTGGTTCAAGCGCAACCGCGCCCGCTACGACGAGCACCTCGTCGAGCCCACGCGCGCACTCGCCGCGGACCTCGCGGGGTTCGGTCGCTCGCACGTCTTCCGGCCGTGGAACGACACGCGCTTCCACCCCGGCCCGCCGATCAAGGAGCACATCGGGCTGACGCTCGGCTACGAGGGCGGGGGCGGCTACTACGTGGAGCTGTCGCTCGACGGGCTGCTCGTGGCGGCGGGCCTCTACAGCCCCGCGCGCGACCAGCTCGACCGGCTGCGCCACGGGATCGACGCCCCGCGCACGGCGGCCGCCCTGTCGCGCGCACTCGGCCGCGCCCATCGCGCCGGGCTCGAGCTGGCGCCGCCCGACCTCAAGCGCGGCCCGCGCGGCTACCCGGCCGACCACCCGCGGATGGACCTGCTGCGCCGCCGCCGGATGATCGTCGTGCAGCGCCACGACCTGGCCGGGTGGCTGCATCGGCCCGAGGCCGGCCCGCGGATCCGCGCCCAGCTCGACGCCGCGGCGCCGCTCGTGCGCTGGCTGCGCCAGCACGTCGGGCCGGCGCAGCAGACGGCGCCCCGGGGCTAGACCTCCAGCTCGTTCCCCTCGAGCGCCATGCGGACCTCGCCCGGCGCGCCGCGCTCCGACCACCGTTCGCCCGCCTCGCGCGCCAGCGCGTCGAGCTGGTCGTCGTCGTGCAGCGGGTCGTGGTGGAACAGCAGCGTGCGGCTCGCGCCGCAGCGCGCGGCGAACTCGAGAGCGTCTCCCACAGCCGAGTGTCCCCAGCCGCGGTGCGCCGGGTACTCGTCGTCCGTGTACTGGCAGTCGTGGATCAGCAGCGTGGCGTCGCGCGCCAGCGCGAGGCCCGAGATCCACTCGTCCTCGTAGGCGTCGAGCGGGCCACCGAGCGCCGGCTCGTGGTCGGGCAGGTAGCAGAGGGAGCGATCGCCCTCGACCAGCCGGTAGCCCAGCGTCGGGCCGCGATGCGCCACGAGCTGGGCGTGCACGCTGGCGCCGCCGATCGTCCACTCGGGCGCCGGGCAGGCGCGGAACTCGGGCCCGGCCGGCAGCTCGCGGACCTCGACCGGCGACAGCGGCGCCGACAGGTAGCGGCCGATCCGCCGCTCGAGCGAGCCCTTCGACGGGGGACCCCAGATCGTGATCTCGGCCCCCGGGTCGAAGAACGGCGCGAAGAAGAGCATGCCCTGGATGTGGTCGATGTGCAGGTGCGTGAGCAGGATGTGGATCGGCCCAGCGGACGCGTCGACCGTCTGCCCGAGGGCGCGCACGCCGGTGCCGGCGTCGAGCACGATCGTCGTGCCGTCGGCCAGCGTGACCTGCACGCACGAGGTGTTGCCGCCGTAGCGCTCGGTCGCCGCGCCGGGCACCGGCACCGAGCCGCGCGTCCCCCACAGCTTCAGCCTCATGGCGCGCTCAGTCCTCGGGCTGCCAGAACACGCCGATCGCGCCCTCGTGCTCGTCCTCGGTGCCGATCAGCGGCAGGGCGAGCACCTCCACGCGCCGCTCGTCGCCGGTGGCGTCGCGCACGCTCGAGGTGGTGTGCAGCGGACGGCGGCCGCAGAGCGCGTCCCTGAGCGGCAAATGCCAGTTATCCAGCGGGATCTTGCCGGTCTCCTCGTAGTGCACTCCGAGGAAGTCGCCGGCGGCCTCGTTGTAGAAGACGACCGTGGCCTCCGGATCGACGATGAACGCGGGCGTCGACAGCGTCGAGATCAAGTTGCGCGCGAGGATCAGCTGGAGCGATTGCTGCGCCGGGGCGGTGCCGCGGTCGGCCACGCTCGGAGCGTACCCGGGCGGCTAGCCCGTGACGCGGAAGCGCAGCACGCGCTTGCCGCCGATGCGCAGACGCGGGTCGCGGAAGGCGCGGCGCCGGGCGAGCGCCGGGCGACCGCGGTGCTTCTTCGAGGCGGAGCCGTGCCGGCCGCGGCGGGTGAGCCGCGCGGTCAGCCCGTCGTACTGGTGCAGCTTGCCGAACCGCTTGGCCAGCTGCTTGAACGAGATCACGCCGAGGTCGCCGGGCCGCGCGCCCCCGCCCCCGCCGGGCTCGTCGAGGATCTCGAGGAAGAGGTCGTCGAGGCCGCCCCCGCCGCCGGCGTTCGTGCCGTCGGGGCCCGGCCCGGAGATCGCCATCGCGTAGCTCCCGGGCTTCAGGTGGCGCGGCAGCCGTACGGTGAACGAGTAGTGGCGGGGGCCGCCGCGGACAACCTTCGCGTCGAGCTTCACGGGAAGCCCGCGGGCGACCGTCGTCCTGTGCGGCGCATGCGCGTGCGTGATGTACGCCTGCGCCAGACCGCGCCGCACGAAGAGGTCGGCCGTCATCGACGGGATGCGCAGGCCGCGGAACTGCGCCGAGTCGATCAGCCCGGCGGCGGAGTCGACGTCGAAGGCGGCCAGCAGACTGCCGTTCCCGGCCAGCGAGTTGTCGCCCACGTAGCGGTTGCAGAAGCGCAGCGCCCGCGAGTGGCCGGCCACCGTCGCGCGCAGGCACAGCGTGGCGGTCTCGCGGCCGGGATCGGCCTGGAGCAGGCGGTCCGTGGCGTCGAGCACCGCGATCGGTGCGACGACGTGCAGCGGCGAGATGCCGATCGGCGGGCCGAGCTCGACCTCGTCGGCCACCCGGGTGCGGGCGGTGCGGTTGCGCGCGGTGTCGAGGTCGTGCGCGTTCACGGTCAGCCGGGTGGTGGGCGGCGGCGCGCCGAGCGTGCCGGTCACGCCGTAGAGCATGTCGCCGGACAGGGTGCCGCGGGTGTGGCCGGCGGCCGCGACCTTGTAGCTCACGCCGATGTCCCCGTTCGGGTTGTTCACCACCGTGTAGACGTAGGCGTCCTGGAGCAACAGCGAGCGCCGGCCGCCGAAGTCGAACGGGTGGCCGAAGCCCCAGACCGAGTTGCCGTCCACGTAGGTGACGGTCCCGATCGCGCTGATCGCGACCGCGCCGCTCGACAGCCCGGCCGCCAGCGACGCTCCGGGCACGATCGGCGGCGCCGCGAACGTGCCGGCCGGGCCGGCCGGGACCGGGTAGACGCCGCGGCCGCCGGTCCGGGCCGCGGTCGCGCTGAGCCGCGCGGCTAGCCGCGGGCTCAGGCCGGCGATCGTCAGCGGAGCCGACAGCGGATGCACCGCGCGGCGCTCGCGGCGGGTGAGCCTGCGCACGCCTGCGGGCGGTGTCACCGGCTGGCCGATCATCGCCTGGATCGGCGTGACCAGGCCGAGCTTGTTGCCGTAGTCGCCCATCCCGTAGGCGATCGCGCCGATGTTGCGGTCCACCCCGTCGCCCCTGTCGCAGTAGATCGGCGAGCCGCTGAAGCCCTCGGCGATCCCGGTGTCGTCGACCGCCGGGCCGCGCACTCGGATCAGGATGGCGGCGCCGGGCGTCGTGCCGTCGTCGACCACGTCGATCACCTCGGCCTCGAACGACGAGATCGTCGTGCCGCGGATCACGGTCAGGCCCGTGCACTGCATGCCCGACCTCACGTCGCGCAGCGGCATGATCGGGTCGGCCGCGCCGGCCGGCGGCGCGGCGGCCAGCGCAAACGCCAGCGCGAGGAGCGGGGCCAGTCGCTTCACCCGTTCAGGCTAACCCGCGGCGGGGCTTTTTGGAAGCGTAAGCTGAGAGCCGCATGGCCGAATGCGGTCACCTCGACGAAGTGGAGCTGCTCGCGCTGCCCGAGGAGATCGCCGGATGCGAGGAGTGCCTGCGCGACGGCACGCGCTGGGTGCACCTGCGGATGTGCCAGACCTGCGGGCACATCGGCTGCTGCGACAACTCGCCGGGCCGGCACGCCACGGCTCACCACGGCGAGAGCGGGCATCCGATCATCCGCTCGGCGGAGCCGGGCGAGGACTGGAGCTGGTGCTACGTGGACGAGCTGATGTTCCGCCTGCGCCCGACGTGAGCCCGGTCCGGCCGAAGGTGACCGTCGTCGGTCGCCGGATGGAGGCCGCGGACCACGTGCTGCGCGACTTCCTCACCCGCATCGCGCAGCCGTTCGAGTGGCACGACGTGGCCGAGCCCGAGGCCCGGCGGCTGCTGGCCGAGCGCGGCGCGGAGAGCGCGGAGCTGCCGGTGCTCGTGGACGACGGCACGGTGATCGAGGGCGCGACGCTCGAGCGGGTCGCCAAGGCCTGGGGCATGACCGAGGCGCCGGCGCGCGGCGACTACGACCTGGTGATCGTCGGGGCCGGGCCCGCCGGCCTCGCCGCGGCGGTCTACGCCGCGTCCGACGGCCTCACCACGCTGGTCGTGGAGCGCGAGGTGCCGGGCGGCCAGGCGTCGCACACGTCGCTGATCGAGAACTTCTTCGGGTTCCCGGGCGGGATCGGCGGGGCCGAGCTGGCGCGGCTCGCCGGCCGCCAGGCCGAGGGCTTCGGCGCCGAGCTG
>JBJMLK010000174.1:0-17166 GCA_045805345.1 Thermoleophilaceae bacterium | reverse complement strand
GCCGAGCACGCGCCGCCAGGCGTCCTCGCACGCCTCGGCGTGCTGTTCGAACGACCGGTCGAAGAAGGAATGCGGCGCGCCCGGGTACACCACCAGCTCGTGCTCGACGCCCGCCTCGCCGAGCCCAGCGTCGTAGGCGTCGATCTGATCCTGCGGGATGTGCTCGTCGGCGCCGCCGAACAGGCCGAGCACAGGGCAGCGCGTGGCGGCGGCACCGGGGATCGGCGACGGCCGGGTCGGCCGGTCCGCCAGCGCGCCGTAGAAGCCCACGGCCCCGGCGAGCGGAAGGTCGGGACTGGCCGCCGCCAGGAACGAGTGGGTCCCTCCGAAGCAGAAGCCGACGGTGGCCACCCGCGCGGCGCCGGCCCGCTCGCGCAGCGCCTCGACGGCCGCGGCCGTGTCCGCCTGCACCGTCTCGACGCGGGTCTGCTGAACGTGCTCCATGTAGTCGAAGTCCTCGTCGCGCTCGCCGAGCCCCGCGGTGCGGCCGAAGTAATCGATCGCGATCGCGCTGTGGCCGGCCTGGGCGAAGCGCTCGGCCAGCTCGACGTAGAAGCGATAGAGGCCGCGGACGTCCGGAAGGATCACCACCGCGGGCTCGCGCGGATCCTCGGCCACGGCCAGCGCCGCAGAGAAGCGCGTGCCGTCGGCCGACTCGAGCTCGAGCCGCTCGGCCGCCGCGCCGCCGGCGACCGGGCGCAGGGCGAGGTCCGCTGGAAGGTCCGGCGGCCGGCTGTCATACGCGAAGCAGATGACCCGAACCTAGCGGTGCACCGCCGCGTCGAGCGCCCGCCGCGCCTCGTCCAGCGAGAACGCGCCCTCGATCCGCGCCGCCACGCGGCCCGACCGGTCGATCGCGAACAGCCACGGCTCCGACGGCAGCCTGTAGGCCCGCACGGCCGGGCGCTGGCCCGCCTCCGGGCGGTTGCTGTTGTAGATCTCCACGTGGATGAAGTCCGCATCGGCCGAGTGGGCGGACTTGAGCTCCTCGACGATGTCGGCCACCGGCCCGCAGATCCGGCTCGGGCACAGCCCGGGCGTGGCGAACAGCAGCATCACCGGCCGCCGGCCGAGCACCGCCGCGAGGTCGGCGTCGTGCATCGAGTCGGGCGGCACGCGCGTGTCGATCGACGCGACGTCCCCATGGACCGACGCGCGGGTGGGCGTGTGCACGCTCGGCGCACGCTCGCCGACGTCGGGCGGCGACGAGCCGCGCCGCACGATCACCGTCACCGGGCTCGCGCCGACCACCCGGCCGTCGAGCTGGGCCACGCCCAGCAGCCGGTACTCGCCGGGCCCGTGGAAGGCGGGGCGCGCCACGTAGATCGAGTTCGCGGAGTCGGCGTCGGCGGCCGTGGTGCGGCTGCGGAACCGCGGCGGCGTGGTGAGCGACAGGTAGCGCGCCCGGAACGGACCGCGCAGGTCCGTGCCGTCGGCGCGGGCGGTGTAGAGCGCGGTGGGCGTGTCCCCGATCTGCCGCCGAGCGCGGTCGAACAGGGCGAAGGCCACGCGGTTTCGGCCCGGCTCGAGCACGGACACCGACGTCGCCAGGCGCGGGCCCGGGCCGAGCGTGCCGCGCAGCTCGCGCAACGTCCGCCCGCCCGGATCCGGGAATCCCTGCGGCGCCGGGACCGCCGGCGGGCGTTCGTGGCTCGACGGCCCGCCGCCGCCGCAGCCGGACAGCGCCGCTGCCACCGCGGCGGCGAGCAGCGGCCACCTCGGATGGCCCGTCCCCACCACGTGAGGAAGCCTATGACGAGCGACCCCGAGCGAGCGGCACTGCCTCCCGACGCGCGCTCGGATAGAAACCAGGGGCAGGAGCAGATCCGACCCCAACGCAGGAGGCACTCATGGCAGGGCGTTCAGCACTCGTGACCGGCGGCTCGAGCGGCATCGGCCACGCCATCGCCCGCGCACTGGGACAGGACGGATACACGCTCACCGTGTCCGCCAGGCGGCCGGACAAGCTCGAGGCGGCGGTCCAGACGCTGCGCGACGAGGGGCTCGAGGTCGAGGCCGTGCCGGCGAACATGGCCAACGAGCAGGACGTGGTGGACCTGGTGAAGGGCCACCGCGAGCGCTACGGGCGCATGGACGTGCTGATCAACAACGCCGGGGTCGGGATCGGCGGCGAGATCGCGGAGCACGAGACCAAGAAGCTCGACATGCAGCTCAACGTGAACCTGCGCGCCGTCTACCTGACCCTGCGCGAGTCGATCCCGATGCTCAAGGAGGCGGGTGCCGAGCACGGCAAGGCGCTGGTGGTCAACACCGCGTCGATCGCCGGCAAGCACGGCCAGCCGTGGCTCGCTGCCTACTCGGCCACGAAGGCCGCCGTGGTCGGGCTCAGCCAGGCCGCCCACGGGGAGCTCGGCAAGGAGGGCATACAGGTGACCGCCTTCTGCCCGGCCTTCGTGGCCACGCCGATGACCGACTGGGTGGAGGGCCAGGTCTCGAAGGACGAGATGATCCAGCCGGAGGACATCGCGGAGGGCGTGCGCTTCCTGCTGCGCACCTCACCGGCCTGCATCGTGCCCGAGATCCAGTTCGTCAGGCCGGGCGACCTGATGCGCGCGACCTAGGCACGGCCTAGCCGACGCGGCGGGTCAGACGAGCTCGCGCTCGCGATCGCGTGAGCGGTCGCGCGCGGCGGCCTGGTCGGCCTGCTGCTCCTCGGCGCGGGCGAGCGCCTCCTGCCAGTCGTCGTAGCGGCGGAACACGCGGAGCCAGGCCCAGCCGGCACGGGGGCGCAGCTCGTCGGAGCGGTCGCGCTCGCCGGTCTCGCGGGGCGTGGCCTCGGCGGCGGGCGCCGCGCCGGCCGCGGCTCGCTGCTCGCGCACCTCGGCCGCGGCCTGCGCCAGGTCGCCCGAGTCGGGCTCGTAGTAGAGGCTCGCCTCAAGCATCGCGCGCAGGGTGTTGAGCTCGCGGCCCGTGGCACGGCGGGCGGCGCTCGCCTCGGTGTAGCGGTCCCACGCGCGAGCGAAGCTGGCGAGGCTGGTGCGGCCTCCGCCGCGGTGCGCCGCGAGCATCGGGCAGACGCCGCCGGAGCCGTCGGTGTAGGCGCCGACGATGATCGGGTTCTGCTCGACGCCGTCGAGCATGGCCTCGCGCGTGTGGCGCGGCAGGCAGTCGATCGCCCGCCTCAGGTCCTGCGCACGCTTACGTTCCCGTCTCAAGCAGCTCCCATCGGTTCCCCGGGATCCCTGGCCTTTAGGATGCCCCGCCTGCCCAGAAATCTACCGGGACGGCGTCGCCGCAAACAAGCCATCCCCTTCCAGTGAGAGGAAGCTTGCAGATGAAGCTCGGCCTGAACGTCGCGTACTGGGGTCTCGGGATCACCCCCGCGGACCAGCTGAAGATGGTCAAGGAGGCGGAGTCCGCCGGGTTCGACTCGGTGTGGGCCGCCGAGGCCTACGGCTCGGACACGGCCACCGTGCTCGCCTGGCTCGCGGCGCAGACGGAGCGGATCCGGATCGGCTCGGCGATCTTCCAGATGCCGGCGCGCACGCCGGCCATGACCGCCATGACCGCGGCCACCCTCGACGAGCTCTCGGGCGGGCGGATGATCCTGGGCATCGGTCCGTCGGGCCCGCAGGTGGCCGAGGGCTGGCACGGGCAGCCATTCGCCCGCCAGCTGCAGCGCACGCGCGAGTACGTGGACATCCTCCGCAAGGCGCTCGCGCGGGAGCGGCTCGAGTACGACGGCGAGATCTACAAGCTCCCCCGCCCCGGCGGGCCGGGCAAGGCGCTCAAGCTGATGATCGCGCCGCAGCAGGAGCGGATCCCGATCTACATCGCGGCGATCGGGCCGAAGAACACCGCGCTGTGCGGCGAGATCGCCGACGGCTGGATCCCGTTCCTGTTCAGCGCCGAGCACGCGAAGGAGCTGCGCGGACCCCTCGACGAGGGCGCCGCGCGCGCCGGGCGCGACCTCGACGACGGCTCGTTCGACATCGCGCCGACGGTCAACGTCTGCATCGGCGACGACCTCGACGCCGCGCGCGACGTGATGCGGCCGTTCCTCGCCCTGTACGTCGGCGGGATGGGGTCCAAGGAGAAGAACTTCTACAACGCGATGATGCGCCGCTACGGGTTCGAGGAGGCGGCCGAGAAGGTCCAGGACCTGTACCTGTCTGGCAAGAAGAACGACGCTGCCGCGGCGCTGCCCGAGGACTTCATCGACTCGGTGTGCCTCGTCGGGCCGGCCGACCGCGTGAGCGAGCGGCTGGCGATGTACCGCGACGCCGGGGTCGGGACGTTGCTCGCGACGATCGTCGCGCCGAGCCTGGACGAGCGCGTCGGGATGGTCCGCCAGCTGGCCGAGCTCAACAGCTGAGCGCGCGCCGGCGGATCCTGCTCGCCGCGTTCGGCGACCCGGGCCACGCGTTCCCGATGATCGCGCTCGGGCGCGCGCTGCTCTCGCGCGGTCACGACGTGTGCCTCGAGACCTGGTCGCGCTGGCGGGAGCAGGTGGAGGCGGAGGGGATGGAGTTCGCGGCCGCGCCCGTCTACGAGGTGTTCCCGATGCAGAACAGCGGCCTGAAGCCGTACCAGGCGGCGGTTCGGGGAGCGCGCGACTCGCTGCCGGCGTTTCGCGCGTTCGACCCCGACGTGGTGGTCGTGGACATCATCACCGTCGCGGCGTCGCTGGCCGCGGAGATGGACGGCCGGCCCTGGGCGACGCTGATCCCGCACGTGTCGCCGCTCCCGGGCCCGGGCTTCCCGCCCTACTCGATCGGGGCGCGGCTGCCGAGGACGCGCGCCGGGCGGGCGCTCTGGGCTCGCTTCGACCCCCTGGTCGCGAGGGGCGCCGAGCAGGGACGGGACCACCTGAACGGCGCGCGGGCGCGCGTCGGCCTCCCGCCCCTCGAGTACCAGCACAACGGGATCTCGCGCCGGCTGGCGCTGGTCGCGACGTTCCCGCAGCTCGAGTACCCGCGCGACTGGGACCCGTGGATGCAGATCACCGGCCCGCTCCTCTGGGAGCAGCCGTTCGGCGAGGTGGAGCTGCCGCCGGGCGACGAGCCGCTGGTGCTGGTGGCGCCGAGCACGTCGCAGGACCCCGGTCAGCGGATGCTCTTGGCCGCGCTCGAGGGGCTCGCGCGGCTGCCCGTGCGCGTGCTCGCGACCACCAACCGGCGCCCGCCGCCCGGCCCCGTGCACGTGCCGGCGAACGCGCGGCTGGTCGACTGGGTGTCCTACGCGCGGACGATGCCGCGCTGCGCCGCCGTCGTCTGCCACGCCGGCCACGGCACCGTGGCCCGCGCGCTCACGTCCGGCGTGCCGGTGGCGGCTTGCCAGGAGGCGGGCGACATGGCCGAGAACGCCTCGCGGGTGGCGTGGGCCGGCGCCGGCGTGTCCGTGCCGCGGCGGATGGTCAGCCCCCGCGGCCTGCGGCTGGCCGTCGAGCGGCTGCTGACCGACGCGCGCTTCGCACGGCGAGCGGGCGAGCTGCGCGACTGGGCGGCAGCCAACGACGGCGGCGAGCACGCGGCGCTGGTGGTGGAAGCCTTCGCGGACCGCGAGGCCGGTCCATAGCATGGCGGGCGTGGACGACGAGGAACGCAGGGAGCGCGAGAACCGCCGCATGATCGAGCTCCTCCAGGAGCTCCGGGTGGCGCTCGTCGGCGTGCAGGTGATGTTCGCGTTCCTCCTGACGGTCCCGTTCACCCAGCAGTTCTCGAAGATCACCGGCTTCCAGCGCATGACCTACTACGTGACGCTGCTCTGCGCGGCCGCGGCGTCGGCGTTCCTGATCGCCCCCACCGCGCACCACCGCGTGCTGTGGCGGCGCCACCAGAAGCACAAGCTGATCGTGGTGGGCAACACGCTCACGCTGATCGGGCTCGGCTTCGTGGCCGCGGCCATGACCGGCGTGATCCTGCTGATCACCGACGTCCTGTTCAAGTCGCCGACCGTGGTGATCGTGACCGCCGGCGCGGCGGGCCTCTTCGTGTCCCTCTGGTACCTCTACCCGCTTGCGCTGCGGCTGCGCGGCGATGCCGAAGAGCGGCACCACTAGCGCTAGGCTTGCGCGCGCGGTCGGGGGTAGCTCAATCGGCAGAGCGATCGGCTGTTAACCGATAGGTTGAGGGTTCGAGTCCCTCCCCCCGAGCTACTCCTCCTTGAGCTTGTCCGCCTCGCGGGAGTTCTTCAGCTTCGAGAGCGTCTTCGACTCGATCTGGCGCACGCGCTCGCGCGTCACGCCGACCTCTGAGCCGATCGCCTCGAGCGTCATCGGCTCCTCCGACGAGAGGCCGTAGCGCAGCTCGAGCACCCGCCGCTCGCGCCATTGCAGCGAGCGGAGCGCGGCCTCGAGGTCGCGCTGGCGCATCGTCGACGACACCTGCTCGATCGGCGCCTCGGAGGCGTCGTCCTCGATGAAGTCGGCCAGGCGCGTCTCGCCCTCGGCGGCCCCGACCGGCGTCTCGAGCGAGACGGGCTCACGGCCGAGCTCGAGGATGTCCTCGACCTGCGCCGGGGTCATGTCGACCTCCTTGGCGATCTCCTCCGGGCTCGGCTCGCGGTTGTTCTTCTGCATCAGCGCGCGGCGCGCGCGCCCGACGCGGTTCATGCGCTCGACCATGTGCACCGGGATGCGGATCGTGCGCGACTGGTCGGCGAGCGCCCGGGTGATGCCCTGGCGGATCCACCAGGTCGCGTAGGTCGAGAACTTGAAGCCGCGCCTCCAGTCGAACTTCTCCACCGCGCGGATCAGCCCGAGGTTGCCCTCCTGGATCAGGTCGAGCAGCGTCAGACCGCGCCCGCTGTAGCGCTTGGCGATCGACACCACCAGCCGCAGGTTCGCCTCGATCAGTTGGTTCTTGGCCTCCATGTCGTTGGCCTCGACCCGCTTGGCCAGGCGGACCTCGTCCTCCTTGGTCAACAGCCGCACGCGGCCGATCGACTTGAGGTAGTTGCGGACAGCGTCGTCGGCGCCGCCCTCCGGCTCCTTCGGCTTGAGCCCGGCGGTGACCACCCCGCCCTCGTCGAAGAGGTCCGACACCTTGGGCATCGCCTCCTCGCGCTCCTGCTCGGGCTCGTCGAAGCGCCCCTCCTGCGTCGCCCCGCTCACAGGTCCCTCCCCATCAGCTCGTCGATCTGAAGCCTGATGCTCTCGCGAACGGGCCACAGCTCGCGCTGCCGGTCGAGGTCGCGATCGCGCTCGGCGTGCCAGAGCTGGCGCTTCACGCGCTGGTACTCGAGCTGCAGGAACGTGAGGCGCAGGACGTCGGCCGAGCGGTACTCCTCGCTCCCTCGCATCACGAGGTCCGTGATCAGCGCCGACAGCGTCGGGTCGTCCTCGGGCAGGCTCGCCAGCGGATCGGCGAAGTGCTCGACCAGATGGTTGCGCGCGCGGCGCAGCGCCCCGGAGGAGAAGTGGTCGTCCTCGAGCCGCTCGAGGTACTCGCGGCCGTTGGCCGGATCGCCCATGCACATCGTCAGGAAGGTGCGCTCGATCGCCGCGACCTGCTCGACCTCGGGCGCCGCGGCGACCGCGACGTTGCCCGGGCGACCGCTGGCGTCAGCCGGCGTGGCGCGCGGGACGACGGGCTTCGAGGTGTCGACCATCACATGGAGGTTGTCCGGGGGCACTTCGAGCTTGTCGGCAACAAGCCGCATCAGATGATCCCTTAACACGGAATTTGCGGCCACGGATTGCAGGATCGGCACCACGTCGCCGAGCGCGCGATCGCGCGCCAGCGGATCCGGGTCGATCACCGCGAGGCGCCGTCGCACCTCGAACTCGGGCACCGTGACCGCTCCCTCGAGCAGCGACTCGAACGCCTCGGCGCCATCCTCGGCCACCAGCTCGGCCGGATCGGTGCCCTCAGGCATCGCGATCACGCGCAGCTCCACGCCGCGCTCGCGCGCGCCGCGGCCCGCGCGCAGCATCGCCTCCTGCCCCGCGCTGTCGGCGTCGAGCGCGAGATACAGCGCGCCATCCGCGCCGACCGCCCGGCTCAGCTCAGCCAATTGCTCCTGCGTAAGCGCCGTGCCCATGATGGCCACGCTCTCTGTGATCCCTCCCTGATGGAGAGCAAGCACGTCCGTGTACCCCTCAACCGCCACTATACGCCCCTTCTTGGCCGCCGCCGCCCTCGCACGGTCTATCCCGAACAGCTGCCGGCCCTTATGGTAAAGCTCGTTCTCCGACGTATTGATGTATTTCGGCGGCTGGTCGTCGGACAATGAGCGCGCCCCGAAACCGAGCACCCGCCCGCGGGCGTCGGAGAGCGGGAACATGATGCGGCCGCGGAACCGGTCGTAGAAGCCGCCCTGCCGCCCGCGCTGCGCCAGACCTGCCGCTGCCAGCTCCTCCTGGCGAAAGCCGTCCTTCTGCGCCCTGACCGTGACCGTGTCCCACTTGCTTGGCGCGTAGCCGATGCGGAAGTCGCGCAGCACGTCCTCGCTCAGCCCGCGCCCGGCCAGGTAGTCGCGCGCCCGCGCCGCCTCGCGCGACTCCCACAGAAAGCGCGCGTAGTACGCGGCCGTTCGCTCCACCAGCTGGCCGAGCCGCGCCAGCCGCTGCCGCCGCGCCTCCGCCTGCGGATCTTCGGCCTCGCGCTTGAGCTCCACGCCATAGCGGTCCGCCAGGAGCTCGACCGCGCCAGGGAAGTCCAACGCCTCCGTGGCGCGCACAAAGCCGATCGCATCGCCCGACTCACCGCAGCCGAAGCAGTGGTAGAGCTTGTGCTCGGCGTTGACCGAGAACGACGGCGTCCGCTCGTCGTGGAACGGGCACAGCCCCACCCAGCGGGTCCCGACCCGCCGCAGGTCGCTGCGCGCGCCCACGAGCTGGACCATGTCGACCGCCTCCTTGACCCGCTCGATCGACTCCTTCGTGTAGCGCGCCACGGCGGGGAGGCTAGACGTCCGCCCTCGCCGGAGCCGGGTCGCGCCGCACCCCGACTGCCGCAACTACCGGGATGATCGTCACGCCCTGGCCCACGATCACGACGCGTTCAGCACCTCCGCCAGCGCTCCCTCGAGCGCGCCCGAGCCGGTCACGCGCTTCACCTCGCGGCCACCCCGGGCGATCACGAACGTGGGCGTGGACTTCACGTCGACGGCCTTGCCCATCGAGTGCGCCTCCTCGAGGATCGCGTTCGCCGCTACCGAGCCGCGCTGCGCGAACGCGCGCGCCACGTCGACCCCCGCCGCGGCCGCGACCCGGCGCAGGTAGGCGTCCGTGACCCAGCCCGAGTTCTCCTCGCCCTGGTTGCGGTAGACCAGGTCGACCATCTGCCACATCCTGTTCTGCAGGGCGGCCGCGGCCACCACCCGCGCCCCCCTCAGCGAGTCCGGTCCGAGGAACGCCAGGTTCCTGAACACGAGCCTGACCCGCCCGGGGCGCACGTAGCGCGCCACCACCCGCGGAAGCTCCTCGCGCGCGCTCGCGCCGCAGTACGGGCACTGGAGGTCGGCGAACTCGGTGACGGTCACCGGCGCGCGCGGGCTGCCCAGCTCCACGCCGCGCTGCGGGATCCCGGCGAACAGGCCGCCCACGGCCACCCGGCCCGCGGGCCTGCCGGTGGTCGTGCCCGCGGTGTCGCCGCCGGCGCCGCCGATCGCGATCGCGATCACCGCGAGCGCCACCACGACCACCGCGCTCGCGGCGATCAGCCAGCGCCGCTGCCGGCGGGCATCGGCCAGGTCGCGCTCGTGCGGCTCCGGCTCCACCCGTGCCTAGAACCCCTGCGGCACCGACAGGTCGGCGAACGCCCGCACCGCGAACCTGTCCGTCATCCCGGCCAGGTAGTCGACCACCCGCTCCTCCTCACTCGCCCCCTCGACGAGCGACGGCGGCGGGTGATCGGCCAGGTGCGCGAACAGCGCGCGCAGCATCCGCTCGATCCGCGGCTTCTCGCGCTGCGCGGCCGGCGCCAGGTACACGCGGTCGAACATGAACGTGCGCAGCGCGCCCATCGCGGCCCCGGCCTCCTCGCCCTGCACCACGTCGCCCGCCGCGGCCGTGCGCTCCACCAGGTCGCGCACGAGCGTGTCGATCCTGCGCGAGCCCGTCTCCCCGAGCACGGCGATCTGCTCGGCCGGCAGCTCCTCGCGCGAGAGCACGCCCGCGCGCACGGCGTCGTCGATGTCGTGGTTGATGTACGCGATCCGGTCGACCAGCCGCACGATCCGGCCCTCGAGCGTGGCCGGCAGCTCGTCGCCGGTGTGACAGAGGATCCCGTCGCGCACCTGCTCGGTGAGGTTGAGCCCGTGCCCGTCCTGCTCGAGCCGCTCGACCACCCGCAGCGAGTGGTGGTTGTGGCGGAACCGCGTGCCGTAGCGCTCCCGCAGGCAGGCGTCCAGCACCGCCTCGCCGATGTGGCCGAAGGGCGGGTGGCCGAGGTCGTGCCCGAGCGCGATCGCCTCGGTCAGGTCCTCGTTGAGCGCCAGCGCCCGGGCGACGGTGCGCGCGATCCCGGCGGCCTCCAGCGTGTGCGTGAGCCGCGTGCGGTAGTGGTCGCCCTCGGGCGAGATGAACACCTGCGTCTTGTGCTTGAGCCGGCGGAACGCCTTCGCGTGGACGATCCGGTCGCGGTCGCGCTGGAACGGCGTGCGCAGGGGCGAGTCCTCCTCGGGCGCGGCCCGCCGGGCGGGGTACGAGCGGGCGGCGGCCGGCGCGAGCGCGTGCTCCTCGAGCGCCTCGATGCGCTCACGGAAGGCGGCTGGGGAGGCGACGGTGGCCATGGCCCCATTGTCTCAGCCGCCGCGGCGGGCGGCGGGGACCGCTACCCCCCGAGCGACTTGAAGCCGGCTGCACGGATGTAGATCTCGTACAGCATGAAGTGGCGGGTGAAGCTCGGTGTGCAGACGCGGTCGAAGAGCGCGTGCACCCTCGCGGCGGGGAGCGTCGTGCCCGGGCCGTACGGAGTCGGGCCGCCTATCGAGCGCGTCAGGCCGGCGATCGCCCCGCGGCGCTCCGCCTCGCTCGCCCCCCACCAGTTGGTGCAGTTGGCCGACTGCAGCGAGACGCCGTCGATCCGTGGTGGCAGCGCCGGGCGCGCGGCGTGCTCGGCGCCGCCGCTCGTCAGCGCGAGCGTGCCCGCGACGGCCGCGCCCGCGAGCACCAGCCCGAGCAGCGCGATCCAGGCGCGGCGCGGGAGCGGCGAGCGCCGTGCCAGCGGCGCCCGCGCGAGCGGTGCGCCGACGCCGGCTCCGCTCGCGGCGCCTACGGCCGGACTCCGCGGAACGGTGCGCACGAGAGCGTCTGCCCGGGCAGCATGTCGCAGAGCTTGGGCAGGTTCTGGCCCGCCTCGGCCCCGGCGGCGGTCCCCAGGGTGGCGGGGCCCCCGTTCGGGCCCGGCTTCGGGGGGGTGCGGAACCACGGACAGAGGTTCGCGTCGTACTCGTCCTGCTCGATCGACGCCGCGCAGCCGCCCAGCTCCGGTCCCTTCTCCGCGTAGGTGGCGCCCGTGCTCACGTTCTGGCAGTTGGACGGCAGCATCGGCGGCGGCGGGTCGCTCGTGATGCTCGCCTCGGTGCCCTTCGAGCCGATGTTGTGGTACCAGCAGTTGTTCCGGTTGGTCGGGTGCTGGTCCCACCAGAAGTCCACGCCGTTGGGCATCCGCTTCCCGCCCGGTGCGATGCCCATCACGTTGTCGTGGTAGCGGTTGCGGTGCGAGGTCGACTCGGCGCTGTCGTACTTGTCGGACACCGCGTCGGGTACCGCGATCAGCATCGTGCCACGGCGCCAGTTGTCCCAGATCCGGTTTCCGGCGACCACGTCGTTGTTGCCGCCGGCGATGAGGATCCCCGTCCCGACCGGCACCGGCACGTCGGGCGCGACGTCCGAGTTGGGCGTGTACGAGTTGAAGTTGTTCGAGTAGATCCGGTTGTTCTCGAAGTGCGCCGAGTCCTGCGGGTAGCCCGGGTGGCCGCCCGCGTAGAAGGAGTCGGTGGCGATCGCCGTCGAGTTGTCGTAGAAGTCGTTGTTGTAGACGTGCGTGGCGTTGCCCATCGTGCCGGAGTAGCCGAGGGTGTTGTGGTGCACGTCGCACTTCGTGATCGCCTGGTTGAGCCGCGGCTTCTTCCAGCTCGCGGGCCGCTGCTCACCGGAGTCGACTGCGCCGCCCGGGTACACGCCGGAGTCGCCGTTGCCGATCGCCTCGCAGTTCTTGACCAGGCCGTGGTCGTTGGCGAACGTCAGCTCCCCGTACTGACCGGCGTAATAGAACTTCAGCCGGTCGATCAGGTAGCCGTCGGTCTCCATCACGTAAACGTCGTGCTCCGCGGCGTGGCGGAACTTCATGTTGCGCAGCACGAAGCCGTCGGCGCGATCGGCACGCAGGCCGACGTCCTTCGTGGATCCGATGCCGTTCGGGCCGCGCGGATGCCTCTTGTCGCCCGTGTCGACCACCGTGGCGTCAGGCGTGGCGCCCGATCCCTCGATCTGCACGTTGCAGCGCAGGCAGCGCCCGGAGTTCGGGATGCCGTGCCGGTTGTCGCGCGGCGGCGGGTCCTTGCCCTTGCCGGGCACACGCCCGGGCAGCGCCAGCAGGCTCTGGTCGTTCGGGCACTTGAACTGGTACAGGTAGGACAGCCCGCCCGCGCCGTGGTCGCCGTTCTCCTGGTACTTCGCGCACCTCGGGTCGTGCGTGGGCTTGGCGCGCGACTCCGGCTCGGTGTAGACGCCGGGCATGATCACGACCCGGTCGTTGTTGCGCGACTTCGTGAGCGCCGGCTGGATCTGGTGGAACCCGCAGTGCTTGTAGAGGCGGCGGTTGAGGTTGCGCAACGAGCGGGCCTTGCGCTTCGAGATGTGCAGCCGCGGCTGCGACGGGCGGATCACGTAGCCGTGGTTGCGCGCGTCGGAGATGTCCTTGAACGCGCTCTTGAGCGAGCTCCTGTGGCAGACCACGCGCGTAGTGCCCGGGGCGCCCTTGCGCAGGGCCGATGCAAGCGAGCGCGCCTTCGGCACCTTGCCGCCGGCGGCCGGCGACACGGCCCTGTCCGGCTGCGGGTTCGGCCAGTACGCGGTGCGCTCGACGTGCGCGAAGGCGACGGCGGCCGCCATCAACGCGACTCCCGCGGCCAGTACCAGCGCTGCGATCCCCCTCCGCATCCGCACGGATGATAGGGGCGTGGCGCGTGGCTTGATTCAGCTGAGCGCGGCCTTGGCCGCGGCCACGCGCGCGACCGGCACGCGGAACGGCGAGCAACTCACGTAGTCGAGCCCCGCCATCTGGAAGAACTCGATCGATTCAGGGTCGCCGCCGTGCTCGCCGCAGATGCCGAGCTTGAGGTGCGGCTTGGCCTCGCGGCCCGTCCACGCGGCCAGCCGCACGAGCCAGCCGACGCCGGGCCTGTCGATCGTCTCGAACGGGCTGCGGTCCACGATCCGCAGCTCGCGGTACTTAGCGAGGAAGCCGCGCTCCACGTCGTCGCGCGAGAAGCCGAGCGCCGTCTGCGTCAGGTCGTTCGTGCCGAACGAGAAGAAGTCGGCGACCGTGGCGATGCGGTCGGCGACGAAGCACGCGCGCGGCAGCTCGATCATCGTGCCCACCGACAGCTCGAGCCCGTCGCCGCCCTCCTCGCCGAACACGCGCTCGACCAGCTGGCGCATCGTGAGCAGCTCCTTCTCGTACGCCACAAGCGGGATCATGATCTCGAGCTCCGGCGCCTTGCCGGACCGGTCCTTCACCGCGCGCGCCGCACGCACGATGGCCTTCGCCTGCATCTCGTAGATCTCCGGGTGCAGGATGCCGAGCCGCACGCCGCGGGTGCCGAGCATCGGGTTGGTCTCGACGAGCGAGTGCACGCGCTCCAGGGTCTCCTCGAGGTCGGCCAGGTCGTCCGTCTCCTCCTGGCGCGCCCGCTCCACCTCCTGTGCCAGGTCCTCCGCGCTCGGGAGGAACTCGTGCAGCGGCGGGTCGAGCAGCCGGATCGTGATCGGCAGGCCGCGCATCTCCTCGAACAGGCCCTCGAAGTCGCGCTGCTGGAGCGGCAGCAGCTCCTCGAGCGCCCGGCGCCTGTCCGACTCGCTCTCGGCCATGATCATCGCCCGCATCTTGGGCTGGCGGTCCGCGGCCATGAACATGTGCTCGGTGCGGCAGAGGCCGATGCCCTCGGCGCCGAACTCGCGCGCGCGGCGGGCGTCCTCGGGCGTGTCGGCGTTGGTGCGCACGCCCAGCGTGCGGATCTCGTCGGCCCACTCGAGGATCGTCTCGAAGCGCTCGTCGACCTCAGGGTCCACGAGCGGCACGTCGTCGGTCGTGATCACGCCGAGCGAGCCGTCGAGCGCGATCAGGTCGCCCTCGCTCAGCACCGTGCCGTTCACGCGCGCGAGCTTCTCCTTGAGGTCGATCTCGAGCTCGCCGACGCCGCAGACCGCCGGGCGGCCCATGCCCCGCGCCACCAGCGCGGCGTGGCTCGCCTTGCCGCCCTCGGACGTGACGATCCCGCGTGCGGCGAAGAAGCCGGCCACGTCGTCGGCCTCCGTGAACGGGCGCACCAGCACCACGTCGCGCCCGGCCTCGGCGGCCGCCACGGCGCGCTCGGCGGTGAACACCACCTCGCCCTTCGCCGCCCCCGGCGACGCCGGCACACCGCGGGCCACCACGTGGTAGTCGGCCTCGCGGCCGAACGTCGGGTGGAGCAGAGCGTCGAGGGCGTCGGGGTCGATCGTGCGCATCGCCTCCTCGCGCGTGAGCAGCCCCTCCTCGACCGCGTCCACCGCGAACCTCACGGCGGCCTGCGCCGGGCGCTTGGCGCTGCGCGTCTGGAGCATGTAGAGGCGGCCGTCCTCGACCGTGAACTCGGTGTCCTGCATGTCCTTGTAGTGCGCCTCCAGGGTGCGCAGGATCTCCATGAGCGTCTCGTGCGCCGCGGGCATCGACTCGCCCAGCTCCGCGAGGTCCCGCGGCGTGCGTACCCCCGACACGACGTCCTCTCCCTGCGCGTTCACCAGGAAGTCGCCGGACGGCGCGGGGGCGCCCGTGATCTCGTCGCGCGAGAACGCCACGCCCGAGCACGAGTCGTCGCCAGTGTTCCCGAAGACCATCTGCTGCACGTTCACGGCGGTGCCCCAGTCGTCGGGGATGCGGTTGATGCGCCGGTACTCCACCGCGCGGTCGCCCATCCACGAGTCGAACACGGCGCGGATCGCCTGCCGCAGCTGCTCCCGCGGCTCCTGCGGGAACTCCTCGCCGGTGCGGTCGCGGTAGAGCGCCTTGAAGTCGTCGGTGAGCGCGCGCAGGTCGTCGACCGACAGCTCGGTGTCGTCGGTCACGCCCGCGCCCTCCTTGCGCCGCTTGATCGCGTCCTCGATCTCCTCCCCCGGGACCCCGCGACAGACGTTGCCGAACATCTGCACGAAGCGGCGGTAGGAGTCCCAGGCCACCCGGTCGTTGCCCATCGCCCGCGCCAGGCCCTCGACCGACGCGTCGCTCAGCCCGAGGTTGAGGACGGTGTCCATCATCCCGGGCATCGACTCGCGCGCCCCCGAGCGGACCGACACGAGCAGCGGGTCGGAGGGGTCGCCCAGCCGCTTGCCCGCCTGAGCCTCGAGCCGAGCGAGTGCGGCTCCTACCTCGTCGGCCAGCCCCTCGGGCTCGCTGCGGCCCGCGTTCATGTACGCCACGCATGCGGCGGTGGTGATCGTGAAGCCCGCCGGCACCCGGTCGGCGCCGAGCACGCGCGTCATCTCGGCCACGTTGGCGCCCTTGCCACCAAGGAGCGCGCGCATCTCGCGCGACCCCTCGGCGAAGTCGTAGACCAGCTTGCCGTCCTCTCCCATCGGCGGTGCCGAGTCTAGTTAGGCCACCCTGCGCAGCCTCACATGAGCGTGGTACTCCATCGTCTCCGCCAGCGCGCGGTCGGCCTGGCCCAGTGCACGGTCGGACGCCGAGGGCTGCTCCGCCAGCGGGCTGCCGAGCGCGCCGACCAGGAACGAGTGCGCCTCCTGGTCGATCGGGAACGAGCCGGCCTCGCAGCCCGGGCAGACCACGCCGCCGGCGCTGGCCGAGAAGCCGCCCAGGTGCTCGCGCTCGCCGCAGGCGGCGCACGCGGCCAGCTCGGGCGCGAAGCCGGCGGCGAGCAGCAGCTTGGCCCGGAAGGCGAGCGCCTGGCCGCGCGTGGCGGCGGCGGGCTCGCGGTCGAGCAGCTGGAGCTCGTGGCAGAGCAGGTTGTAGGCGGCGGGGTTGGGCTCGGCCGAGTCGAGCAGGCGCAGCACCGCGTCGCAGGCCTGCGTGGCGCGCTCGAGCGACTCGCGCCGGTCGCGGAGGTGAGCGTGGGCGTCGACCGTCTCAGCCGAGGTGATCGTGACCAGCTCGCTCCGGCCCTCGTGAGCGAGCAGCTGGACGCGGAACAGCGGCTCGAGCCGCCCTCCGAAGCGCGACTTGACGCGCCTGACGCCCTTCGCGATCCCATTGAGGCGACCGCGCTCGCGGCTGTAGAGGTGGAGGATCCTGTCAGCCTCGCCGTAGCGAATCGAGCGCAATACCACGGCTTCCGTCTTGAATGTTCCCGGCATTTCCTACACTTTTTCGCAGATGCCGGACACGACCCGGGTAACCCTCTACACCACCGAGCCGTGCGGCTTCTGCCGACAGGCGAAGGCGCTGCTGCAGAGCCGCGGCGTCGAGTACGACGAGGTGAACCTGGCGAAGGACCCCGTCGGCCGCACCGACCTCGTGGCCCGCACGGGTCAGATGACGTTCCCGCAGATCGTGGTCGGAGACCGCGCGATCGGCGGCTTCCGCGAGCTGCTCGAGGCCGACCGCGCCGGCGTGCTGGACTCGCTGCTCGAGGCGGCCTAGCAGTGCCGGGGCGCCGCACCGCCGCTCTGGCGACGACGGCGCTCTGCTGCTTGATCGCGGCGCCGGCGGCGGACGCGAAGCTCGACAACGGCGTGCGCGGCACGATCACCGTCGGCGGGTGTCCGGGCCCGGCTTCCGAGGACGGGGCGGGCTGTACGTCCGGGCCCCTGAAGGCGACCGTCCGCGTGCTGAAGGCGTGCGATCGCAGCGAGGTCAAGCGGTTCACGAGCCGCAAGCGCGACGGGCACTACCGGGTTCGCCTCAAGCCGGGCCGCTACGTGCTCGATCCGCTCGAGGGGGACACCGGCAGCTACGCGCTCTACAAAGGCACCATCAACGTGCGCGTGCACAAGCACAAGTTCGCGAAGCGCGACATCGCGTACGACAACGGGATGCGCTG